>PEAP01000050.1 GCA_002753665.1 Magnetococcales bacterium DC0425bin3
TGCGGCCGCCGTCATCGCAGCCAGCTGGCAGACGGCCTGATTTCGATGGATGGGGGGGCCTCCGTCCCCCCTTCCACCGATGAAAGGCGCGGAGCGCCTTTCACGGTAATGCAACGGGTTTAGGCGGACAAGCGTCTCTTGCCCCCGGACCGCCATGAACCGCACAATGGGGAGGGTCTACACGGGATCGTGACTGGTCCACATCAAGGAGTGCCGCCCATGTCCTTCCTCACCGAAATCTGGGCCTTCTTCCGGGAACGGAAGAAATACTGGCTGGTGCCGATCTTCCTCATGATCGCCCTGTTGGGGGGCCTGGTGGTCTATACCCAGGGCTCGGCCGTGACGCCGTTGATCTATACGCTCTTCTGACGGCCCCCTCAGGCCTTCTCACTCACCGAACAGGGCCTCCATCCGGGCCAGGGTGGCGGGAATGGCGGTGGAGTCGGACACATCCTGGCGCAAGAATTCCCGGATCGGCTTGATCAGCTTCAGGGCCTGGTCGATCAGGGGGTTGGATCCGACCGCATAGGCCCCGATGTTGACCATGTCCTCGGCCTTGGTGTAGGTGGCCAGCAGCTCCCGCAGCCGGCCGGCCGCCTTCTTGTGCTGCGGGGTGGCCAGATCGTTCATGAGACGGGAAATGGAGGTCAGAACATCGATGGGCGGAAAATGATTCTGATGGGCCAAGTCCCGGGACAGCATGATGTGCCCGTCCAGAATACCGCGCACCGCGTCCACGATGGGATCCTGCACATCGTCGCCCTCCATCAACACCGTATACAGGGCGGTGATGCTCCCCTCCCCGCCATCCCGGCCGGCCCGCTCCAGCAGGCGGGGCAGCAGCATGAAGGTGGACGGCGGATAGCCGCGGCTGGTGGGAGGCTCGCCCCGGGCCAGCCCCACCTCCCGCTGGGCCATGGCCAGACGGGTCACCGAATCCATCAGCAACAGCACGTTCTTCTGCCGGGCACGAAAGTATTCGGCCACCGCCGTGGCCAGAAAAGCGGCCCGTAACCGCAACAGCGGCGGCAGATCCGACGTGGCCACCACCACCACCGACCGCGCCCGCCCCTCCGGACCCAGCACGTTCTCCAGAAATTCCACCACCTCCCGCCCCCGCTCCCCCACCAGGGCGATGACGTTGACATCCGCTTCGGTGTAACGGGCCAGCATGCCCATCAGGGTGCTTTTTCCCACCCCTGAACCGGAAAAGATCCCCATGCGCTGCCCCCGGCCGATGGTGATCAGGCCGTTGACCGCCCGCACCCCCATGTCCAAAGGCGTGTCGATGCGGCGCCGCAGTACCGGATTGATGGGCTCGGCATGCAGAGGCACCGTCTCGGTGAGATGGGGAAGAGGACGGCCGTCCAGGGGTTCCCCCATGGGGCCGATCACCCGCCCCAGCAGGTTCTCCCCCACCTGCACCCGTTCCACCCGCCCCCGGGAGACGATCCGGCTGCCCGGACGAATCCCGCTGATGGAGCCCAGGGGCATCAACAACACCGCATCACCCCGGAATCCCACCACCTCCGCCTTGATATGGGACCCATCGTCCTCGGACTCCACCTCGCACATCTCGCCGATGGAGACCACCGGGCCGGCCCCCTCGATGAGCAGTCCCACCACCTGGGTGACCCGGCCCAGGCGATGGGATCCCACCTTCTCCCGGGCCATCTGCCGGTACTCGTTCCAGGGCAGTTCCAAACGGGCGTTCATGGGGCAGACTCCGGCCCGGTGGTCTCCAGGTCGCCCACCTCGATGGGCGCGGCTTCCGGCACCGGCAGGATCTCATCCGCCGGTCCTGCCACCGGAGCGGACCCCGACAGGGCCTCCTCCTGCTGTCCTTCAACATCAACCAGGTCCCGGGCGGCCAAGTCCCGGGCGGCCAGCGCCTCGGCCGCCGCCTCGCCCAGCTGATTCACCACCTCCCGGGCCTGGGCGGTCCCTTCTGGGGTCTCGATCTTCTCCAGCCGCTCCCGCAGGTATTCCCGCAGGGTCTGCTCCACCTCCCGCAACTGTTCGTCGAGGTTGCTCTCCATTCCACCGAAGGCGCTTTCCAGCCGGAACGAACCAGGGGCGACCGCAGGGTCGGATTCCAGACGCAACCGCTTGAAATCCCGAATGCGTTGCAAAAATGGCACATCCCGCGGCGCAAGATAGAGACGGATGTTGTCCTGCTCGCCCATCCGCTCCAGCTCCCGGCCGATGCGGTCGGCCAACTCCTCGGGATTGGTCTGCAATTCGTGGCCCAGCAGCTCCCGGACCAGCAGCATGGCGGTCTCCACCAGCATGCGATGGTTGGCGGCAAACATCCGGGCCGGCAACTCCTCCAGCCCCCGCAACAGGGTTTCCAGCCGCGGCAACACCTCGGCCAGCTCCTGTTCCATCTTCTGCCGACCCATCTCCAACCCCGCCTGCTCGGCGGCGGCAAAGACCCGCTGGTAGGTCTCCCGTTCGATCTGTTCCAGGCGGCGTTGGCCGATCTCCTCTTCGGGGACCTCCGCCGCCTCTTCCACCAGCTCCCGTTCCGGTTGGGCACCACTGGGGGCAAGGGGGATGAAAAGACCTTCATCCTCATCGACATGGCGCACCAGCAGGTCGGCAAACCGCACCACCCGCAGTTCTTTCAGGGCGGTTTCCTGATCAATGATCTGTGCTTGGAGAGTCTTGTCCATGACCGGTCAACCACCAGATCCGTGTGATACCCATGCCCAACACGACCACAGCCGGCCCGCCGCCAAGTCAAAGCACCACATCTTCGGAGCCCTTGCCCATGATGACGATGGTGCCATCGGCCTCCAGCTTGCGGGCGATCTTGAGAATCGACTGCTGGGCGCCTTCCACATCGGTCACCTTGACCGGCCCCATCATCTCCAGATCCTCCCGCAGCATCTCGGCGGCCCGCTCGGACATGTTGCCGAAGAACTTCTCCTTGAGCCGGTCCTCGGTACCCTTGAGAGCGGTGAGCAGTTCGTCGTTGGAAATCTCCCGCAACAGAACCTGGAAGCTGCGATCGTCCATCAGCAGCAGATCCTCGAACAGGAACATCTCCTTGCGCACTTCCTCGGCCAGGGGATTGTCCTCTTCGTCCAGAAAGGCCAACAACTTGTCGGAAACATCGCGACTCATCATGTTAAGGATGTCCGCCACCTTGCGAACGCCGCCGCCACCCTCCTGGGTATAAAGGCCACGGGTGGCCCCCAGGGCCTCCAGTTCGGCCAACAGGGACTCCTCGATGTCCTCCATGGCTCCGGGCGGCAGATTGCCCAGCTTGGCCATGCGGTAGATCACATCCTGCTGCACGTCCGGCGGCAGGTAGTCGATGATGAAGGAGGTCTGTTCGGTCTGCAGTTGGGACAGCACCACCGCAATACTCTGGGGATGCTCGTTGGTCAGAAAATTGGCCACCAGCGTGGGTTCCATGGTGTTGAGGATTTCCCACGGGGTGTTCTTGGGGCCCTGCTGCAATTCCTTGAGCAGGTGGCGTCCCTTCTCCTTGCCCAGCACCCTGAAGATGAGATCCTTCACCTTCTGCATGCCGCCCCGGACATCGAAGGCGGCGTTTTCGAAGCGGGACAGGAATTCCTCCCGCACCGCCCTGACCACGTCCTGGGGCATCTGGCCCATGCGGGAAATGGTGCGGGAGATCTCCCGGATCTCATCCTCGTTCATGCCCTCCATGAGCTTCTTGGAGTCCTCATCGGGCAGCGACAGAATGAATACCGCTGTCTTCTCCTTGCCGCTCAGGCGAATCTTCTTGCGCCGCGGTTGGGGTTGCTCGGCGGCACCCTCTTCCAGTTTCTCTGCCATCACGCAATCCTTGCTTTACAGTGGTTCCATTGAGCCAGTCGCAGTATGGCCATGTCCGGCCACACCCTCCCACCAGCCCGGGGCGGGGGATACCCAGGATATCCCCCCGCCCCGACAGGGGCGGTCAGCCCCCCTCGGCCATCCAGGAGCGCAGGATTTCCCGGGCCTCTTCCAGATTGTCGTTGATCATCTGCTGGGCCAACTGCATGGTGCGGTCGGGAATCACCATCCGGGTCGGCTGTTCCGAAGGCATGGTGCCCACACCCTCGGCCATCAGACGCCGTTCCAGTTCCGCCACGGTGCCGGGCAGGGCGTCCTCGTCCAGCTTCTCCGGCAGCAGCAGCGTCTTCACCAGGGGCCGCATCACGAAGAAGACCAGCAGGAAAACCAGGATGGCGAACACCAGGTACTTGGCCATCTCCAGTTGGAAGTCCGGGGTCAACCAGGGGCTGATCGGCTCCTCGGGCGGCTTGGGCGGGGTGAAGCGATAGCTGAGAACTTCGATCTTGTCCCCGCGCCCCTGGTCATAACCCACCGCTTGTTCGACCATCTTGCGCAGGTTGGCCAGCTCCTCCGGAGACCGGGGCTGCCACTGGGCGGGTTCGCCCGGCTTTCCGGATGGCACCAGGGTGTGGTCCACCGCCACCGCCACGGAAATCCGCTTGATGTCCCCCACCGATTTGCGAATGTGATTGACGGTCTTGGAGTTGCCGTAGTTCTTGGTTTCCCGCTCCACGTTGCGGCTCTGCTGGGAACCGGCACCCCCGGCGGCGGTGTTGGTGTTGTTGGGATCGTTGGGCTGCACCCCGGGAATGCCGCCGGTGCCGAAGATTCCCTGGCTCTGCTCGTTGACCATCTGTTCGCTGACCACCACCTGGCGGTCGGGGTCGAAGACCTCTTCCTGACGCTCCACCTTGTCCAGGTTCAACTCCACCGTCGCCCGCACGATGCTCCGGTCCGGATCCCCCAGCAGGGTATCCAACATCGTTTTGACGTTCTTTTCCAGCAGCATCTCCTTGTTGCGCTGCAGAGTCAGGCTTTCATCCGGGGCCATCCGGCCATCCTTGGAATCCTCCTTGCCCCCGGCCAGCAGATTGCCCTTGTGGTCCAGCACCGTCACCTTGCTGGAGTCCAGGCCCTGCACCGCCGAGGACACCAGATGGACAATGCCATCGATCTGACTGGGCTTGAGGGGATTGGCCAGCTCCAGCGTGACCGAGGCGGAGGCCTCCTTCTCCTCGGAGGCGAACACCGACCGGTTGGGCAGCACCACATGGACCCGGGCGCTGCGCACCGAGGCCAACCCCTCAATGGTGCGGGCCAGCTCCCCCTGCAACGCCCGTTGCAGATTGATGTTGGTGAGCCGATCGGTCATCCCCTGCAGACCGGTCTGGTCGAAGATCTCGTAACCCACCCCCTCGGTGACCTTGGGGATCCCCTGGGAGGCCAGTTCCAGCCGCACCTCGGTCACCCGGTCGGCGGGCACCCGGACCGCCGTGCCCTTGGCAGCCAGCTCGTAGGGAACCTGCATTTTTTCCAGCTGTTCCACCAGCCGGGCCGCCTCCACCTCCGGCAGGCCGGAGAAGAGCAGCTGATAGGAAGGCCGCGAGGCGAACCAGATGATGGCCGCCAGGGCCAGGACCGTGGCGCCGGCCGCGATCATCAGGCCGGTCTTTCCCGCCAGAGGCAGGCCCCCCATGAAGCCGGACAGGCTCCAGTTTTCGCTGCGGGCCTCCTCCGGCGAGCCTCCCTTACTCGGATTATTGTTCATTTCAGCCATGGGGTCCCTCGCCTCGTCGCTGGTCCAGCACCTGCCACTCGTCACCCAACCGTCTGCTCAGGGCCTATGCTCAGGCCGGCATTCTCATGACTTCTCGGTATGCCTCCACCGCCTTGTTGCGCACCTGGATCAACAGCCGCATGTGCAGGTCCGCCTTGGCGCTGGCGATCTGGGCCTCGTGGAGACTGACTCCGGCATTGCCCAGCATCGCCTTCTCGCTCAGGTCCACCGCTTCATTCTGAAGCTGGTCGGTCTGCTTGATCTGGTCCGAAAGCAGTTCGGCGAACTCTTCCCAGGCCCCGGCCTTGGCCGGTCCTCCGGTCCCTTTGGTGGCGGCGATGCCCAGGTTCATGTCGATGGGTTGGATGGTCATGATCTACTCTCCCCTTATTTTCCGATCTCCAATGCCTTCAGGGCCATGGCCTTGGAGGCATTGAGAACCGATACGTTGGCTTCATAGGAACGGCTGGCGGCCATCATGTTGACCATTTCCGTCACCACATCGATGTTGGGCATGGCCACATAACCGTCGGCGTTGGCATCCGGGTGGGTGGGATCGTATTGCATCCGCGGGGGATTGTCGTCCACCACGATGCGGTCAATGGCCACGCCGGTGTCGCCCGCCGCCATTTCCTTGTCCATCATGGCGTCGAAGGGCCGGGCCATGAACAGCGGATCCCGCCGCTTGTAAGGCCCGCCCTCCGGGGTGCGGGTGGTCTGGGCATTGGCCACGTTCTCGGCAATGAGGTTGAGCCGCATCCGTTGGGCTGCCAAACCGGAGGCGGTCACGCGAAAGGAACTCAAAAAGTCCATGGGGGCTCCCCTGATCTCACAAGCATCCGTTCACTCACACCAATCCCGGGCCCGTCCGACGGCCGCGGGCTCGCGGCCTACTGGCTGCCGCCGTCGATCGCCAAGCGCAGCTTGCTGATCTGGGCGTTCAGGGACTGGGCGGCATAGTCATAGAGGAGTTGGTTGGCCGTCTGCCGCGCCATCTCCTGCTCCAGATCCACGCTGTTGCCATCCCCCTTGGGAATGGGGGTCTCCACTTCCTGCACCTCGCCGTCCACCGCTGAAAAGGACAGGGGCATGTGCTGGCGGTCGGAGCGTTGCATGGCCAGTTCCCCCGGCTTGGGCATCGCCTCGGCCAGCACGTCCTCGAATTCGAGGCGCCGGGCCTTGTAGCCGGGAGTGTCGGCGTTGGCGACATTGGCCGCGATGATTTCCTGACGGCGATGCCGCAAATCCATCACATTCTTCTTGAATTCTCCTGCCACTCCCAGCAGTCCCATTCCCGACATGCCCCATCTCCTGTCACCGGATTGACGATCACTGCCGTGCGCCAGACCCGCAGCCGACCACCGCCAGTTCCCGCCACGGCGTGGAGGGACCGGTCACCAGCGGCAAAGGCTCCGGATGAAAGTCGCGGCGCGACTTTCACGGTCATCGGTCTGCGGTCCGGGAATGTCTTGCAGGATTCGTGCCCAGTAACGAGGGCTCAGGTTTCTTGCAGCAGGGTGAGCTGTGAACTCTCTTCCTGCTGGGGGGGAATGGGATACTGACCGGAGAAGCAGGCGTCGCAATAGCCATTGCGCTGGACGTTGACTGCCTGATAAAGCCCGTCCAGAGAGATGAAGGCCAGGGACGAGGCGGTGGTGTAGTTGCGCATCTCCTCCACGGAATGGCTGGAGGCGAGCAGCTCCTGCCGCGTGGGCGTGTCGATGCCATAGAAACAGGGATGGGTGGTGGGCGGCGAACTGATGCGCAGGTGGACTTCCTTGGCTCCGGCGGACCACATCATCTTGACGATCTTGCGGCTGGTGGTGCCCCGCACCAGGGAGTCATCCACCAGCACCACCCGTTTGCCCGCGATGGTCTCGGGAGTGCTGGAGAGTTTGATCTTGACGCCGAAGTGACGAATGGACTGCTGGGGTTCGATGAAGGTGCGTCCCACATAGTGGTTGCGGATGATGCCCAGTTCGAACGGAATGCCCGATTCCTGGGAAAACCCCAGGGCCGCCGGCACCCCGGAGTCCGGCACCGGGATCACCACGTCGGCCTCCACCGGATACTCCC
Organism: Magnetococcales bacterium DC0425bin3; assembly: GCA_002753665.1. Taxonomy (GTDB): domain Bacteria; phylum Pseudomonadota; class Magnetococcia; order Magnetococcales; family DC0425bin3; genus DC0425bin3. The sequence goes on from PEAP01000050.1 coordinate 7,667, forward strand.
GGGCCAGGGTCTTGCCGATCCGCTTGCGGGCCTGGTAGACGTTGATGCCGTCCACGATGGAGTCGGGCCGGGCGAAATAGATGTATTCGAAGATGCAGAGCTTGCGCGGCATGGCTTCGAAGGGATAGAAGGATTTCAGACCGTCCGGTCCGATCACCACCATCTCCCCCGGCTCCACATCCCGCTGAAAATCGGCCTCGATCAGGCTGAGGGCGCAGGTCTCGGAGGACAGAACATAGCCGCCGTTCTCCAACCGCCCCAGCACCAGGGGACGAAACCCGTTGGGATCCCGCACCCCAATGATCTGCCGTTCGTTCATGGCCACCATGGCGTAGGCCCCCTTCACCTGGGACAAGGCATCGGTGAGCCGTTCGGGAAAGGTGCGGTGCCGGGACAGGGCGGTGAGGTGGACGATCACCTCGGTATCCATGGTGGACTGGAAAATGGACCCCCGCCGCTCCAGCTCCCGGCGCATCTGGACGCCGTTGACCAGGTTGCCGTTGTGGGCGATGGCCATGCCCCCGTCGGCGGTATCCACCACCAGGGGTTGCAGGTTGCGCTGGTTGGCGCTGCCGCCGGCGGTGGAGTAGCGGACATGACCGATGGCATTGACACCGGACAGTTGATCCAAGTCGCGGCGCTTGAAAACATCCGCCACCAGACCCCGGCCCCGGTTGATGTGGAAAATCCGCTCCTCGGCGGACACGATGCCGGCCGACTCCTGCCCCCGGTGTTGCAGGGCATACAGTCCCAGGTACACCAGGTTGGCGGCCTCGGGATGATCGTAGACGCCGAAAACACCACATTCATCCCGGAAATGATCGTCGAGAAGGGGTTGCAACGGGGGCTTTCCCATGATCGTGAAGGTTGCCTTCAACCTGGCATGATTGGCCTGCGGGCTGGCATGATTGGCCTGCGGGGGCATGACTGGCCTGCGGGGATCAGCCGTCATGGCGACGGGGTGTCCAGATCCCGATAGGCGCGGTAGCTTTCCCGCAAACGGTGGGCAAGCACCGACTCCGGCGCCTGCCACCCCCCGATCCAATGGGCGCCATTGATGCCATGACGGGCAAGAAGGGATCCACTTATCATTTTCGGGGGGGGAATGTCAAAAGAAAGGAATACCACAAACCCGGCGAGGAGCAGCACCATGCCCCGGGTCAGGCCGAAAAACAGTCCCGCCATCCGGGACAGGGGCGATGGTTCCCGGTGCCCCCGCAGCCGCACCACCGCCAGCTCCAGCAGCCAAGCCACCAGCTTGATCCCGACCAGGATCACCAGAAAACCCACCGTGCCCACCATGGGCGGATCGGGCAGCAGGGGGGTCAGCCACGGCTCCAACCGCACCGCCAGGCCCAGGGCCAGACCCAGGGCCAGCAGCCATCCCGCCAGGGCCCAGGATTCCCGCCCGCCCCCCTTCAGGGCAGCGAACAGGGCGGAGAACGCCACCACCAGCAGCAGAAAATAATCGAAACCGCTCATCCCGCCACCTTCTCCAGGGCTTCCCCCACCGACTCCACTGGCTCGGCCCGCATGGCCAATCCCGGAGGCAGGTGGCCCAAACATTTGGCCGGCAGCAGACAGCGGGTGAAGCCCAGCTTGGCGGCCTCCTTGAGCCGGGCGGCCACATGGGCCACCGCCCGCACCTCCCCGGCCAGCCCCATCTCACCCAGGATCACCAGGCCCGGATCGGCGCCCAGGTTGCGGTGGGAGGCAAACAGGGAGGCGGCCACCGCCAGGTCCGCCGCCGGTTCATTGATGCGGAACCCACCGGCCACATTGACGAAAATGTCATGGTTGAACAGCCCCAGCCCCAACCGTTTCTCCAGCACCGCCGTGAGCATGGCCAAGCGGTTGGCCTCCAACCCCAGGGTGGTGCGGCGGGGCTGGGCCAGCAGGCTGGGGGCCACCAGGGACTGGATCTCCAGCAGCACCGGACGGCTGCCTTCCATGCCGGGAAACACCACCGACCCCGAGGCACCCCGCACCCGTTCGGAGAGAAACAGTTCGGAGGGATTGGGCACCTGATGGAGGCCGGAATCCCGCATCTCGAACACGCCGATCTCGTTGGCGGCGCCAAAACGGTTTTTCACCGCCCGCAGGATCCGGTAATTGTGACCCCGCTCGCCCTCGAAATAGAGGACGGTATCCACCATGTGTTCCAATACCCGGGGGCCGGCGATCTGGCCATCCTTGGTGACATGGCCCACCAGAAACAGGGCCATGCCCCGCTGTTTGGCCTCCATGATCAGCCGGGCGGCGCATTCCCGCACCTGGGTGATGCTGCCGGCCCCCGATGGGTGGCCGTCGCTGGCCAAGGTCTGAATGGAGTCCACCACCAGCACGCTGGGATCCACCGCCGTCACCGCCGCCAGCACGCTCTCCAGGCGGTTCTCCATCACTACCCGCAGGCGTTCGCCGCCCAGACCCAACCGCTGGGCCCGCAGTTTCAGTTGACGGATCGACTCCTCGCCGGAAACGTACAGCACCTCCCGCTGGCCGGACAGGGCTTCCATGGCCTCCAGCAGCAGGGTGGACTTGCCGATCCCGGGATCCCCGCCGATCAGCACCGCCGACCCGGGCACCAGCCCCCCCCCCAGCACCCGGTCCAGCTCCTCCAGGCCCACCCGCCAGCGGGCTTCCTCGCCCCCCTCCACCGCCGCCAGCAGCTGGGGAATCGGGGTGTCCCGCCTCGGACCGACCGCAGCGGCCCGGCCCGCCGGGATGGTTACCTCCTGGAGGGTATTCCAGGCCCCGCAGGCATTGCAGCGCCCCTCCCAGCGGAGCTGTTCGGCGCCGCAATCACCGCAGATGAAACGCTGCTTGGCCCGGGCCATGGCGGGAGGGTCAGCCCGCCTGGGGGCTCGGGGCCGGCTGGGGCGGGATCGGCTGGGATACCCGCCGCATGGGCACAGGCGTCGGCACCGGCGGAACCGGCTGGATCGGCGGGGACGCCGCGTGGGTCTCCCGGGGGGCGGGAATCACGCTGGCGGGTTCGCCTCCCCCCCAGAACACCACCATGGCCAGCAACCAAGCCAGGGCGGGCAGGGTCATGAAACCCAGCAGCCAGCTCTTGCGCCCCGAACGGCGGCGGCTCCGGCCGGGCATGCGGTAGACCAGGCCCAGTTCAGGGGTGTTGTCCAGCAGCCCCATGCGGTTGGGTCCATAGTGATCCTTGCCATACCATACCGCCTCCTGGCCCTGATCGAATCCTGGCTCCTGCCTCTCTTCGCTGCTCCTGGGGGTCATCCTTGGTCTCCTCATGACACCGGCACGGACATTGACAGGGGACGGCAATCCGTTGACGCCCCCGGGGTTCTCGAACCGGTCCTGGGGCATGGGAACATCTTCCCGCCAGCCCAGGACCATGAACATCACGATGCAATAATGATGCCGTTCATGAATCCCCAACAGTCCGGTAGGTCCGGGGCACGCGACGGCCCAAGGCGCAAGTCACTTCGTAGGGAATGGTGTCCAGCCAGCCGGCCATCTCCTCGACGGAGATGAACTCCTCCCCGTCCCGGCCCAGGAGGGTGATGGGATCCCCCACCCCCACCTGGGGCAGATGGGTGATGTCCACGGTGATCAGGTCCATGCAGACCCGTCCCACCACCGGGGCCCGGGTCCCCCCGGCCAACACCTGGGCCCGGTTGCCCAGGCGGCGGTTATAGCCGTCTCCGTACCCCACCGGCACCTGGGCCAGCCGACTGGGCCGGACGGTGGTATGGGTATGGCCATAGCCCAACGGGGTGCCGGCCGGTTTTTCGCTGATCTGGGCCACCCGGCTGGTCCAGGTGACCACGGGCCGCAGTCCCGCCGCCCGCCAGTCCGCGGCGGGATAGAAGGGCGAGCTGCCGTACAGCATGATGCCGGGGCGAGCCCAATGACCGCGGGCGCCGGGATGGGCCAGCAGGCCGGCACTGTTGGCCATGGAGACCCGCAAGCCCCGGGGCGCGATCCGGGGATGACGCAGCAGCGTCTCCAGAATCTCGATCTGCCGGGCCGTCTCGGGCCGGGCCGGTTCATCGGCACAGGCCAGGTGGGACACCAAACCCACCGGGCGAATGCGGTCGCCCAGCCGATCCAGGGCCTCCAGAAAATCCGGCACAGCCTCCGGCGACAGACCCAGGCGGCCCATGCCGGTATCCACCTTGACGTGAACCGACAGACCGCGGCCCGGCGGCAGACCGGCCAGGGTGTCCAGGGCGCCCCGGGGTTCGTAGAGGAACGGCTGCACATCCAGCCCCGCCAACTGCCCGGGGGCGGCTCCCGCCAGCCCCGAGAGCAGGATGAGCGGACCTGTCACCCCGGCCCCACGCAGGGCCGCCGCCTCCTCCACCAGGGCCACGCACAGCCCCGGCGCGCCGGCCTCCCGCAGGGCCTTGGCGATGGGCAACGCCCCCAGGCCGTAGCCATCGGCCTTCACCACCGGCCACAGCGCCACCTCCGGCCCGGTGGCCTGCTGGCCGACCCGGTAATTGTGGACCACCGCCGCCAGGTCCACGGTCAGCCGGGTGGCGCGGCCCGGGCCGGGGGAGCGGGAGGCGAATTCAGAGAGGGATTTCGTCACGGTTGGAACGGTCCTCGAACCGAGTGATGTTGTGGAGAAAAGTGAGGCGGGCGCTGCCGACGGGACCGTTGCGCTGCTTGGCCACGATGACCTCCGCCAACCCCTTGAGGGAGGGATCGTCGGGCTTGTAATACTCCTCCCGGAAGACGAACATCACCACGTCGGCATCCTGTTCGATGCTGCCCGATTCCCGCAGATCCGACAGCATGGGCCGGTTGCCGGTGCGCCCTTCCGGGGCGCGGGACAGCTGGGAAATGGCCAGCACCGGCACCCGCAATTCCTTGGCCACGGCCTTGAGTCCCTGGCTGATCTGGGTGATCTCCTGGGTGCGGTTCTCCGCCTGGGTGGCGCCGCGCATCAACTGGAGGTAATCCACCACGATCAGGCCCACGTCCCGTTCCCGCTTCAGGCGCCGGGCTTTGGCCCGCAGGGCGGTGACGGTCAGGGCCGGGGAGTCGTCGATGTAGAGGGGGGCATCGGTGAGACGGGCGGCCGTCTGGCTCAACTGCTTGTATTCCGAGTCCTTCAGATACCCGGAGCGCAGGCCCTGGGCGTCCACCCGGCCCACGCTGGCCAGGAGTCGGGTGACCAGCTGCTCCTTGGACATTTCCAGGGAGAACACCGCCACCGGCACCTGGGCCTCCAGGGCGGCATGGGCAGCCATGTTCATGGCCAGGGCGGTCTTGCCCATGGCCGGACGCCCGGCCACGATCACCAGGTCGGTCTTCTGCAACCCGGACAACAGCCGATCCAGATCGGCAAACCCGGTGGGAATGCCGGTGATGGCGGTCTTGTGGTCCATCAGGTTTTCGATATGCTCCAGCACCGGCACCACCACCGAGCGCATGTCGGCATAGCCGGAACGGCGCTGTTCCTTGCGTTCCGCCACGGCGAAGATGCGCTGCTCGGCCTCGTCCAGAATGGCGTCGGCATTGCCCCGGCTGCGGTAGACCTCCTCCACGATGGCGCTGGCCTCCCGGGAGAGTTCCCGCAACATCGACTTGTCATGGACCAGATTGGCGTAGGCCTTGGCGTTGGCGGTGGCGGGCACCGTATTGACCAGCTCGGCGAGGTAACCGGGACCACCCACCGCTTCCAGCTCTTCGTTTTTCTCCAGATACTCCCTTAGAATGACCGGATCCGCCGGTTGTCCCTTTTCGAACAGGGTCAGCATGGCCCGAAAGGTGACCCGGTGGGCCCCGAGATAGAAATCCTCCGGGGTCAGGATGTCCGCCACCTGATCGAGAATGGTGTTGTCCAGCAGGATGGCGCCCAGTACCGACTGTTCCGCCTCCTTGGAGTAGGCGGGACGGCGTTGGCCATCATCCTGTTCGAATTGGGAAAACGGATCTTCCATGGTACATCGTCCTGATGAGATTCATGCCCTGTCCATGGCCAACGGTCGGCAGCCGGACGGTGGACCAGAGCGGGTGTCCGACAGTGGCGGAGCCTGCCACAAGGACCTCCATGCCGGTCACCGCACCCGCCTGCGGCAACGGTTCCTGCGGGAAGGCCTGGAACGGTTCGAACCCCACCAGACCCTGGAGCTGCTGCTGTTCTACGCCCTGCCCCGCCGGGATACCAACGCCATCGCCCATCTGCTGATGCAGCGCTTCGGGTCGCTGTCGGCCATCCTGGAGGCCGACCCCAAGGATCTGGCCCAGATTGAGGGCATGGGTGAAAAGGCCGCCACCTTTCTGAGCCTGATTCCCGCCCTGACCCGCCTCTATCTCCAGGACCGGGTCCTGCGGGACAAACCGCCCCTGAACAATCTGGAGATGACCAACAACTACCTGGTGCCCCTGATGGCCGGGCGCACCGAGGAGGTATTCTATGTCCTCTGCCTGGACGCCCGCTGCCGGCTGATCTTTCCCGCCCTGATCACCAAGGGCACGGTCCAGGAGGCCTACATCCACCCCCGCCATGTGGTGGAGGCCGCCCTGCGGCACAAGGCCAGTCAGGTGATCCTGGCCCACAATCACCCCTCCGGCTCCCTCCTGCCCTCCCGGGAGGACCGCACCCTGACCCAGATGATCCAGCAGGCGATGATTCCCATCGGCATCAACGTGCTGGACCACATCATCGTGGCCGGCAACGACACCTTCAGCTTCGCCAGGAACCGGATGCTGGAAGAGCCATGAGCGACCGGCAGGTCCCGACCGGACCGGTCACCAGCCGGCGGGCGGGCGGGGCGGCCAGCCGCCACCGCCCGGGCTCACGCCGGGATTGGACGGCGGCGGTCCGGCAGCGCCCCAGTTCCAGCCCCGCGGTCCAAAGGCGGCGGCCGGGGGGGCGGCGACGGGCGCCGGACTTCGGGCCTGCTGCACCCCGCCTGCCGGGGCTTGACCCGCTGCCGGGCCCTTGTCCTTCTCCGCTGCCTGGCCAGCTGTCGGGGCCTGTTTCTCCTCCGACGCCTGGTCCGCCGTGCCCGCGCCAGCGCGATCCGGTTGCCTGTTCCAGGGCGCGATCCAGGCCTGATTGGGGTTGGGCAGACAGGCGCCCCGCCGCAGCGCCGCCTGGTGATTGCAACTGGCCAGATCCTTGTAGATGCATTGCGTCTGCCAACTTTCCACCAGGCAGAACGACGCCCCGCCGCTGGGCGCCTTCATCTCCAGGGGATTGACCATGCAGGACCCCTGGACGCCGGCCGCCCGGCGGCAGGAGTCCATGTCGGCATACCAGCAGCGCTGGCCAGCGAAATCGACCACGCAAAAGGGCGCCGCCTGCCCCAGGCCCGGCAGGCCCAGAATCAACGCCACCCCGATCATCCACCGCCATCCCCTGTTCATCGCACCTCCTCCGGCACATGCGCCGTTCCTTCGATGGCCACCCGGACGCCCCGGGGCAGCCAAGCCGCCCCGACCGTGGCCCGGGCCGGATAAGGCGGCGTCAGATACCCCTGATAGATGCCGTTGACCACGGGAAAATCGGCCGGATCGGTCAGATACAGGGTGGTCTTCACCACCTGGTCCCAGCCGGCGCCCGCGGCGGCCAGCACCTGGGTGAGATTGTCCATCACCTGCCGGGTCTGTTCGGCCGCGCCTCCGGCCACCGGTTCGCCGGTGGCCGGATCCAGCGGAATCTGGCCCGACAGAAACAGCCAGGCCCCGCTCCGCACCGCCTGACTGTAAGGTCCGATGGCTGGTGGCGCCTTGGCGCTGCCGACCGCCTGTTTGCCGTTCATGTCTCCCCCTCCCCCGTCAGCCCCGCATCCGATCCACGTTCAACACATCCGCCAACGCCGCCACGCTCCTCTGGACCTGGGCCAGATGATCGCGTCCCCGCACTTCCACCTCCAGGATCAAAATACAGGGCTCCCGGTCCGGGTCCTGGAAGCGAGCCTCCAGGATGTTGGCCTGGCTGCCCGCCACCGCCTCGCTGATCCGGGTCAGAATGTTCTTCCGATTGTGGACCATGGCCCGCAGCCTGGCAACGTGATGCTCGCCCCGGGCTTCATCGGGCCATTCGATCTCCCGGATCAGCCGCTCCGGGAACTTCTTCTCCATCTGGGCCAGGTTGGGGCATCCCTTGGCATGGATGGTGATCCCTCGTCCCGTGGTCACCAGGCCGATGATGGTGTCTCCCGGCACCGGGGCGCAGCAGCGGGCGGCCTGGGTCATGATTTCGGACAGCAGCCCGTTCAGACGCAAGGGGGCGTGCGCCGGGCGTCCCTGGGCGCCGCCGCGCCAATCCTCCCCAGCCCCCGGCTTGCGGGACGACCCATGGCCTGCGGCATCGGGGAACAGCCGTTGACTGACAGCGGCCGGGGACAACCGGGACGTGCCGATCTGCAACAACAGTTCGTCCCCATCGGCCAGTTCGAACAGGTCCGCTGCGGTGCGCAAGAACCGTTCGCTGAGGGTGCGCCCATGGCCCGCCTTGCGCAGCTCCCGCTCCAGCAGCTCCCGGCCCAGGGCAATGGTCTGACCACGCTTCTGCCTCTTCAGCCAGCGGCCGATGCAGTATTTGGCCTTGCCGCTGACCACAAACTGCAACCAGTTGGGATTGGGCTGCTGATTCTTCGCCGTGAGGATTTCCACCGTGTCGCCGGTCTTCAACACGGTGCGCAAGGGCACCAGACGGCCGTTGACCTTGCAGCCATGGCAGCGGTCGCCCACCTGGGAATGAACGGCATAGGCGAAATCCACCGGGCTGGCCCCCCGGGGCAGGGTCAGGATCTCCCCCGCCGGGGTGAACAGATAGAGTTCATCGGGGAACAGGTCGATCTTGACGTTTTCCAGGAACTGGTTGGGGTCCTTGGCATTGCGGTGGATCTCCAGCAGATTCTTCAGCCAGGCATAGCCGGTGATGGCGTCCCGGTCCCCCGGTCGCTGCTCCGTGGCCTTGTATTGCCAATGGGCCGCCACCCCGCTTTCGGCCACCTGATGCATCTGCCCGGTCCGGATCTGGATTTCGATCCGGTTGCCGAACGGACCGATGCAGGCGGTGTGCAGGGACTGGTAGCCATTGCCCTTGGGCAGGGCGATGTAATCCTTGAACCGGCCGGGGATGGGGCGCAGTTCGCCATGGATCATGCCCAGAGCCCGGTAGCAATCGACCTTGTCCGGCACGATGATGCGGTAGGCGATCAGGTCGTGCAGCGCATCCACGGTGGTGTTCTTGCGCCTGAGCTTGCACCAGACCGAGTACAGGTGCTTCTCCCGGCCCGAGACCGAACCAACGATGCCGTGGCGGGCCAACAGCGTTTCCAGAATGGCCACCACCTTGGCCACCACGTCGGTCCCCCCCTTGCGCCGCTCCTGGATTTCGGCCCGCAGGCCTTCGTACTGGAGGGGATTGCTGATCTTGAACGCCAGATCCTCCAGTTCGTTCTTGATCCAGAAGATGCCCAGACGGTGGGCGATGGGGGCGTAGATCTCCAGGATGTCCCGGGCCCGGTCCACCAGTTGGGCCGGTGGCTCCGGCAGGGCGGCGGCGGTGCGGTATTGCTGGAGACAAAGGGCGAGACGAATCAACACCACCCGGATATCCTTGGCCAGCGCCAGGATCATCTTGCGGAAGTTCTCCGCCTGCTCGGTTTTCTGCAACGGCGGATTGAGCAGGGACAGGCGGTGGATCCCCGTCACCAGAAAGGCCACTTCCTGGCCCAGGGCCGCCTCGATCTGCGCCTCCGTGACCACCCCCGACGTAAAAGCCTCCGCCACCAATCCGGCGGCCAGGGAAGCGGTATCCAGGCGCAGTTCGGTCAGAATCCCCGCCACCCCCAGGGAAAAAGGCGACAGGGGCCCCGCGGATGGTCCGTCAAGCGGGCGCGTTGCCAGCAGAAAATCGCGCAGACGGTCCAGAAACCCCCCATCGGCGTCCGCCTGGTAGCCGCGAATCCGTTCGACCAGTTGAGTCCACTGTGGCAATGGCTGGATGTCCCGATTGTCCCCCCCGCCTTGCTGAATGCGGCCGCTCCTCATCATCCCGGGCCTGGCAGGGTTACCGTGAAAGTCGCGGAGCGACTTTCATCGGTGGAGGGTGGAGGAAGGCCTCCCCCATCCATCAAAGCTACTCCAGAACCTCCTCGGTCAGGTCGTCCAGATCGTTGGCCGGCTTCACATCGACCAGGCTCTCCTCCGTCACGCCGGACAGATTGGTCTCCTCGTCCATCAGGGCCCGGGCCTCCGCATCGACCCGATCCAACTCCCCTTCCTCGGGGATCACGTCCTGGGAATCATCCTCGTAGAGATCCTTGATGGAGACCGAATTCTCCCCGATCTCCCGCAGGGCCAGAACCGTGTTCTTGTCGTTCTCCAGGGGCACCGTGGCTTCCGCCCCCTTGGTCAACTGCCGGGCCCGGCGTGCCGCGAGAATCACCAGTTCAAACCGGTTGGGAACGATCTTGATGCAGTCATCCACTGTCACCCGTGCCATGCCTTGCCCCTCCACTGGATTTTACGTCTTGCCTCGAAGGCTCCATCCTGCGACCAACCACTCTGCCGTTTTACTCGGAAATCCCAAATGATTTCAAAATATAGGCCACATCGGATCCGGCCCGCTCCCGCCGGCACCGCTCCGCCCGCACAATGGCCGTCAGGTTCTCCTGGGCCTGCTGCAGATGGTCGTTGACCACCAGATAATCGTATTCCAGAAAATGGGAAAGCTCCCGGCTGGCCAACTCCATCCGCTGGTCGATCACCGCGGCCCGGTCCCGCCCCCGCTTCAGCAGGCGCTGCCGCAACTCCGACTGGGACGGGGGCAGAATGGAAATGCCCACCACATCCCGGCGGTCCAGATGCTTTCTGACCTGGCGGGCGCCCTGCCAGTCGATATCCAGCACCACATCCTGCCCCGCGGCCAGGGTGGATTCCACGATCCGCCGGGAAGTGCCGTAATAGTTACCGAACACCTCGGCATGCTCCAGAAATGCCTGGGCGGCGATCTGGGCCTCGAACACGGTCCGGCTGACAAAAAAATAGTCCACCCCTTCCTGCTCCCCGGGACGGCAGTCCCGGGTGGTGGTCGAGACGGAAATGGTGATGCCCTCCAGCCGTTCCGCCAGACCTCGCATCAAGGTGGTTTTACCCGCTCCGGAGGGAGCGGACAGAATGATGACGAACCCGCGTCGTGAAGCCATCCCTTTCTCTCCCAGAGTTCAAGATTGAACCCTACTGGAGGTTCTGTACCTGCTCCCGGAGCTTTTCCACCGTCACCTTCAGTTCGACGCCCAGGCGGGAAAGGGTCACGTCCTGGGATTTGGAACAGAGGGTGTTGGCCTCCCGGTTCAGCTCCTGGCACAGAAAATCAAGCCGACGGCCCACCGGACCCGCCTGGTCCAGCACGCCTGCCATCTCCCGGATATGAACCTGCAGCCGATCCAGCTCCTCTGCAACATCCATCCTGTTGATATTAAAAGCAATCTCCTGGGAGATGCGGCTTTCGTCCACCACCAGGACAGCCAACTCGGCCAGCCGGTCCCGCAGCCGGCGTTCCAGGTCCTGGCGCAGTTGGGGCAACCGCTGGGCCACCTGCCCGACCAGACCGGTCAGGGTTGCGAGCAGTTCCCGCACCACCCCGGCCAGCTCGCGTCCCTCCCGCTCGCGACTGGATTGCAGGGAGCGGGCCGTTTCATCCAGGGCGACGAGAATGGCCTGGCCCAACGGTCCGTCCGTCAGGCTGGTCAGCCGGCCCGTTTGCCGGGCCCGGATCAGACCGGGCCAGGTCATCAGCTGCGCCAGGGATAGCCGATCCCTTGGATGTCGCCCCGCCGCCCGCCCCAGGCGTCGTTCCATGGTCAGCAGGGAACGCAGCAGGGTGCTGTCCAGTTCCAGACCCCCCCCCTCCCCCTCCGCGCCGGTCAGGTTCAGGACGCATTCGACGTGGCCCCGCTCGAACCGTTTCTTCAGGAGGTTGCGCGCCTGGATTTCCAGATCCCCCATGCCGTCCGGCAGGCGCATCTGGCATTCGAAATACCGGTGATTGACCGATCTCAGGGTCCAGACGATGGAGGTTTCCCGCCACTGGGTTCCCAGGCGGGCAAATCCCGTCATGCTTTGAAGCATGGAGCCATGGCCGTTGTGAATGGGAGAGGCCTCCCTCCACCCTCCACCGATGAAAGCCGCTTCCCGGCTTCCACGGTAAAGCAAAAAGGGGGCGCCAGACCCAGCGCCCCCTTTTTTGCGAAAACAGTCCTGGCGAGGGTGCCAAGATATGCCACTCAGCCGTGGAGGGCCTCGTATTTGGCCTTCAATTCCTCCTTGCTTTCCTCGTGGTCCGGGTCGGGCACGATGCACTCGACCGGGCACACAGAAACGCACTGGGGCTCATCGAAAGCGCCTTCGCACTCGGTACAAAGGTCGGAGTGGATGTAATAGATGTCGGAATCCACATCGGAGCCGTCCGTGATCGCCTCATTCGGGCACTCGGGCAGACAGACATCACAGTTGGTGCAGTCTTCATTGATCATCAATGCCATGCTTTGCTCCTCCTAAGACGGGATCAGTCCCATGGGACTTCGTTTTCCGCTTGTTACCAGACTTGCCGTATCGTTGGCAAGCGAAACTCCATTATTTTTCCCATCGGCCGTGTCATGATGTCTATGGGAAGAGAGGCAACTGGTCAAGGCCTGCCGTCTCCGGCCAGCCCATCATCAGGTTCAGATTCTGCACCGCCTGCCCCGCGGCCCCCTTGACCAGGTTGTCGATCACGGCCAACACCACCATCCAGCCGGTCCGGACATCCTGGTGGAGGGCCAGCACGCAGCCATTGGAACCCCGCACCTCATTGGTGGCCGGCAGGGATTCCGGGGGCAGGACCGTCACGAAGGGTTCCCCGGCGTAGCGCTCCTCCAGGACTCCCTGCCACCGGGCCAGGTCCACCTCCTGCCGCGGGCGCAGGTAGCAGGTGGACAGAATCCCACGGACCTGGGGCACCAGATGGGGGGTGAAGCGGATCGTGACCGGCCGACCGGCATAACCGGCCAGTTCCTGCTCCATCTCCGCGATGTGGCGGTGACCGGTCACCTTGTAGGCCTTGAAACCTTCATGGAGTTCCGACAACAGCATGCCCTGCTGGGCAGCACGGCCGGCCCCGCTGGCGCCGGATTTGGCGTCGATGACAATGAGATCGGGGTCGGCCAGGCCGGCCTCCAGCAGGGGACCGATACCCAGCAGCACTGACGTGGGATAACAGCCCGGATTGGCCACCAGCCGGGCTGCGGCAATCCGGCCGCGATGGCGCTCCGGCAGACCGTAGACCGCCTCCTGGAGCAGATCCGGCGAGGAGTGGGGCTTGCCGTACCAGGTGGCGAAATTCTGCGCCTCCCGCAGGCGATAATCGGCCGACAGGTCGATCACCCGGCAACCGGCCGCCAGCAGGTCGGGAATGACTTTCATGGAGGTGAGGTGCGGCAAGGCACAGAAGACCACCGGACAGCGACCGGCGGCCGCGGCGGCCGCGGCCATGGGGCGGCAGACGAGGGTACCGGCGGCCCGCAGGTGGGGATAGGCGGCCGTCAGTGGCTGGCCGGCATAGCGTTCGGAGGTGACGTGATCGATGATGACTCTGGGATGGCGGGCCAGCAGGCGCACCAACTCGCCCCCGGTGTATCCAGAGGCCCCCAGAATACCCACCGGGGTGGCTGTTTCAGCCATGAGCCGGACTCCTAATTTTGCTGGATGGGGGAAGCCTCCCTCCACCCTCACCGATGGCAGTCGCTCCGCGACTTCCACAGTAACTTTGCTGGATTGGGGAGGCCTCTCTCCACCCTCCACCGATGAGAGCCGCTTCCTGGCGTCCACGACAACTTCGATCGATGGGGAAAGGGCCCCTCCACCCTCCCCCGCTGAATGCCGTGTCGCGGCTTTCGCTGTAAGATCGGCAGCGGGAGGCTGCTGCCAGTTCCTCCCCTGTGGCCGCCGGCTTTCAGGCTTTCGTGGCCTGGCCGCAGCGGGACACCAGCCCTGAATGTCGTCGAGCGCGGAACAGGCCCAGCGGCGCAGAGGCGACGATCAACGTTTGGAGAACTGTGTGCTTTTCCGCGCCTTGTGCCTGCCGTACTTCTTGCGTTCCACCACCCGGGAGTCCCGGGTCAGGAAGCCGGCTTTCTTGAGGACGGCGCGGTAGCCCGGCTCATAGACTGTCAGGGCCTTGGAAATGCCATGTTTGATGGCTCCGGCCTGTCCGGCGATGCCACCTCCGGTCACGTTGACGCTGACATCGAATTGTCCGTTGGTCTGGGTGGCGATGAAGGGCTGTTTCACCACCATGCGGAGAACCTGCCGGCCAAAGTAGGTTTCCAATGAGCGCTTGTTGATGGTGATTTCCCCGGTGCCGGGTTTGATCCGGACGCGGGCCACCGCCTCTTTGCGTTTCCCTGTGGCGTATTTGGCAGTCGCCAACGACATGGCATTGCTCCCTGAAGGGTTCAGCCCAGTTTCAATTCCTGGGGGGTTTGGGGGGCATGGGGATGGTTCGGGCCCTTGTAGACCTTGAGCTTGCGGATCATCTGGCGTCCCAGGATATTCTTGGGAAGCATGCCGCGCACTGCCCGTTCCACCACCCGTTCGGGGAAACGCCCATCCAGTTCCGCGCCGATGGTGATGCTCTTGAGGCCGCCGGGAAAGTTGGTGTGCCAGAAAAAGCGCTCGTTGCTGCGTTTGTTTCCGGTGAGGCGGACCTTTTCGGCGTTGATCACCACCACGAAGTCCCCGGTATCCATGCTGGGGGTGAAAGTGGGCTTGTGTTTGCCCCGCAGCCGCCGGGCCACCTCGGTGGCCAGACGCCCGAGTACCTGGTCCTCGGCGTCGATGACGAACCACTGGCGGCGGATGTCCTTGGGGGTTGCCGTGTAGGTTTTCACTGCCCGCTCTCCATTGGCAAAGGCGTTCCGTGCCTTAGAGGTGTCCGTCCCCGCCTGGAGGCCTGCGCGACATGGGGGGAGGAACCATGGAAAAAGCCGGAAAGCCTCCCGTGGAGGGGAGAACTCTCCGGCTTTTGGTTCAACTTCCTGGCAGTGACCTACTTTCCCACATCTTGAGATGCAGTATCATCGGCGCAGAGGGGCTTAACTTCCGAGTTCGGAATGGGATCGGGTGTGACCCCCTCGCAATGGCCACCAG
>PEAP01000051.1 GCA_002753665.1 Magnetococcales bacterium DC0425bin3
CCCCCCAACAACAATAGGCACACAATAATGACCATGCGGCTTAATATCGTCGAAAATAATATCATGGCGTTTATCGAGGCAGTCTGCGAACTGAATGCGCTGCTCCGCCGCTGCCCGGCCGCACAGGCATTTGCCGAAGGGCACCGTCCGGCATTTATCCAGAAGTTCGTTGTGCAGACCAGACTGCACGACCATTTCCAGAGCATCCTGTCCCGCAATCCGGAGGAAGATCGACCCCTTCTTTTCGATGGACAGCCAAGGCAGGGCAAAGAGGCTGGCCAGGATCCGTTCCAGCTGAACCTTGAGGTCCTCGTTGCCGGTGGCGAGGTCGATGATATCGGTAGTCTGGCGGAACGTATCCGAGACGAAGCGGTTGGCCTGCCCCAATGCCGTCTGCCGACGCTGAAAATATCGGACGAACAGGAGATAGGCCAAAGGCAGGAGGACCGCGACCTGTGCCCCGGCATCGACCACCGCCCTTCGAGAAATGTCGCCCCAGGTTTCTCCAGGATTTCCAATGAATAACATGATGAAGAAATCCGCAAGAAATATGGATATGGCAAACAGTGATAAACGTGTGACAATCGGATTGAAACCAACCATTTGCGCCTCCCTCCGAAACAAGTGGAAGTCCTGCCTCTGTCATGCCTGTCGCAAGTCGCAGACACCAGAGCAATCCGAGAACGGATTTTTATTTACAATTTGTCAATTGTCTATTAAATGGTTCGATCATGTCAACACTTTTTTTGACGACAGGGAGCTTGTCGCGGAATACCTCAGGCTCTGCGCCGCCGGAACAAGCGGTGGAACTGATTGATTTGGCGGGGTGTGAACACTGTCATAACCATTGACGAACAGAAGGCTCGGCCTTCTGTAACAGCCTCCGGGAGTGGTCTGCTCCGGCCGGTCTTTCGGATCGTAAAGAAATGTCGGGACAGCACCTGGTGATGCCGGAACGTTACCAGAACTGCGCGGCTGACCGAATCCCTTCAAAGAAAGCCGCGGGTGGGGGAAAAGCAATTTTCTGTCGTGAGAGGAGCTGATCCGACCTGCCGGTCTGTCATTACGGAAAAAAGGACCTCAAAAGCAGGGCAACCACGCCGCCCACGATCACCGCCATGCCCCAGCGCAGCGTGGCCAACTCGCCATGGATCTTGGCCAGTTCGACGCGAATGGGAGAAAGCTCCTTCTCCAGCTTGGCGTCCAGCCGGACTTCGAGTTCCCTGAGGTCGCGTTTGGTGGCGATATCCTCGAAACTTTTTTCGAACACAAGGGCCTGAGCTTCTGACAGTCCTTCGGCCTGCTGGTCGGTAAATCCAGCCGCCTTCAATATCTTGACATGCTTCAGCGTATCAAAGGTAATGGCGATCATGCTCAGCTCCTCCTCGCCATAATCTATCACGCAGGCATCATTGAATGCCATGCTTTTGCTCAACATCAGGGGGACAAGGGAGGGGAATAAAAAAAAGGCTCTTTCCCTCTGGGGGAAAGAGCCGATCGACAGTCGAACGGAGGAGGAGTCTGTCCGAAAGGCAAGAGGCAATCAAACCGGCGCTGGGCCGTCGAACCCGACGCTGGGCGACGCTGTTCAGCAGGGGGCCGGGGTCAGGGCGCAGACCTCGCCCCACTGGCTGTTGAAGGCCGCCACCAGCCGGTTGAACTCGGCCCGCAGCGCGCGTTTCTGCTGACTGGAAGTCAGGGGCGCCTCTGCCGGAGCGGGTGCCGCGGTCTGGAGCGGCATCAGGGCCTGACGGTTCTCTTCCAGCACCATGCGCCGCAGCACATCCGGGGTGATGGCGTCCAGACCCTGGTGGGCCATGGGCAGGGCCACAGGACGGTCGTTCGCCACGGCCATCGTCGAAGTCGACAGCGGTTGCCCGGCGACGGAAGCCCGACAGGCCAATCCCGGCCGGGGAAGGGAGCGAATGACGATGGACATGGATGAAACCCTCCCGAAGATGGTGCATGGGGGCGCAGCCGTGACACCCTGGCGGCCCTGTTGAGGAGACTTACACAAGTCGCGTGCCAAGTGTTCCTGATGTTGCTTATCGTTTTGAAATTGGTGCGTTCATTTGGATATGCGCCAGGGCCGGATCCGAAAACGGGCGGCCGCGGGGGCAAAATATGCCGGGTGGGGGCGGGCAACATTTGCCCGCCGGCCGGGAGTCAGGCCTTGAAAAAGCCGCCCGATGGTTTGACAATCTGCGCAAAGGTCAATTTCATCGGAGGAGGGTGGAGGGAGGCTTCCCTCATCCAGTTCAACCTGTTGCTGCCGCCCATCGTGAAGCAGATGGGGAACAAGCTGCCCGCCGGGCTGGCCCAGCCGGTGCGGGTGGAAAAGGGTCTGTGATGTCATGAGATGGCCCCTCCCGTGGGGGATGGTCGGTCTGCTGTGGATGCTGCTGCCGACGGTTGCTGCGGCCGCGGAGTTCCAACTGGACGGTCCGGCGCCCCAGCCGCGCTGCGCCCCCTGCCATGCCTGGCTGGACGCCGATCCCCGGCCCCGGCCCCTGGCCGCCCCCCATGACTCCCTGAAAGTCACCCATGGGGGCGAGGGTTTGTGGTGTCTGGATTGCCATGTGCAGGACCAGCAGGAGTCTCTGCGCGGCGGCCGGGGCGCGGTGTTCGGCTGGGACGCCGCCCATCGCTCCTGCGCCCTGTGCCACGGTGCCACGGTGACCGCCTGGCAGGTGGGGATCCATGGCAAACGGGTGGGAAACTGGCGCGGTCCCCGGACCATCCAGGCCTGCCGCAGCTGCCACGATGCCCATCAGCCGGCTTTTCGACCGGTGCCGCCGGATCCCGCCCCACCCCGCTCCCGGTTCTGGCGGCCGCCATCCCCCACCCCGGAGGGTCCGCCATGACGGATGACGATCCAGACGATTCCGGCCCGGGCGCGGCCTGGACCACCCGCCGGGCGCTGCTCAAGGGCGCGGCGGCCGGGGCGGCCCTGTTGGGCGGCGGAGGGACGCTGGCCGCCATCGACGGCCCGACCGGGATCGGTTTGGGGGATGCCCTGGGAGACCTGCTCCAGGACCATTACCTGCGCATGACGCCCGCCGAGATCCAGGGCGCCCTGGCGCGGATCGAGCGCCAGGCGCGGCGCCGGTTCGGAGTGACCCTGGACTGTCGCAACGATCCACCGTTGGCCGACGTGCGGTTCGGCTTTGCCCTGAACCTTTCCAAGTGCAAGGGCACCCGGCGCTGCGTCAGCGCTTGCGTTAGTGAAAACAATTGCGGCCGCGGCGGCACCCTGCAGAATATCCGGGTGTTGGAACTGCCTGTCGGGAGCAGGGATCTCCAGGATGGGAATCCCTATTTTACGCACCAAACCGTGCCGGTGGCGGGGCATTGGTATGTGCCGGTGCAGTGCCAGCAATGCGCCGATCCGCCCTGCGTCCAGGCCTGCCCGGTGGCGGCCACCTGGCGGGAGCCCGACGGCATCGTGGTCATCGACTACGACTGGTGCATCGGCTGCCGCTATTGCGCCACCGCCTGCCCCTATGGGGCGCGGCATTTCAACTGGGGCGCGCCCCGCCTGTCCCCCAGCGACTTGACCCGGCAGACCCATTACCTGGGCAACCAGCCCCGGGAAGCCGGCGTGATGGAGAAATGCACCTTCTGTCTGCAACGCACCCGGCGGGGCCTGCTGCCCGCCTGCCTGGAAGCCTGCCCCACCGGGGCGCGGATCTTCGGCAACCTGTTGGATCCCGAGAGTGAGATTCGCCAGGTGTTGGCCCGGCGGCCGGTGTTTCGGCTCAAGGAGGAACAGGGCACCGAGCCGCGCTTCTGGTTCTTCACGGACGGGCCATGACCCCCCCGGCCGCGACATCCCGACGGCCTGGAGGCCGATGGGCCCTTGGCCTGGTGATCACAGTCCTGCTGGCCCTCATGGCCTGGGGAGGCAGCGGCTATCGGGTACAGCTCGACCAGGGTCTGACGGTCACCGGGCTCACCGACCAGGTCCTGTGGGGGCTCTACATCGGCAACTTCACCTTTCTGGTGGGGGTGGCCGCCTCGGCGGTGATCCTGTTGGCCCCGGCCTGTCTGCTGGGACGGCCTGATCTGCGGCCCCTGGTGCCCCTGGGGGAGGCGGTGGCGGTGGCGGCGGTGGCCATGAGTCTGGCTTTCGTCCTGGTGGATCTGGGCCGTCCGTTGCGCTTCTGGCATGCCGTGCCCCTGTTGGGGAAACTCAACTGGCCGGGCTCCATCATGGCCTGGGACATGGGAGTGCTGCTGGGGTATCTGCTGCTCAACCTGGTACTGATCGGCCTGACGCTGCGCGCCTGGCGTCTGGGTCGGGAGATTCCCCACCGGCGGCTCGCTCCCTGGATGCTGCTGGCAGTGGGGCTGGGGATTGCCATCCATGTGGTGACCGCCTTTCTGCTGGCCGGCCTGCCGGCCCGACCCCTGTGGCATTCGGCCGCCCTGGCGCCCCGTTTCATCGCCTCGGCCTTCGCCGCCGGGTCCGCCCTGATGATCGTCATCCTGGCGGTGATCCAGGGCGTCGTGGCCTGGGTTCCGCCGCCGGCGGCCCGGCCCCTGCTGGCCCGGATGCTGGCCGCGGCCCTGCTGATCGACCTGCTTCTGCTCGGCGCGGAAGGTTTTGGGCTGTTCTACCCGGCCGGCGGCCACGGCGCGGCGCTCCAGCGGCTGTTTCAGGCCGATCCGGTCCTGGGCGTCTGGCTCACCACCGGTCTGGTTCTGAGCGGCACCGCGGCCCTGCTGGCCCCTCTGCCCCGGGTGCGGGCCAGCCCCTGGCTGCTCCATCTGGTCTGCGTCCTGGCCTTTGTGGGCATCTGGATGGAAAAGGGCCTGGGGTTGGTGGTGCCGGGTTTTTTGCCCACGCCCCTGGGGGAAGTGGCGACCTACCGGTCCTCCCTGGTGGAAATCCAGGTGACCGTGGGCATCTGGGCGGCCGGTATTCTGTTGTTTCTGTTGCTGGTCCGGCGGGTGCTGGCCAGAATGGCTTCTCGTTCAGGATAGGGATGTCGGTCATGGGGGAGGTTCCCGAGCATTTCTTTCGACAGTCCGCGGTCATTCCCTTGCAGCGGCGCAAGGGCAAATTGCGGATCCTGTTGATCACCACCCGGGGGGGAGGGCGCTGGATCGTGCCCAAGGGGGTGGTGCAGCCGGGCCTGAGCCCCGAACGCTCCGCCGCCAAGGAGGCCCTGGAAGAGGCCGGCATCCTGGGAGAGGTCGATCCCCACCCCATCGGGGCCTATTCCTACGAAAAATGGGGCGGGACCTGCACCGTCACGGTGTTCCTCATGATGGTGAAGGAAGAGCTGCCCCGCTGGGAGGAGCAGTTCCGCTACCGGAAATGGTTCCGGCGGCGGCAGGCCATGGCCCTGCTGAAGGAGCCGGAACTGCGCAAGATGGTGCGTGGCCTGAAAAAGAAGGTCATCGGTCGGGAGGATTGACTGGCTCCCTGATCGATCAGGATCTGCCGGATCCGGCGGGCGACTGCCCCGCGCTGGCGGCGATCCGCTCCACCAGTTGCAGCAGCACCCGCTTGCGGATCGGCTTGGAGAGGTGATAATCGCACCCGGCCGCCCGGCTTTGTTCCACGTCTTCCCGCATGGCGAACGCCGTGAGGGCGACGATGGGCAGCGGCGGGCGACCGGACTGATCCTCCCAGGCGCGGATGCGGCGGGTGGCTTCATAGCCGTCCATCACCGGCATCATCATGTCCATGAGGACCAGATCGAAGGCGTCGGTCTGCAGGCGTTCGAAGGCCTGGCGCCCGTTTTCGGCGGTCTCCACCCGGTGGGGAGTGTGCTTCAGGAAGGCCTGGGCCAGTATCCGGTTGTCGTCGCTGTCGTCCACCAGCAGAATGTGCAGGGAATCCTTGGGGCTGCCATCCAGGGCCGGCAGGCGGATGGCCGGCCCGGCGGGCAGGGGAAACGGGCCGACCTGGACCGCCGGCAGGGGGACGGTGACGGTGAAAAGACTGCCCTGGTCGGGCCGGCTCTCCACCTCGACGCTGCCGGCCATCTTTTCCACCAGTTGCCGGCAGATGCTCAACCCCAGGCCGCTGCCCCCCAGGCGGTGATTGGTCGCATGGCGGAACTGGACGAAGGGCTGAAAGATCAACGGCAGCATGTCATGGGGGATGCCCGGACCGGTGTCGCTGACCTGAAATCGCACCCGGTCCTCCGCCAGGGCGGCGACGGACAGGACCACCCGGCCCTGCTGGGTGAACTTGACCGCGTTGCCCAGCAGGTTCATCAGCACCTGCCGCAGGCGCTGTTCGTCCCCCGCAACCCGGGCGGGCACGTCGGGATCCAGTTGCAGGACCACCTCCAACCGCTTCTCGCTGGCGATCACCCGGGCGAGGTCGAGAATGCCCTCCAGCATGTCGGTCAGCACGAACGGCAGGATCTCCAGTTCCAACTGCCCCGCCTCGATCTTGGACAGGTCCAGGATGTCGTTGATCAGGGCCAGCAGGCCCTCGCTGGCGTTGTCCAGGGTGTTCACCCAGCGGGTCTGGATCGGGTCCAGGGCGGTTTCCCGCAGCAGTTCCACCATGCCGGTGATGGCGTTCAGCGGCGTGCGGATGTCGTGGCTCATCATGGCCAGGAACTGGCTCTTGGCCCGGTTGGCCTCCTCGGCGGCCTGTTTGGCCTGGCGCAGGGTGGTTTCCATGCGCCGCCGCTCGGTGATGTCACGAAAGACCACCACCGTTCCCAGGATCCGGTCCTGATCCCGAATGGGCGTGCTGACATATTCCACCGGGAATGGGCTACCGTCCCGATGGAAGAAGAATTCATCGTCCACATGGCTGGTGCGGCCATCCCGGAAGCCGGCCTGGATGTGACATGCTTCCGGGGGACAGGGCCGGCCATCGGGGTGGGAATGATGAATCAGGTCGTGGAGGACGAGCCCATTCAGTTCCTCCCCGGTCCAGCCCAGCATGCGGGCGGCGGCGGGGTTGATGAAGGTGGCGCGACCGGCGACATCGATGCCGAAGATGCCTTCCCCGGCTGCCTCCAGGACCAGGGCCAGCTGTTCCCGGCTCTGGCGCAGGGCGGCCTCCGCCGCCTTGCGTTCGGTGATGTCCCGCCAACTGAAACGGCCGAGCAGGACGCCGCCGGTGGTTGCCGGCGCCGCGCTGGCGTTGAGAATGACCGGAATCCGTTCGCCGTTCGGCCGGTCGCGGCTTACCGTGGAAGTCGCGGAGCGACTGCCATCGGGTCCCCCATCCATCAAAGTCAGCTCGGCATTGGTGATGGTCGCCCCGGAGCGCAGGGCCTGCACGATCCTGTCCGCCTCGGCCCGGCAGTCGGCGCCGAGCAGTCCGGCCAGGGGTTGGCCGATGATTCGGGTCGGATCGGTGAGCCCCAGCCGGTCCAGCAGGGTGCGGTTGCAGCGTTCCACCCGGGCCGTTTGCAGGTTGACCGTGGCAAACAGGTCCGGCATGTGGTCGTAGAGGTCCTGATACAGTTCCGCCAGCTCCCGATTGCGCTGTTCGCTCTGGCGCAGGCGGTCGGTGGCCTGATCCAGTTCGGACAGGCGGCGGGTGAGAGTCTGGTTGAGGTCATCGATCTGCTGGCGCTGCCGGGCCATGTCCAGGAAGATGCGCACCTTGGCCCGCAGGATCATGGGATCGACGGGTTTTTCGATGTAATCCACCCCGCCGCTTTCATAGGCCAATTGGCGATGGCGCTGGTCCTTGTAGGCGGCGGTGAGAAAGATGATGGGCAGTTCCCGGGTGGCCTTGACGGAGCGCATCATGTCGGCCACCTCGTAGCCATCCATGACCGGCATGTGAACGTCCAGCAGCACCAGGGCGAAGGCGTGGTTGATGATCAGACCGAGGGCATCGTTGCCGCAGGTCGCCTCGAAGATCTCGGCATTCAGATCCTGGACCAGGTGGCGCAGGGCCACCAGGTTGGACGGCATATCGTCCACCAGCAGGATCTTGGGGCGGGCCGAGCCGTTCATGAGAGGATCACTCCCGATGGCATGTCTCCGCCGCCGGGGCGGGTGGCGGATTGCAGCCAGTGGCGCATGCGATCGACCAGCAGGCCCGATTCCACCGGCTTGGTCAGGAATTCGTTGGCCCCCGCCGCCAGACAGCGTTCCCGGTCTTCCTGGGAATCGTGGGCGGTGAGGATGAGAATGGGCAGGGTGGCGAACCGGGGATCCTGGCGGATTTCCCGGGTGGCCTGACAGCCGTCCAGGTTGGGCATCCGCAGGTCCATCAGGATGATGTTCACTTCCGGAGCCTCCAGCAGCTTGTCGATGGCGTTGCGTCCGTCCCCGGCCATGATCACCCGATCGGCCCGCTTCTGGAGGAACTGGGCCAGGGCAAAGGTGGTGCGCATTTCGTCATCCACCACCATGACGCTGGTGGGAAAAGGCGCCAGGGAGGTCGGAGGGGCGGAGAGAGCCGCAGACGGGGCGGACTCCAGGACCAGGGGCGCCGGCACCTCCGCCATGGGGGCCACCGCCTTGCCCTTGCTCAGCCATTCCTCCAGCATCCACAACAGGCGTTGGGGATCGACCGGCTTGGGCAGATAGTCGCTGGCGCCGGCTTCCAGGCATTTTTCCCGGTCACCGGGCATCACCTTGGCGGTGAGGGCGATGATCGGCAGGCGGCTGAAGCGGCCCTGGCGGCGGATGGCGCGGGTGGCCTCGAAGCCGTCCATCTGGGGCATCATGATGTCCATCAATACCAGGTCCACCCGTTCGCCCTGCTGTTCCAGGATGTTCAGGGCCTGGCGGCCGTTTTCCGCCTGAATCACTTCCAACACCCGGGGCGCCAGGAGTTTGCCCAGGGCATAGCGGTTGCGGGGATCGTCGTCCACCAGCAGCAGGGTGCGGGTCGGATCGCGGAAATCGCTCCGGGGCGCGGTGACGGCCGGCGTCTGGCGGTCCGTGGCGGTGGCGGCGGTCCGCTCCCGCACCTCCCCGGGGAACTGGCGCGGCAGGTAGAGGGTGAAGGCCGAGCCTTCTCCCACCTGGCTTTCGAGCTGGATCTCGCCCCCCAACAGTTCGGCGAACTTGCGGCAGATCGACAGCCCCAGCCCGGTGCCGCCATACTGGCGGCTGGTGGTGCCGTCGGCCTGACGGAAGGCCTCGAAGATCCGCTCCCGCTTGTCCTCTGGGATGCCGATGCCGGTGTCCCGCACGGTGAAGGCCACGGTGTTGGCCGAGGTGAGCCGGGAGTCGAAGAACACCAGCCCCCGGCGCGGGAGGTGGACATCCACGCTGATCCGGCCCCGGCTGGTGAACTTGAAGGCGTTGGACAGAAAATTGCGCAGGATCTGCTCCACCGCCGCCCAGTCGGTACAGAGGGCGTCGGGAATGCCCTTGTGGATCATGAATTGAAACTCCAGCCCCTTGCTGGAAGCCACCGGTCCGAACAACCGTTCGATGCTGCCCCGGAGCGGGTCCAGGGCACGGGTCTCGGGCAGAATATCCATGCGCCCCGCCTCGATTTTGGAAAGATCGAGAATGTCGTTGATCAGCCGGAGCAGATCCGTCCCGCTGTCGTGGATCACCCGGGCCGATTCCACCTGCTCGGCGGTGAGATTCTCCCGCTCGTTGGCGGCCAGCAGCCTGGAGAGGATCAGCATGCTGTTGAGGGGGGTGCGGAGTTCGTGGGACATGTTGGCCAGGAATTCCGACTTGTAGCGGCTGGCGTTGGCCAGCTCGTGGGCCTTCTCCTTGAAGACATCGGCCGCCATGGCCATGGCGCCGATCTCGTCGCGGCGGCCCCGGCCGGGGATTTCCGCCTCCGCATGACCGCGGGCCAGTTCGGTGAGGGTGTGGGTCATGGCCTTGATGGGACCGGCGATGTTGCGGGTGACCAGCCAGGCCAGCGCCAGGGCCACCAGGGTGGCGAGGGCGGAAACGACCAGAGTGAACTGGCGGGTGTCGGCCAGGGTGGCGTTCATCTGGGCCTGGACCCGGTCCCGGTGGTCGATGGTCAGGCGCTTCAGCTCCCGGGCCAGGTAGGCGAACTCCACCGCCTCGCCGGCCATCACCACATAGACCAGGTTCATGTAGCCCCGGGTGGTCTGCACCATTTCCACGAAGGCCTGTTCGTACTGGCCGACCACCCGGGCGACCTGATCCAGGTGATGGCGTTCGTCCAGGTTCGGCCATTCCAGGGCCATGCGCAGCAGCAGTTTTTTCAGTTCGTCGATCTGGTTCTGGGCACTGCGCACCGAGGAGGAGCGGGGCCTGCCGAGGAAATGCAGGGCGTCCCGGTGGGCCAGCAGCAGTTTTTCGTTGGCCTGAACCGCCAGAGCGGCTTGCCGGGAATCGTTGCGCAGCCGGGCGCGTTCGGTCAGTCGCGCCAGCAGGGCGCTGCCCTGGTCCTGGAGGGGCTTGATGCGGGTTTCCACCAGTTGTTCCTGCCGGCTGCGGTCTTCCACCGCCGCATCGAAACTGCTGGAATAGATCCGGAAATGCTCTTCCATGCCCTGGAGGTGGACCCGGGTTTCGGGATCGGTGAGACTCTCCCCCACGGCGGCCAGGCGGGTCCGCAGATCTTCCTGGAGTTTGCGGACCCGGGTGACCATGCCCGCGTAGCCGGACTGGGTATAGGCCAGCACGCTGCGTTGCAGTTCCAGCACGCTGCTTTCCATTTCCTGGATGCGGGTGGCATTGGCGTTGATGGTGGCGAATTCCTGGAAGTCCAGGGAGGTGTTCTGGAACCCCAGGTTGGCGATGATGGCCTGCAGGATGAAAATGGCCACCACCAGGCCGAAATTGACAAAGATTCGGGTCCCCAGGGTGATGGGCAGGGTGGCTGTCCGATGCGGTTTGTCCATGGTTCATCGACTCCCAGGCCGCTTCAGGAAAGCAGCAGTTCGTACCAGCGTGGCAGGCTGTATTCGTAGGTTTCCATCACGGTGTTCCAGACCGCCACATTGCTGAAACGTTTCCAGTAGGAGCCGCCGTTGCGGACCGACCCCCGCAGCACCGACAGCCGGCCCTCGGGTCCCTTCAGGTCTTCCTGGGCCGGGAGACCCTCGTACCAGTAATCCCATTCCGCCCGGCTCAGATGGGGCCGGGCGCGTTCCGGGATGGAGATGTAGTAGCCCTGGCGGGCCACGAAGGCCCCGGGCCAACCGGAGAGCCACCAGTTCATGAACTCGAAGGCCGCCTCCCGCACCGCGCCGGTGGTCTGGGCGCTGAGGCACATCACCCCGTGCCAGGCCCGGTAGCCCTCCTTGGGGGCGGCGTACACCGCCGGAATGCCCCGTTCGTTGAGTTCAGCGATGGCCGGGCTGAACATGCTGGCCAGAACCGCCCGGCCCGAAGCGATGTACTCCGCCGATTCGGGCACCGAGTTCCAGAATCCGGAGAAGTGGCCTTTTTGTTTCAGTTCGATCAGAATGTCGAACAGCCGGTCCAGTTCCGACTCGGTCATGGCGCCGATGTCGTCGAACCGGATCAGCCCCTGGGCCTGGGCGGCCAGGGCGGCATCGAACAGGCCGATGGTGGGGTTGTTGATCAGCGCCACCCGGCCCCGCCAGCTGTCGTCCAGCAGCCATCCCCAGCTTTCCGTCTCGTAGGCCACGCCCTGGGGCACGGTGCGGGTGTCGTAGCCGAAGGAGTCCACGTTGTGGACATACGGCAGAAAGCTGACGCGACCGGTGGGTTGGTATCCCAGGCTGCCGTCTTCCTGGACGTGGAGCAGTTTGAAGGGGGCGTCCCCCAGGCCGATCCGGGCATCGGGGGTCAGGCGGCCGGCCTTGGTCAGGCTATTGATTTCCCCCCAGTGCCGGATCCGTTCCACGGGGATGGGCTGGATGGCATTGGAGCGCCACAGGACGTTGATGGAATCGGACCAGGCTTCGTAGATGTCGAAGGACTGGGGGCGGGTGGAGGCTTTTTGCAGCACCCGGGCGTCGCCGCCCGGTTCCATGACGATCCGGAACCCCAGTTCCTTTTCGGCCCGCTGCCGAATCGTTTCCCGCAGGGTGACATGGGTGCCCAGCACCCGCAGGGTGACCGGCTCCCGGGACCAGACCCAGGGGGCGGCCAGGGCAGCGGTGGCCCCGGCGGCGGTGGCTGCGGCCTGGCGGAGCAGTTGGCGGCGGGAGATCATGGGTGTCGGCCCTCGCGGCCCCCCGACCAGGGTCGCTGTTGAAGAAGCCCTGGCTGATTTGAGAAATCTGAAATTTGACCATCATCAATTTCGATAATAGCATCTGTCTCGATAATGATCAAGAGTTTCAATTTGTTGTAAACTGTCAAGCAGCGCGGAAACAGCATGAGTTTCCGGGCAGGGCAAGCGGGTTGGATATGCACCGGAACGCCGGGAGGGTTGGCATGACGATGACCGTCGTTGGATCCACCCTGGTCTTGTGGTATCTGCTGATGACTCTGTTGCTCTATCTCTCTCAGAATCAACAGGTATTCCATCCCACCCGGGTTCGGGAGGGCCATCCGGCCGGGTGGGGGTTGATCCATGAGCCGGTGATGCTGGACAGCGCGGGGATTCCCATCCGCGCCTGGTGGTTGCCGGGGGCGCCGGAGCGGCCGGTGGTGCTGTTCTTCCATGGCAACGCCTGCAACATTTCCCAACTGGAAGGTCAGGCCCGTTTGTTCCATGCCATGGGCTGGTCCAGCCTGCTGGTGGATTATCGGGGCTATGGGGAGAGCGGCGGGGAGGCCTCCGAGGCGGGCACCTATGAAGATGCTCTGTCTGCCTGGAACCATCTGACCGGGACCCGAACAATCGATCCAGGGCGGATCATTCTGTATGGTCATTCCCTGGGCGGGGGGGTGGCGGTGTGGCTGGCGGGGCGCACCACTCCCCGGGGCGTGATTCTGGAGGGAACCTTCACCTCGATTGCCGACCGGGCCGCGGAGCTTTATCCCTGGCTGCCGGTCCGCTGGCTGGCGCGGATCCATTACGACAATGTGGCCGGTCTGGCCCGGGTGCAAGCGCCCCTGTTGATCATCCATAGCCGGGAGGATCGGGTGGTGCCGTTCCATCATGGTCAGCGTCTGTTCGACGCTGCCGGAGGACGCAAGTGGTTCCTGCCCATCCTGGGCGACCACAACAGCGCCCTGGTGGATCTGGGGGAGGCGGCCCGGGAGGTGTTGGTCCGCTTCGAGCGCGATAGCCGGCCAGATTCGTAAGAGATAACGTTAGCGCAGAAGCCTCCCTCCACCCTCGTACCGTGAAAGCCGCGTTAGCGGCTTTCACGGTAACTTTGCATGATGGGGGAAGCCTCCCTCCACCCTCGTACCGTGAAAGCCGCGTTAGCGGCTTTCACGGTACAGGCGCCGTTCCAGGATGGACGTGATCTCCGCGTCGGTGAGGGGCAGGGGGTTGGTCTTCATGCTGGAACCGCGGCTGGCGGCCACGATGCGGGGCAGATCCTCCCGGGTGACGCCGTGGCGGCCGATGGGGGCCAGCTCCAGGAGGGTCACCCAGTCCCGCAGGGTGGTCACCAGATGCTGGCAGCCCTGGTGGGCATCCAGATTCCGACGGGCCAGGAGGGCGCCGACCCGGCCGTATTTCTCCAGGGCCGGGCTGTCCGGGGCCCGGTCCTGCAGGGCGGCGATGTTGACCGCGGTGGCCTCGGCCAGCAGGGTGCCGCACACCACGCCGTGGGGGATGGGGAAGAATCCCCCCATGGGTGAGGCCAGGCCATGGACCACGCCCAGTCCGGTCTGGGCCAGACAGATGCCCGACAGCAGGGAGGCGTAGGCCAGGCGTGCCCGTCCGGCCGCGGCGACCGTTCGGCCGCTGCCCTCCCAGGCGGCGAAAAAGCCGTCCCGGAAGGCCGTCAGGCCGGACAGGGCCAGGGCGTCGGTCAGGGGATTGGACCGGGTGGAGACGAAGGATTCCAGCAGCTGGGTGAAGGCATCCATGCCATTGGCGGCCAGCAGGGGTCGGGGACAGGAGGCCAGCAGGTCCGGATCCACCACCGCCACCGCGGCGATCAGCCGGTCGTCCCGGAAGGATTTTTTGAAACCGTCGATTCCCTGGTGGCTCAGCACGGCGTTCTTGGTGGCTTCGCTGCCGGTGCCGGCGGTGGTGGGCACGGCAATCAGGGGGGTGGCGGGTCCCTGGTAGGGCAGTTGGGGTCCCACGCCTTCCAGGTGGTCGTACACCGACCGGCCGCTGGGCAGCAGTCCGGCGATGGCCTTGCCGGCGTCCAGGGCGCTGCCGCCCCCTACCGCCAGCACGCTGTGGAAATCACCCTCCTTGAACCGGGCCACGGCGGCGTCCACTAGGTCGGGGGAGGGCTCGCCGGCCACCGTGGTTCTTTCCCAGTGCAGACCCTGTTGGTCCATGGCGGCGGTCAGCGTGGCCAGATGACCGCCGGCCTCCAGGGAGGCGCCGCCAGTGACCAGCAACACCCGGCTGCCGAAGCCTCGGGCTTCGATGGCCGCCTGTGGCAGGGTGCCGGGTCCGAAGATGATTTTCGGCAGCCGGGCGATCTGAAAGCCGGTCAAGGCATCCATGGGGGTCATCCCTTCGGGAAAAGGCCGTTGAAGACCAGCCCCTTGCGGGGGCGTTCCATCATCGGGGCCACCGCGTCCCGCCAGGCCAGGTAGTGGGCGGTTTCCTTGTGGGCGGCGGCAGACTGGACGTCACTGTAGGCTTCGTAAAGGACAAACCGGGTGGGATCCCCGGCGCTTTGCAGCACGTCGAAACGGCGGTTGCCGGGTTCACGGATCGATTGTTCATGATTGCCGCGGCAGGCTTGCTTGAAAGCCTCCACCGCATCGGGCTTGACGCTGACGTGGACGATGGTCACATGCACCTGGGTTTCTCCCCTGGACGTGTAATGTTGCGAACTTTGAGCATGGATGGGGGAGGCCTCCCTCCACCCTCCACCGATATGGAAGCCACTTCCCGGCTGCCACGGCAACCTGGCAGCGGACAGTCATGTTTCCGATGATTGTTCGCCGGGACGGGCGGCGGGTCAAGAGGGGGCGAGCCGATTCGGGCTGCTCCGGAGCCGAATCGTCCCTTTGGGCGTTCTGGCGTTGGCAAAAGGATTGCAATCCCCCGGGAGAGTTGGGACAATAATCCTCTTTTATGTGCTGATGGGGTCGAATGGTGCGCATGGTTTCGGGACGTCAATGGATCATCCCCGTCCTGGTGGCGGGATTGCTGCTGCCAGCCGGTGTCGCCCTGGGCGCGGACACCGGCCGGGGATTGGGCGGAGCAGCCGAACTGCTGAGGCAACTCGGCTCGCCCGAGGTGACCCGGGCCTTGGAGCGCGGTGGCGACTCCGTCGACGATGACGAGGGAGCCGTCACCGACGACAAGGGCAGCCAGCCCCGGCCACGACCGGTGACCGTGAGTCCCCTCAATCGGGTCCACCCCTCCCGTCTGGATGATCCGGGCCCCATGCCGGATCGTTTCATGCCCGTCACCAAGGGCGGCAAGGAGGGCAGCGGGGGGGCACCCGAAGCCACCGCCCAGCAGCCCGCCCAACCCCTGACCCCCCTGGGCGGTCTGCGTCAATTCGGCTATGACCTGTTTGCGGGTTCCCCCTCCACGTTCGCGCCGGTCGGCAATGTGCCGGTACCAGATGATTACCGCCTGGGACCTGGGGACGGCTTCCTGGTCCAGCTCACCGGCAAGGAGTTCCGTTCCGTTTCCCTCCAGGTGAATCGGGAGGGCATGGTCAATTTTCCGGACATCGGCCGCATTCCCGTCAACGGGGTCAGCTTCGGCGAATTGAAGTCCCTGTTGGACGAACGGGTCAAGTCCCAGCTCATCGGGCTGGAAATCGCCCACATCACCATGGGCAAGCTGCGCTCCATCCGGGTGTTCATCCTGGGGGAGGCCTTCCGGCCGGGGTCCTATACGGTCAGCGCCCTGTCCACCATGACCAACGCCCTGTTCGTCAGCGGCGGCGTCAATCCCCTGGGCTCCCTGCGCAACATCCAGTTGAAGCGCGGCAGCACCGTGGTCACCACCCTGGACCTCTATGACCTGCTGATGAACGGCGACACCCGCGCCGACCGGCGTCTGGAAGCGGGGGACGTGATCTTCGTGCCGGCCATCGGCGAAACCGCCGGGGTGGAGGGCGAGGTGCGGCGGCCGGGCATCTTCGAACTCAAGGGCGAACGCACCGTCAAGGATCTGCTGCAACTGGCGGGTGGATTCCTTCCCACCGCCTTCGAGGATGGCCTGCAACTGGAGCGCATCCGCGGCCGCAAGGACCGCACCCTGATTTCCCTCAATTTGACGCAGGCCGATCTGGCGCGCACCCAGATCATGAACGGCGACACCCTGCGGGTGCCATCGGTCTTCAAGGATGTGGAAGGGGTTGTGACTCTCTCCGGCCATGTGGCCCGCGCCGGCCAGTATCAGTGGCGCTCCGGTATGCGCCTCACCGACGTGATCGGCGATGTCAACGTGCTGCAGGACAATCCCGATCTGGCCTATGTGCTGATCAAGCGGGAACAGCAGCGGGGCTTCAAGACCATCGTGCTGTCCACCCGGCTGGACCAGGCCCTGGACGATCCCACTGCCACCGCCAATATCCCCTTGCAGTCCCGGGATCAGATCCTGGCCTTCGGCCTCAACGAGGATCGGGCCAAGACCCTGGAACCCTGGATCCGCCAACTGCGCCGCCAGTCCTCGTCCGATATGCTGGAGCCGGTGGTGGAGATCGCCGGCAACGTCCGCTTTCCGGGGACCTATCCCCATACTCCGGGTATGCTCATGACCGATCTGCTGCGGGCCGCCGCCGAGACCCTGCCCGGTACCGATCTGGATTATGCCCTGGTGACCCGGGTGCTGGACAAGGATGGCCGGGTGGGTCCCTTTTCCGTGCGTCTGCGGGAGATCATCGGCAATGCCGGATCTCCCAGCGATATCCCCCTGCAGCAGGAGGACAAGGTCCTGATCTTTTCCAGCTCCCAGTATTTCGAGGAGAACGAACGGTTTCAGGCCTACCGGGGCCTGTTCTTTCGCAACCTGACCACGCCCGGGCAGGGCGAGGCGCTGGATCGCATCGGCGAGAAGGGCGCCACCCGCTCCGACGGCGAGGGGTTTGCCCCGCCCGATCCCCTGCAGACCGAGGACTATTTCTTTCCCCGCCTGAACCCGAACAAGGACAGCACCACCGCGGAAACCGGCCCGGAAGGAACTGCAGCGGGCGAGGAAGACCAGTTCGGGAATCAGGATAACCGCTTCTTCCGTTCCTTTGCCGGCAACCCCATGGATGCCTCCATGGGCAACACCAATACCCAGGGCCGGGCGGCGGGCGACCGCGTCCGTTCCCGAACCAATCCTTTTGTCCGCAGCGGGAGCAGGGAGGGTGACCCCCGCGATGCACAGTCCGAGCGGGACTTGCGGACCGGGACCGGCAACCCCCGTTCCGAACAGGAATTCACCCGGTTCAACCAGCGGCAGCGGTTCAAGGCCTTCCGCCAGGATGTTGAGGAGCTGCCCGAGTTTCTCACCGGCCGGATCAGCAAGGAGGACGCCAAGCGGTTCGGCTATCTGCGGGTGCCGAAGAATTCCCCGGAATTGGCCGAGTACTACTACCTGTGGTCCCGCCGGACCCGGGAAGGGTTGCTCAAGCCGGTGCTGGATCAACTGCTGGCCCAGGCCACCCTCACCCAACCGTCCCGCATCATCAGCATTTCCGGCATGGTCCGCTTTCCCGGTCAATACCCGCTGGAAAACGGCATGCATTTGTCGGACCTGATCCGGGCCGGGGGGTGGCTGGCCGAACCGGCCTATACCCTGGAGGCGGAGATCACCCGCTTTTCGGTGGTGGACAATAAATCCCGGGAGATCGACCACATCAAGGTGGTGCTGTCCGATGTGCTGGCCGGCCATCCCGGTTCCGACCTGACCCTGCAACCCTTCGACAGCCTCACCATCAAGCCGGTGCCCAACTGGGCCGAAACCACCCTGGTCGCCGTCAAGGGTGAGGTGAAGTTTCCCGGGGTCTATCCGGTCAAGAAGGGCGAAACCCTGGTGCAGTTGATCGACCGGGCCGGCGGCCTGACCAAACATGCCTACCCAGAGGCAGCGGTCTTTCTGCGCAAGAGTCTGCAGGAGCGGGAACGCAAGGAGATGAACTTTTTCGCCTCCCGGCTGGAGATGGAGCTGGCCAAGGCCGCCATCGTCCGTCCCTCCACCGGGGATCGCACCAACCGGCAGGTGGACAGTTCCTTCTTGAGCATGCTGGTGAAAAAACTCAAGGAGACCGAAGCCCAGGGCCGGCTGGCCATCGACCTGCCCGTCATCCTGGCCGCCCGCAAGAGCGACGAGTCGGCGGTTGCCGATGCCCTCTACGGCGATCCGAGTCTGGAGAGCAGGGACACCATCTTTCTCCGGGACGGGGATCAGCTGCTCATTCCCCAGCGCAGCAACGAGATCACCGTATTGGGCGAGGTCAACTATCCCACTTCCCATCAGTTCAAGGAGGGCATGACTCCCGAGGATTATGTCAGCCTCAGCGGCGGGTTCAGCAACAACGCCGACCGGGGAGCCATCTATGTGGTCAAGGCCAACGGTCAGGTGCGCCCCAAGGCCAGCTCCAGCCCCTTCGGCTCGGCCTGGTTCTACATGGGACATCTGGATCTGGCGCCGGGTGACGCCATCGTGGTGCCCATCGAGACCGAACGGTTCGAGTTCATGGCCTTCGTCAAGGAAGTGTCCACCGTTCTGTACAACCTGGCCATCACCCTGGCGGCGGTCAACTCGGTGGGGGCGTTGGGCAGTGACAACTGAGCGTTGCAAGGGGCGGGCGGCGCGGCGGCTGCCCGCCTTGATTCGTCTTGGAGACCGGCTCAACGAACATATCGGCCGCACCGTGGCCTGGTTGACCCTGGCCATGGTGCTGACCACCTTCGCCGTCGCGATGCTGCGTTATCTGCTGGACATGGGCTGGATCGCCCTGCAGGAATCGGTCACCTACATGCATGGCCTGCTGTTCATGTTGGCCGCTGCCTATACCCTCAAGCATGATGCCCATGTGCGGGTGGATCTGGTCTACGCGGCCCGTTCCCCCCGCTTCAAGGCCCTGGTGGATCTGGCCGGCACCCTGTTGCTGTTGCTGCCGATGGCGGTGTTCCTGCTGGTGCAGTCCGTGGATTATGTCGTCGCCTCCTGGCGCCTGTGGGAAGGCTCCCGGGAGGCCGGCGGGTTGAACCTGGTCTGGCTGCTGAAATCCGCCCTGCTGGTGATGCCCCTCCTGATGATCGTGCAAGGCCTGTCCAACGGCGCCCGTGCCTGGGCGGAACTGACTTTGATGGATGGGGGAGACCTCCCTCCATCCTCCACCGATGGATGCCGGTTCCCGGCTGCCACGGTATCGGAACCAACGAAGCGCTAACGGATCTCTAACGGATCGCCGTGGACCATTACGCCTCTCTGTGGATGTTCGCCGCCGTCTGCCTGGTCTTGATGGCCGGCTATCCGGTGGCTTTTTCGCTGGGCGGTAGCGCCTTGGCCTGCGCCTGGATCGGCATCCAGTTCGGGGTGTTCGATCCGGCCTTCCTCCATGCGGTGCCCAGCCGCGTCTACGGCATCATGAGCAACGAGACGCTGGTGGCGGTGCCGCTGTTCATCTTCATGGGCGTGACCCTGGAACGCTCCCGGGTGGCCGAGGACCTGCTGGACACCATGAGCGTCCTGTTCGGCGGCCGGCGGGGGGGGCTGGGCATTTCGGTGACGCTGGTGGGCATGTTGATGGCCGCCAGCACTGGCATCGTCGGGGCCACGGTGGTGACCATGGGACTGCTCAGCCTGCCGACCATGTTGCGCCGGGGGTATGATCCGGCCCTGGCCGCCGGCACCGTCTGCGCATCCGGGACCCTGGGGCAGATCATCCCGCCCTCCATCGTTCTGGTGCTGCTGGGGGATGTGATCGGGTCCGCCTATCAGCAGGCCCAGTTGAACATGGGCTCTTTCAGCCCCCGCACGGTCTCGGTGGGGGACCTGTTCATGGGCGCCCTGTTGCCCGGTCTGCTGCTGGTGGGGCTGTATCTGGCCTATATCGTCCTGGTGGCCCTGGTGCGCCCCCAGGCGGCGCCGCCCCTGCCAGCCGAAGAACGCCAGTATTCTCCCGTCCAATTGGCCGGGCGGGTCATTCGGGTGCTGGTTCCGCCGCTGTTTCTGATTGTCGCCGTCCTGGGCTCCATCCTGGGGGGGCAGGCTACTCCGACGGAGGCGGCCTCGGTGGGGGCCGTGGGCGCCCTGCTGCTGGCGGGCCTGCAGGGGCGGGTGACGTTGGCGATTCTGCGGGAGATCATGGAAAACACCACCCGGGTCACCGCCATGGTGTTCATGATCCTGGTGGGAGCGGTGATCTTTTCGCTGGTGTTTCGCGGGTTCGAAGGCGATGAGCTGGTCCGGGACCTGCTGTCCGGTCTGCCCGGCGGCGGCTTCGGCGCCATGCTGGTGGTCATGGCCATGATGTTCTTTCTGGGCTTTTTCATCGATTTCATCGAGATCATCTTCGTGGTGGTGCCCATCGTCGGCCCGCCCCTGCTGACGCTGGGGCTGGATCCGGTCTGGCTGGGGGTGATGATCGCCCTGAACCTGCAGACCAGCTTTCTGACCCCGCCGTTCGGTTTTGCCCTCTTCTACCTCCGCGGCGTGGCCCCGCCGGAGCTGACCACCGGGCAGATCTACCGAGGCATCGTGCCGTTCGTCGCCCTGCAACTGCTGGCCCTGGGCCTGCTGGCCTGGTGGCCGTCCCTGGCGACCTGGTTGCCGAGGGTCTTGTATGGGGAGTGAGAAGGTCGCAGCCTATTCCGGCCGCTGGGGCACCAGGACTTCCCGCTTGCCCTGGGGGGTGGCCTCGCTGACCAGGCCGTCCTGTTCCATCCGCTCCACGATGCGGGCCGCCCGGTTGTAGCCGATCTTGAAATGGCGCTGCACCATGCTGACGCTCACCTTGCGGGCATGCAGCACCGCGTTGACCGCCTGATCGTAGATCTCGTCGTATTCGTTGCCGGCCAGCACATCGCCCAGCCCGTCGCCGAAACCGCCTCCGAAGCCTTCCTCCTCCTCGTCGCCATTCTCTGCTGGCGCGGCGAAAATGGCGCCGTTGTAGGCCGGCGTGCCGGTGCCGCGCAGGAATTTCACCAGGGCGTGTACCTCCTCGTCGGCCACGAACGGGGCATGGATGCGTTGCAGATGGCTGGTGCCGGGCGGCATGTACAGGCCATCGCCCATGCCCAGCAACCGCTCGGCGCCCATGCTGTCCAGGATGGTGCGGGAGTCGATGCGGGAGCTGACCTGAAAGGCCAGACGGGTGGGAAAGTTGGCCTTGATCAGGCCGGTGATCACATCCACCGAAGGGCGCTGGGTGGCCAGGATCAAGTGGATGCCGGCGGCCCGGGCCATCTGGGCCAGACGGGCGATGGCCGGTTCCACCTCCTTGCCCACCTGCATCATCAGGTCCGCCAGCTCGTCCACCACGATGAGGATCAGCGGCTTCTTTTCCAGGGGAACGGGTTCATCCCGCTCCACCGGCTGACCGGTTTCCGGATCGAACCCCACCTTGACCCGCCGGGTGGGAGGCGGGGCGCCCTCCTGCAGGCACTGCTCGATGCGCCGGTTGAAACCGGCCAGGCTGCGCACCGACAGCTCCGACATCAGCCGGTAGCGTTCTTCCATCTCCGCCACGGCCCATTTCAGGAGCATGGCGGCCTTCTTGACATCGGTCACCACCGGCGCCAACAGATGGGGAATGCCCTCGTAGATGGACAGTTCCAGCATCTTGGGGTCCACCATCAGCAGCCGCACCTGGTCCGGCCGGCAGCGGAACAGGATGGTGCAGATCATGGCATTGAGGGCCACCGATTTGCCGGAGCCCGTGGTGCCGGCCACCAGCAGGTGGGGCATCTTGGCCAGATCCGCCACCACCGGGTAGCCGTTGATGTCGGCGCCCAGGGCCACGGTCAGCGGCGGACTCTCGGGGGCGATCACCTGGGACTCCAGAATCTCCCGCAGGTAGACCGTCTCCCGCTTGTCGTTGGGCACCTCGATGCCGATGACGCTCTTGCCGGGAATGTTGCCCACCACCCGTACCGACAGGGCGCTGATGGAGCGGGCCAGATCGTCGGCCAACCCGATCACCTTGGAGGCCTTGAGCCCCGGGGCGGGATCCAACTCGAAGGTGGTCACCACCGGTCCCGGCCGGGCATCGATCACCTGCCCCTTGACCTTGAAATCGGCCAATTTCTGTTCGATGAGTCGCGACTTGCGTTCCAGGACCTCCCGGTTGGCTCCCACCGGCCGTGCCGGCGGGCGGGTCAGCAGATCCAGGGGCGGCAGGGGCACGTCCCCGGAATAGGCGGCGTCCGGTTCGTCGTCCTCCGGGGCATCCGGGGTGGCCGGTGCCGCTGAAGGCGTCAGGTCCATCTCCGGCTCTGGCGCAAAGGGGGTGTCCGATTTCGCAGCGCCGTCTTCGGGATCGAAATCGAAACTGGCCGCCCGGTGGTCATCCGCTTTGAGCAGGACCGGTTTGCTCCAGGGCTCCGGTCCGGCGGCCGGAGCAGCCGGGGTTGGGATGGCATGGGGCGTGGTATGGGCGCACGCCTCGGCCCGCAGG
>PEAP01000216.1 GCA_002753665.1 Magnetococcales bacterium DC0425bin3
GGTTGCCCGGCCCCCCCAGCGGCCAGTCCTCCCCCCTCCGGCACCGCCACCCGTTCCGGAGGCCAGGCCCGTCGATCTGGACGGGTTGGCGGCCCGGGTGCGGGATTGCCGGCGCTGCAAACTCTGCCTGACCCGCACCAATACCGTCTTCGGCGTGGGTTCCCCCCGGGCGCCGGTGGTGTTCGTGGGCGAGGGGCCGGGGGAAGAGGAAGACCGGCGCGGCGAGCCGTTCGTGGGGCCGGCCGGCCGGCTGCTGGACCGCATGCTGTTCAGCATCGGCTTCACCCGCGACCAGGTCTACATCGCCAACGTGGTCAAGTGCCGCCCACCGGGCAACCGCAACCCGGACCCGGACGAGGTGGCCACCTGCCAGGGCTATCTGTTCGATCAATTGACAATGATCCGGCCCCGGGTCCTCTTCGCCCTGGGGCGGTTCGCCATCATCAGCCTGCTGGGCCGCACCGATGCGGTGGGGCGGGTGCGGGGCCGGGTTTACGAGTGGCGGGGCATCCCGGTGGTGGCCAGCTACCACCCGGCGTTCTATCTGCGCCAACCGGGCTTCAAGAAGGCGGCCTGGCAGGATCTGCTCACCCTGAAGAAACTCCTGGACCAGGCCGCCCCCGGGAACCAGGCCGCCCCCGGGCCGACGGCTTCCTGAAACCGCCTGCCGTCACTTGCGGGCCGGACCCTGTTCCTGGCTGGCCAGCAGGCGTTCGGCCTCCAGGGCGGCCATGCAGCCGGTGCCAGCGGCGGTGATGGCCTGGCGGAAGACCTTGTCCTGCACGTCCCCGGCGGCGAATACCCCCGGGATGTTGGTGGCGGTGGAGTCGGGCCTGGTGATCAGGTAGCCCTGCTCGTCCATCTCCAGCTGGCCCTTGAAGATGTCCGTATTGGGCTTGTGGCCGATGGCGATGAACACGCCCTCGACGGGAATCTCCTGCAGGGCGCCGGTCCGCACGTTCTTGACCCGCACCCCCCGGACGCCGCCGCCCTGGCCCGGCTCGCCCAGGATCTCATCCACCACCGAATTCCACACCGGTTCGATCTTGGGATTGGCGAACATCTTCTCCTGCATGATAATCTCGGCCCTGACGGCGTCACGGCGATGGATCAGGTAGACCTTGGAGCAGAAATTGGTCAGGAAAATGGCCTCCTCCACGGCGGTGTCCCCGCCGCCGACCACCGCCACCTTCCGGCCCTTGAAGAAAAAGCCGTCGCAGGTGGCGCAGGCGCTGACGCCGAAACCGTTGAGGCGTTTTTCCGACTCCAGACCCAGCCAGCGGGCCGAGGCGCCGGTGCAGACGATCACCGCATCGGCAGTGAAGAGGTCGCCGCCGTCACAGGTGATGGTGAAGGGACGCCGGCTGAAATCCACCGACGCCACCGTGTCGAACACCATCTCGGTGCCGAACCGCTCGGCCTGGGCCTGCATCTTCTGCATGAGTTCCGGACCGGTGGTGCCGTGTTCGAAGCCGGGGAAATTGTCCACCTCGGTGGTGAGGGTCAACTGCCCTCCCGGCTGCATTCCCTGGATGATGATCGGTTTCAGGTTGGCCCGGGCGGCGTAGATGGCCGCGGTGAAACCGGCCGGACCGGACCCGATGATGACGATTTTGTGGTGTTTTGGCTCGGGCATGGCTTACTCTCCATCGGCTGGACTGCTGGGTTCGAAGTCGGTGGGGGCCGCCTGGGCCCGGGATCGACAGTATAGGACATACATTCCCCCCAACCCAAGTGGCGGAAAACGCCCTGATTCAGGCAGGTGAAACCGGAATGGGAATCGTGATTTACAACACCATGACGCGCCGGCGGGAACCTTTGGAACCCCGGATTCCCGGTCAGGTCGGACTGTACGTTTGCGGCATGACGGTCTACGACCACTGCCATATCGGCCATGCGC
Organism: Magnetococcales bacterium DC0425bin3; assembly: GCA_002753665.1. Lineage (GTDB taxonomy): Bacteria > Pseudomonadota > Magnetococcia > Magnetococcales > DC0425bin3 > DC0425bin3. The sequence goes on from PEAP01000216.1 coordinate 1,901, forward strand.
GGGTCATGGTGGTGTTCGACATCATCGTCCGCCACCTGCGGGCCCGGGGGCTCCAGGTCACCTATGTGCGCAACTTCACCGACGTGGACGACAAGATCCTGCGCCGCTGCGCCGAGACCGGACTCACCCTGACCGAACTGACCGAACGCTACATCGCCGCCTTTCATCAGGACATGGCGGCCCTGGGGGTGACCCCCGCCGACATGGAACCCCGGGCCACCGAGCATCTGGCGGAGATGCAGGCCATGATCCGCCGGCTCATGGACAACGACCTGGCCTACCAGAGCGGGGAGGATGTCTACTACGCCGTGAACCGGTTTGCCCGCTACGGCCGGCTTTCCGGCAAGAGCCTGGCCGACCTGGATGCCGGCAGCCGGGTGGCGGTGGACCCCAACAAGCGCAATCCCCTGGATTTCGTCCTCTGGAAGGGCGCCAAGGCCGGGGAGACGGTGCGTTGGGACTCCCCCTGGGGGGAGGGCCGTCCGGGTTGGCACATCGAATGTTCCGCCATGAGTACCAAATACCTGGGCGAGAGCTTCGACATCCATGGCGGCGGGCTGGACTTGGTCTTTCCCCACCACGAGAACGAAATCGCCCAGACCGAGGGGGCCACCGGCCATCCCTGGGTGCGCTACTGGATCCACAACGGTTTCGTCAACGTCATCGATGCCGCGGGGGAACGGGAGAAGATGTCCAAGAGCCTGGGCAACTTCCGCACCATCCGCGACCTGCTGGCCGAATATCCCGGCGAGGTGATCCGGCTGTTCATCCTCAACAGCCATTACCGCACGCCGCTGGATTTCAGCCGGGAGCTGCTGGATGCCGCCCGGGCCGGTCTGGACCGGCTCTATTCGGCCCTGCAGGGCGCCGGACGGGCTGGCGCGGTCCTCCAGCCCCCCCCCGGGCCCCCGGACCCGGAGAGCCTGACCGGCAGTCCGTTCCGGGATCAGGCCGAGCGGTTTTTCGCCGCCATGGACGATGATTTCAACACTCCCCAGGCCCTGGGGGCGCTGTTCGACCTGGCCCGGGAACTCAACCGGGCGCTGGGGGAGGGCCCCGGCCGGGTGGCCGAAGGGGTGCGGGTGCTGCTGGGA
>PEAP01000052.1 GCA_002753665.1 Magnetococcales bacterium DC0425bin3
GCTGCTCCTCTCCCCCCAGGCGGTATTGAGCAGCCCCAGCAGGGCGTTGCGGGATTGGAGTGGATCGCCGCCCGCCAGACCGCGAGCCGTGAAATAGAAAGCCGCCACCAGGGCGCCGAAGGTCGCCAGCAGGCCGGCGCCGGCAAAAGTGGCCGGCAAGGCGCGGTAGAAGCGCAGATCCAGCTGCTCTTCCACCACCGTCTCGAAATGAAAATAATCCTGGGGTACCCGCAGCCCCCGCACCCGCACTCCCTCCCCCACCAGCAGGGTCTGGCGGAACGCCACCCAGGCCCGGGCGGTAACAGGATTGCCCCCCAGCAGGCCGTCGATGGCCCGGAAGTCGGCAGCAAAAGCCAGGGCATCGGCCCGGGACTCCAACGCCCGGATGGCGCTGGTCAACCCCTGCGCCACCGGCCGCAGATAGCCCATGCTGAACACCAGCCATTGCACCCCTCCCCAGATGAGGATGAACAGGCCGAACAGCCAGGGCAACCAGGGCTGATTCAATAAATGCAGCACACTTTCAAGCATGTAAAACCCCCTCGGGTCCCGCGGGTCGGGACTTCCGGACTGACTTTAGATGGATGGGGGAGGCCTCCCGCCACCCTCCACCGATGAAAGTCGCTTCGCGACTTTCACGGCAAGGCCGGGTCAGTGAAGACAACGCTCGGAGGAAAAATCATGCAAATCCTGTGCCTTGGAATAAACAGATAAAACCCCCATCCGGCGGGAGCGCCAAGCCATGGGCAGGAAGAAACCGGTGGGATACAATGGGGTTGGCCTTCCAGAACCAACCCGCTGTCCCCCTCTTGCCGGAAGCAAGGCATGATCGACACGACCCTGCCGGATTTCGCCAGCCTGTCCCGGAACCGCTTTCTTCTGATCCTCATGGTGCTGCTGCTGCTCCGGATCCGCTCCATCGCCTCCGGCAACCGCCTGGTGATCGCCCTGGTCAACCTGTTCGGCACCCTGTTGCACGAAACCGCCCATTTTCTGGTGGGTCTGGCCCTGAACGCCCAGCCGACGGGGTTGTCCCTCTGGCCGCGGCGGCAGACCGATGGTCGCCTGAGCCTGGGCTCGGTGACCCTGCGCAACCTGCGGTTCTACAACACCCTGCCCACCGCCCTGGCCCCGCTGCTGCTGCTGGCGCCGGCCTGGTGGGTGGACCAGCATTTCTTCGACCACTGGCCCCGCACCGTCGCCCATCTGTTGCTCCAGGTGGTCCTGATCACCCTGCTGCTGGACAACGCCCTCCCCTCCACCACGGATGTGCGGGTGGCGGTGAGGAACATCGGCGGGCTGCTGTTCTACGGGGCACTGCTCGGCGGGGGTTGGTGGGTGTGGCGCAACGGATTGGTCTTGTGACTCAGCCGGTCTCGCGGTACAGCCGGGAATGCCTGCCGGACGGTGCCGACCGCTCCCGCAGGGCTTCGAGGAACTGCACCTCCAGGCGCATGCTGTGACCGGGGCGGGCGCCCAGGCTGATCAGGCCGCTGCCCACCAGACGGTGGGTCTTGCCGGTGAGGGTCAGCAGCCGGGGTGGTCGGCCCACCAGCAGAAACGTGCCGTTGGTGGAGCGGTCCTCGATGAAGAACGCCTGACCGTCCCAATAGATGCGGGCATGGGAGCGGGAAATGCAGGCCTCCTGGATCAGCAGATCCGATGTCCCGGCCCGCCCGATGCGAAACTCCCGCTGATCCTCGTGGACATGGTATTCCCGGTCCAGGTAGCGCAAGATGAGCTGCCGATCGCCGGGGCGCTGGCCCCAAGCCTCACTGGAAGGGAGGTCCGTCATCACGGTGAAACCCGGCAGGAGTGAAGCCATCCGTCCTGGCAGGATAACGGATTCCCGTTCTGGAGAAAATGGTCCGTTGCCTCGAATCTCTTCCCATACAAGCCGCGTCGCGACCTTCGCGGTCACCTGCATCGCCCTGCTGGCGGCCCTCTGGGGCCTGGCCGGCGGCCCGGTGCTGGCGGAAACCGCCACCATGGACTGGGCCCAGGCGCTGCAGGCGACGGTTCCGGTCCTGCAACACCCCCGGGGCCAGCGCTGGCCGCTGATGCTCTGGCGGCAGGGCGGCCATGCTCCCCGCTCCGGGGCGGAAATTCGCCTGTTCCTGGACCGGGGCCTGGTGCCCCACATCCGCCTCACCCCCGAGCAGATCCCCGCGGCCCGGGCCTTGATGGCGGCTGGGGCGCCGGTCATCGCCCTGGAAACCCGGGGCGGACTGTGGCCCTACGACCTGGCCGGCGCGACCGCCGACTCCCTGATCCCGGGCGATCTGGAAGGTTGGCGGCTGGCGACGGACGATCTGCGCCAAAGGCTGGCGCGGTTCCGCCAGGCCGGCATCGTCATCGACGCCTTCTGGCTGGATCTGGAAGGCGGTCCCCACGCCGCCGACCCCGCCCGACTCCGCGCCGACCCCCGCCGGCAACGGGGCCTGCCCGCCGCGGTTCTGGAGCATCCCCGCCGGCTGCGGGAACACCTGCGCCAACTGTGGATCCAGCTCCTGTCCGCCCATGTGGCCGCCCCCATCCGGGAGTTCTACCCCGACGCCTCCGTCACCAACTGGGTGGTCACCCTCAGCTCCCGGCAGCGTCCGGTGCGGGATTGGCTGGGCCGCTCTCACCCCCCCCTGGGGCCGACCCTGTTCACCGCCACCACCCCCCTGGCCTACGGGGTTGACACCGCCTACCTGCACCGCTGGCCGGCCGGACAGGAGCCGACCCCCGCAGCCGTGGATCGTTTCTTCCTGCATCTGCTCCTGGAACAGGTGTCGGCCAACCAGTGGAACCTGCAACGCCAGGCCCCCCATCTGCAGGCCATTCCCTGGGTGGCCCGCCGGGTGGTGGAACATCCCGACCACCCCACCCCGGCCATGGGCCGCCCGGCCTTCCGGGAGGCCCTGCGCCACCTCTGGCTGCGGGGAGTGGACGCCATGCAGATCTTCAACCCGCCGGAGATGGTCGGCGACCAGACCGCCCTGGACCAGGTGGCCGACGCCGTGGCCGTTCTGGACGAACTGCTGGCCCACCGCGACTTCCTGGACCGGGGCACCCCCCTCACCCTCGACCACCCCGGCCCCACCGAGGCCACCCCCCTCTGGTCCGGCCTGGAGCTGGACGGCCGCTGCCTGATCCGCATCTTCCTGCCCCCAGGCGTCCCGGCTCCCGCCGACCTGCCCCTGCCCGATGGCCACCGGCTGTCCCTGCCCCCCCTGTCCCCCGGCGGCACCACCCTGGTCCTGGACCGCCGGACCTGAAGTCCGGCCGGAAAGGCCAGCCACATAGAATATCCCTATTTTACATTCCTTATTTGCAAAATAATCGACACAGTCGATAGAGTTTGCTACATTTGGTCAAGCAGGTGTATCTGCTCCATGGGACGAGGGCTGAGAACATGCACCGCAACACTCTGTTATTCATTATTTTTTTTCTGCAGCTTCCGTTCGCGACCCCGGCCCCGGGCGACCGCACGCTCCAGGGTCCGGCCTTTTCGGACCCAACCTTCGTCGTGCCCATGCCAAAATCCTGGATCGAGGCGCCCATCACCCGCACCGTCGAGGCCCGGGGGGCAACGGTGGCCATGGTCATGGAACAGCATCTTCACTACGGTCTGCTGCCCCTGATCCAGGCCTATGCCAAGCCCCGGGGCTTGAATGTGGCGGTCACCGAGGGCACCTGCGGTCTGGCCATGGGCCTGCTGAATCGCAAGGCGGTGGATGTGGGGGGATTCTGCTGTCCGCCCACCGCCGCCGACCGGCTGCCGGGATTGCGGTATCACACCGTGGGCATCACCCCGCTGGCCATCCTGGTCCATCCGGACAATCCGGTGGACAGTCTGATCCTGGAAGAGGTGCAGGGCCTGTTCGACGGCCGCATCACCAACTGGTCCCGGGTGAAGGCGGCAGCCGGCACGGGATTCTCCCTTCCGGTCAAGCCCATTGCCCGGCTGCACTGCAAGACCCGCCCGGGGCACTGGCGGTTGATCCTGGACGAGGAAAACCTGTTCAGCCCCCAGCTCACCGAGGTGGGCACCATTCCCGACATGGTGGCCACGGTGGCGAAACATCCCGGGGCCATCGGCTACGAAGAAACCTGGATCGCCGTGGACAAGAACCGGTCCCAGGGTCCCATCAAGACCGTCCGCGTCAACGGCTTCAGCGATACCGACGGCGAGGCCCTGGCCCGGGGGGATTTTCCCTTCTACCATGTGCAGAACATCACCTCCTGGACCGGCCCGGGACCGGCCAGCCAGGAAGCGACCCAGTTGGTGCAACACCTGCTGGACAACGCCGGACGTGTGGCCCCCGAATTCCACATGGTACCCCATCGATTGTTGCGTCGGGCCGGCTGGCGATTCGAGTATGATGAGCTGGTCGGGCCGCCCTGATGGATGATCCACCCCGTTCCCGCCTGGAAACCTGGTTTCCCTGGCACCGGAAACTGCCCATGCCCCTCAAGACCATGGCGCTCACCGCCCTGGTCTGCCTGTGTTCCTGGGTGGTCATGGACGGGGTGCAGACCCGCGAGCTGGAGGCCATCGTCCGCCAACACCTGATGCAGCGCCTGAACCAGCACGCGGAACGGGACCGCATCCAGCTCGACCGCTTCTTCCGCTCCCAGGCCCAGGCGGCGGGCCTGCTGGTCCGTTTCGCCCCGCTGCTGGAGCATGCCTCCAACCTGCCCATCACCCCCGGGGTAGAACAACCCAACCGCCACACCCGGCTGCCGCCCTGGCTGCCGCGCCGGGCCTTGCTGCGCCACCTGGTCCATGCCGGGGACGTGGCCCTGTACGACAATGCCTGGCATCTGCGGGAATTCGTGTCCGAAAACGACGGGGACGCCTTGCCGGAGGAGTTTCTGACCGGCGAGCTGCCCAGGCTGCTGGCCGTGGGGGAAGCCGACCATATCATCGGGGTGGGTGGGCGGCCGGTGCTGGTGACCTCCGCCGCCGTGCCCAATCCCCGGGGCGAGGCCCCCCTGGCCCGCCTGGTCCTGCTGGCGCCCCTGGACGACCGCTTCCTGACCGCCTTCCAGGACCACACCCGCTCCGAGGGCATCCTCTTGCTGCTCAGTGACGGCGGCATGGTCCTGGCCAGCAGCCGGCCCGAGCTGGTGCCCAACGGCATCCCCGCCGAAACCCTCGCCGACCGCTACCTGACCGTGGGCAAGGAATTCTTCGACTACGGCTTCTACACCGACCTGCGGGTGCAGATCGCCAGCCTGATCCCCCACCGCCAGTTGGCCGATCTGACCGATTCCATCCTGATGGCCGACCGCACCCACCGCTTGATCAGTTTCAGCGTCTTTTCGCTGTTCTTTCTGTTGGTCATCACCTGGGTATCCCTGTCCATCGAGGGCTTCACCCGCCGAATGGTGGCTGCGGCCCGTCGGCAACTGGGACTGGATACCGGCCAGATGCCCAGGGGGGATCAACTGTTCGTGCTGGAGAGCCAGTTCCAGCTCCTGATCGAGGCCCTGGCGGCGGCGCGCACGGCGGAACGCGACCAGAACGCCCAGTTCCGGGAAACCAACATCGCCCTGGAGCAGTCGCTGACGATGATCAAGCGCACCCAGGAAAAACTGATCAATTCGGAAAAGATGGCCGCCCTGGGCAATCTGGTGGCGGGGGTGGCCCACGAGATCAATACCCCCGTGGGCATCGGCGTCACCGCCGCCTCCCTGTTGGACCAGCAGGCCCGGGACACCATGGTCCGTTATGCCGCCAAGACCCTGCGGGGCTCGGACCTGACCCGCTTTCTGGAAACCGCCATGGAGTCCAGCGGCATCATTCTGTCCAACCTCCGGCGGGCGGCGGACCTGATCCGCAGCTTCAAGCAGGTGGCGGTGGACCAATCCAGCGAGGAAATGCGCCGGTTCCGGCTGCGGTCCTGCATCGACGACGTGCTGCTCAGCCTCAATCCGACCCTGAGAAAGTCTCCCCATCGGGTCATCGTCCACTGCGCCGAAACGGTGGAACTCGACAGTCTGCCCGGAGCCATCGCCCAGATTCTGACCAACCTGGTGATGAACGCCCTGCTCCACGGCCTGCACGACGACACCCCCGGGGAAATCACCATCGACGCGCGGGAGCATGGCGACCGGGTCATCCTGCGCTTTGCCGACAACGGCTGCGGCATCGCGCCTGATCACCTGCCCATGGTCTTCGACCCCTTCTTCACCACCCGGCGGGGGCAGGGAGGCAGTGGTTTGGGGCTGTTCGTGGTGTATAATCTCATCACCCATACCCTGGGCGGGGCCATCGAGGTCAGCAGCACCCCCGGCCAGGGAACGGTGTTCGACCTGCACATCCCCTTGCGACGAGCGATGGACGATGACTGATCCGGGTCCGCCCCCGACACCCCGCGCTTTGGTTCACCGATCCCCCGCCCTGGTCGGGCTCCTGCTGTCTTTGGTTCTGTTCCTGTCCCTCAATGGCGTGGCGATTCTGCTCATCTTCCAGGACGACCTGTCCGCGTCCTACCACCGTCACATCGACGAGGAGTTGAATCTGGTCGCCTTGATGGTGACCGATCCTCTGAAGGACCAAAACTTCCAGTTGGTGGAACGGCTGCTGCGCAAATGGGGCGCCGAAACCAGCCAACTGCTGCGCATCAAGGCCACCACCCCGGACGGCACGGTGCTGTTCGACCGGGGCTGGACCGGCCCCCACCACCGGGTCCGGACCCACCGGCATGTGGTCACCATCGATGATCAACCCCACCTGACTCTCGAAGCCCTGCACGATCTGGACGCCGTGCAGGACGCGGTCCACCTGCTGGCGGTGCGGTTCTTCCTGGTCACCAGCATCCTGATGATCCTGTTCGGGATCCTGTTCTGGTGGCTGCTGCGCCGGACGGTGGTGCGGCCCCTGGAGCGGGAAATCCGGGACCACAGCAAGACCCGGATCGACCTGGAGCATACCCTGGGCCGGCTGTCCGAGAGCCAAGGCCAACTGGCGGCGATCCTGGAGCATGCCAGTTCCGCGATCCATCTCAAGGACAATGGGTTCCGCTACCTGCTGGCCAACCGCCGTTTCCAGGAACTGGCCGGCCGAACCGCGGAGGACATCATCGGCCGGACCGACTTCGACCTTTTTCCCGCCCCCCTGGCCCGGGCGCTCCGGGACAATGACCTGCAGGTTCTGCGGGAGGGCACCCTGGAGGTGGAGGAAGTTTTCCCCTTGGGGGATGGCAGTCACACGTTCCATTCCTCGAAATTCCTGGTCCCGGACGCCCATGGGGGACATTTGGGCATCGGCGGCATCGCCCGGGACCTGACCGAACAGGTTCGCCTGCGGGAGTCGTTCCAGCTCAGCCGGCAAAGCCTGGCCAAGGCCCAAAAAATCGCCCACCTGGGAAGCTGGGATTGGAACATCCCCGCCAACACCCTGCAATGGTCCGACGAGATCTACCGGATTTTCGGCTTGGCCCCCCGGGAGTTCGGCGCCACCTACGAGGCCTTCCTCAACGCCATCCATCCCGACGACCGCCCGGCGGTCGAGGAGGCCGTCCGCAACTCTCTGGCCGACCCGTCCCAACCCTACGACATCGTGCATCGGGTGCTGCGGCCGGACGGGGTGATCCGCATCGTCCACGAGCTGGCGGAGATCACCCGAAACGCCGCCGGCGCCCCCCTGCTCATGTCGGGCACCGTGCAGGATGTCACCGAGCGAAAGCAGGCCGAGGAGCGCCTCGCCCAGACGTTGGTCCAGCTCCAGGAAAAGGAAAACCACCTCCGGTCGGTGCTGGCAACCGCCCTGGACGGCATCATCACCATCGATGCCGACGGCCGGGTGGTGGACATCAACCCGGCGGCCGAGAAGCTGTTCGGCTACCCCAGCCGGATCATTTTGGGAAAAGACCTCGCCAACTACCTCATCCCCCCCCCGCTGCGGGACAAGCACCACCAAGCCCTGCGCCGCCGCAAGGCGCTGGCCCAGCATCTGCCCGACCTGGGGCGGCGTCTGGAACTGCCCGGGCTGCGCATGGACGGCACCACGGTGGATCTGGAAATGGCCCTGGCGGCAGTCTGGAACCGGGGAGAGGTCTATTACACCGCTTTCATCCATGATATCACCGACCGCAAACAGTTGCTGCAGTCCCTGCGAGACACCCTGGATGTCGCCGAGTCGGCCAACCGGGCGAAGAGCGAATTCCTGGCCAACATGAGCCACGAGATCCGCAGCCCCATGAACGCCATCATCGGCATGACGGATCTGCTGCTCACCATCCCCCTGTCTCCGGAGGAGCAGCGCAACAATCTCAAGATCGTCCAGCAGGCCTCCGAGTCGCTGCTGGACCTGATCAACGACATCCTGGACCTGTCCAAGATCGATGCCGGCCGCCTCGATCTGGAGCGGATTCCCTTCGACGTGTGCGGCCAGATCGAAAACGCCTGCGAGACCCTGGCGGTCAAGACCCTCCACAAGGATCTGGACATCTACTCCCATATCGCCGCCGACGTGCCCCCGACCCTGATCGGCGACTCCCTGCGGCTGCGGCAGGTCCTCATCAACCTGCTCAACAACGCCATCAAGTTCACCGAACAGGGGGAAATCATCGTCCGGGTGGACCGACAGCCCCCCCGGCCCGGCGATCCGGAAACGGTCGCCCGGATCCACATCTCGGTCTCGGATACCGGCATCGGCATCCCGGCTGTCAAGGCTGGCTTGATCTTCGAAAGTTTTTCCCAGGCCGACGGCTCCACCACCCGCAAATACGGCGGTACCGGTCTCGGCCTGACCATCTCCCGGCATCTGGTCACCCTGATGGGAGGCGACATCTGGTTCGAGAGCGAGGAACACAAGGGCACCGTGTTCCATTTCGCCATCCCGCTTCCCATCGGCCAGCGAACCGCGGGCACTCCGCCCCATGGGGTCGAGGAACGCAGCGGCGGCCCGCTCCGGAAGCCCCTCGCCGGGGCGCGGATCCTGGTGTTCGACGACCACCCCACCGGGCGGCAGGTGGTGAAGGACATGTTGACCGGGTTCGGCGCCACCGTGGAGCTGGCCCAGGACCCGGACGCCTGGCAACTGGCCCTGGAAGAAGCCTGCGAGGCGGGTCGTCCTTTCGATCTGATGATTCTGGATCACGGCGTCTGCCGGGATCCGTCTCTGAGGCCCTGTGACCAGAGGCAGCATCCGGGATTCCTGAACGTCCCCCTGATCATGCTGCCCACCGGCCTGGGGATCGACCATTTCGCCCACCGCGACTGGCTCAAGGGCGCCACCCCGCTGTCCAAACCCCTGCGCCGCTATCATCTCCTGAAGACGGTCCGTCGGGCTTTGGGGCATAACCTCCCCGAGGAACGGTCCCAGGGTTTCGCCCCTGGTCCCGAGCCGATGTTCAGCGTCCCGCTGCGGATCCTCCTGGTGGAGGATCTGCCCAACAATCAGCATCTGGCCACCACCATCCTGGAGCAGGCTGGACACAGGGTCGCCATTGCCGACAACGGTCTCGAAGCCATCGCCATGGCCCGGGAGCAGGCTTTTGACGTGATCTTGATGGACCTGCAACTGCCGGAGCTGGACGGCATCGAGGCCACCCGCCGGATCCGCCTGGCCACCGAAACCCCCAATGCCCGCACCCCCATCATCGCCGTGACCGCCCGGGCCATGGCCGGGGAGGAAAAACGCTGCCTGGAAGCCGGCATGAACGGGTATCTGCGCAAGCCGTACCGGGCCCAGGAGCTGTTGCTCAGGCTGCTCCCCATCGCCCGGCGGCTGGAGACCCGCCAGGGCGACCAGGACCCCATCCGGCGCAACAACCCGACCCCGGTCCTGAAGGACACCGGGCTCGACCCGGCGCTCCTGGCGGACAACCGGGAGGTTTTCCTCCATCAGATGCCCCATCATCTGGCCCTGCTGAACGCCATGATCGCCGACCGGGATCAGGCCGGACTCCTCAAGACCCTGAGCATCCTCCGGACGGCGGCCGCCGGGATCGGCGCCATCCGGGTCTCGGTGCAGGCGATCCGCTTGCGCAGCCTGGGGGAAACCAGAGAATGGGATGCCGCCCGGGAGGCCCTGCAGAAGCTGGAACAGCATTACGACGAGGCCGTCCAGGCTCTGGCCGCAACGGATGGGGCGAGCCGCCCTTCACCCTCCACCGCCGATCCATGACCGGGGTCGCCATGGCCGACCCCGCCCAGACCACTGTCCCCCCGGCGGCATCCCCGCTTCCGACCAACCCCTACCTGTCCCGCCAGGCCCTGTTTCCGCCCCGCATCGCCGACCCGCCCCCTCCCGGCCTGGGGCTGGTGGTGGTGATCCCCTGTCACGACGAACCAGATCCCTTCGCCACCCTGGACTCCCTGCGACACGGCGTCCGGTCTGGCGGCGCGGCCGAGGTGATCCTGGTGGTCAACGGCTCCGCCGCCGCCGACCCCGGGGTGGTGCAACGCAACCGGGCCACCGTGGCCGACTTCGCCCACTGGCTGGGGCAGGACCGGGATCCCGCCCTGGCCTTCCACCTGCTGGACTGTCCCGACCTGCCTCCCCGCCACGCCGGGGTGGGGCTGGCCCGCAAGATCGGCATGGACGAGGCCGTGGCCCGTTTGCACCAAGTGGGCAATCCCCGGGGCATCATCGCCTGCCTGGATGCCGATACCCGCTGCCAGCCGGACTATCTCCAGGCCCTGGAGAACCATTTTTTCCGGCATCCGGACAGCCCCGGATGCACGATCCACTTCGAGCATCCCCTGGCCGGACTTCCCCCCCGCCATCGCCTGGGCATGGCCTCCTACGAGCTGCATCTGCGCTGCTTTCGCCAGGGCCTGGCCCTGGCGGGGGACCCCTACCCCTTCCACACCGTTGGCTCGGCCATGGCGGTGCGCAGCCAGGCCTACCAGCGGGTGGGGGGCATGAACCGCCGCCAGGCCGGGGAAGATTTCCATTTTCTGCGCAAGCTGTTCGCCCAGGGCGGCTGCACGGAACTCACCGCCACCACCGTCCACCCGGCGGCCCGGGTCAGCCAGCGGGTGCCCTTCGGCACCGGAGCCGCCCTGGGCCGCTGGCTGGCGGGCCACGCACCCTGCTTCACCACCTCCGACCCCCGCTGCTACCGGACGTTGACCCCCCTGCTGGCGACCCCGGCCCGCTGGATGACGGAGCCGGTCCCCCTGGAGGGTCCCCTGGGCGATTTCCTGGTCGCGGGGGGGCTGCCCGGGCTGTTGCCCGGCATGCGCGCCCGCACCACCTCCGCCGCGACTTTCGTCAAACGCTTTCGGCAATGGTTCGACGGCCTGAAGATCGTCCAGGCCGTCAACCACCTCTCCCGAACCCTGTATCCCCCCGTGCCGGTAACCGACGCCGCCCGCACCCTGCACCGCTGGCGCTTTCCCCACCAGCCGGATCCCGAAGACGACGCCGTGGACGCCTGGCTGGAGCGCTGTCGCGCCCTGGACCGGATGGCCGAAGCCATTCGCTTTCCGGATGTTTCGCGGGCGGATGACAGAGGGTTTGGTTCCCGGTCGGGGGTATGGTAGGATTCGAACGTTCCAATGGCCGCAAGGAAACGCCGTTCGGGGAACGGCCGGGGAAGGCTCTTGGAACCCTGATGGGGGGTGGGGTAATGGGATCCTGGTGGGATCGGCTGGATCTGCGTACCAAATTCATCGCCGCGTTCCTGCTCATGGCCGGCCTGGTCCTGTTGGTGGGGATGGCGGGACTGCATTTTACCGCCCATGCCGGACGTGAAAGCCAGAAGGTCGGCGAGCGCCTCGCCCCGTTGGCCGAAACCCTGCTACGCGTCAAACTCCAGGCCGTTCAGGCCCATCTCCTGTTCGAAAAGAATCTCTCGCATCCCGATCCCGGTGACATCCGCCAGGCCCGGGAGCTGTTGGCCGATGGGCTGCGGCTCTGCACCCTGCTGTTGCAGGACGGCGACCCCGGGACGGCGGACACACCGCCCCGGGTCGAGGACCCGATCCTGCGGGACCGCGTCCTCCAGGTGCAGGCACGCCTGAACGCCCTGGCCGACCGCAGCCGCGCCCATCAGGCCCGGAGCGACGCCCCGGCCACCGGCCAACGTTCCCGGGAGGTGGATCGGGCCTATGCCGCCTTCATCGCGGAGGTCGATGGGGCCGAAGACCGGGTGCGGGAGTTGATCCAGGACGGGCTGGACACCGCCCTCCGGGTACGCCAGTCGGCCCGGTTCATCCTGACGGGGGTGATCCTGCTGGCCTTCGGCGTGGCCTATTGGCTCTCCACGCTGCTGCGGCGGGAGGTGCTGGGGGCCATCGGCACCTGCATCACCTTGGCCCAGCAGGTGGCCCGGGGCGAACCCGTCCGCTCCGATGGCAAGTGGATGGAAAGCGGCGAAATGGCCCTGATCTCCGCCGCCCTCGACACCGCCTCCGGCCGCATCAGGAACACAGTGGCCGGAGTGGCGCAGGAAGCCGACCGGCTGCGGGAGACCGGCGGGGAGATCAACCGGATCTCGGAGCAATTGACCGATGGGGAGGCCGAACTGATCTTCTCCGCCGGCACCGTGGCCGAGGCGGCCGAAAGGATGAAACTGGCCATGGTCGCCATCACCACCGCCGTGGAGGAAAACAGCCGCAACATGGCCACCCTGTCCGCCGCGGCCGAGGAGATGAGTACCCAGATGGCCGCCATGTCCGAAGGGGCCGGCACGGCCAGCGCCAACCTGCTCACGGTGGCCGCCGCCTCGGAACAGGCCAGCACCAACCTGACCCAGGTGCGGGAGTCGGCGGAAAACTCCGGGGCGCGGATTCAGGGCGTGGTGACCTCGGTGGAACACATGACCGCCAGCCTCCAGAAGATCGAAGCCCGCTGCCACCAGGCCCAGGAGCAGTCCATGCTGGCCAGCCAGCAGATGGAAGCGGCCGCCGAGGTGATGGCGCGGCTCAGCGGCAGTTCCAGGGCCATCGGCCAGGTGGTGGAGCTGATCAACGACATCGCCGAGCAGACCAACATGCTGGCCTTCAACGCCGCCATCGAGGCCGCCGGCGCCGGGGAGTCGGGCAAGGGGTTCGCCGTGGTGGCCAACGAGGTCAAGGAGCTGGCCCGACAGACCGGTCGCGCCACCCGGCTGATCAGCGACCAGATCCGCGAGATCCAGGACAACACCCAGGCAGTGGAGGCCGCCACCGGTGATGCCGTGGGACAGGTGGAAAGCATCCGCACGGCCAACGACCAGATTCTCCTGGAAGTGGCCCGCCAGAATCAGGCCATGGGACAGGTGGCCCAGGCCATGGCCGGGGCCTCGGTCGAAACCCGGGATGCCCTGACCCGGCTGGGCGAATCGGTGGCCGGCATCAGCGAGGTGAACCACAACGTCCACGAAGTGGCCGGCGCCCTGACCGGAGTGAGCGGCAACCTGGGTGAACTGCTCATCGGCGTGCAGGAGGTCACCACCACCCTGTCCCGCATCTCCAGCACCAGCGGCGCGGTGGCCAAACAGGTTGAGCAGGCCAGTGAACTGGCCACCCGGCTGTCCGACCAGATGACCGAGGTGACCCGGGCGGCGGAAGGGCTGGACGCCATCAGCCACAGCCTCGGCCAGAAATCCGCCGATATGGGCCGCATCGCCAATTCCCTGAGCGGTCAACTGGAGCCGTTTCGAACCTGACCGCCGCCATTCCCCCCCGGGCAGAGTGTCCCGCACGGGCCTTGTGAAGCCGAGGAGTTGCCCTAATGATCCGGCCCCAGGAACAGGCGGTCGAGTCCACCCACCGACTGCAACGGGTTCTCCTGTTCATCGCCATGGGGGGCATCTTTCTGACCGGCCTGGCGGTGGTGGCCGGTGGCCTTCTGCCACTGTATGGGCAATTCAAGCAAGAACAGCATCGGGACCTGCTGTTGGCCCTGAAAGACCGGACACGATTGTTGGAACAGGGCCTGCGCAATGCCATCGATGTGGCCCTGCAAGTGGCCAGCCGCACCATGGCGCGGGAAAAACTGGCGGCCCTCAATCGCGGGGAGGTGGATACGACCGCGGCCCGGGCCTTCATCGAACCCATCCTCGACGATGCCCTGCAACAAAGCCAATCCGTGACCGGCATCCTGCGTCTCGACCGCCACGACCGGCTGGTGGCCCAGGTGGGACGGATGGCCGCCGCACCCCTGTGGCCCATTCCAGGCCCCGACGCCGCGGAGCCCAGGATCCGCGGCCCGGTCCCCATCGACAGACAACTCCACATTCTGGTGGGCACGCCCATCCTCGACCGGCACGGTGAACGCCAGGGCACGGATATCGTGTTGTGCAATTTCGCCACCCTGCTCAACGAGATCCTGGACCCGGTCGGTTCCGACGGTCCCGGTCGGTTTCGTCTGGCCTGGAGTGGGGACGGCGGATCGGGCCTGTTTCCGCCCGCTGGTGAACCGCCCCTGGAACAATTGTCGACCCTGATGTCGCTGGGGCCAACCCGCTCCGCGGGCGTGACCGAACTGGACGCGGGCTGGGTGGTGGCCTTCGGACCGGTGGTCGGCATGCCCTGGACGCTGCTGGCGAGCCAACCGGCATCCAGGCTCTACAGCGGCATCGCGCGCCGCATCGCCTGGAATCTGCTCCTGCTCCTGGCGCTGATGGTGGCCGGCGCCGCCGCCACCCTGTGGTGGCTGCGGCTGGTCTCCCGCCGGGTGCTGGCCAACGAACAGGCCCTGATCGACGCCAAGGAGCGGGCCGAGGCCGCTGATCGGGCGAAAAGCCAGTTCCTGGCGGTCATGAGCCATGAACTTCGCACGCCGCTCAACGTGCTGCTGGGCCTAGGGGACATCCTGCTGGAAAGCTCCCTGACCCGGGAGCAGCGGGGACAACTGGAGATGGTGCATCAGGCGGGCGGCCATCTGCTGACCGTCATCGGCGACATCCTCAAACTGTCCCAGATCGAGGCCGGGGCGATCACCCTGGACCTGCGGCCTTTCCAACCCGAAACGCTGCTGACTTCCCTGGCCCGGATCATGGAACAATCGGCCCAGGCCAAGGGATTGGCGTTGGTCACCACCTTGGATCCCGGGCTGCCAACATGGCTCCTGGGGGATGAAGGTCATATCCGACAGGTGGTGATGACCCTCTTGGGCAACGCCATCAAGTTCACCGAACAGGGACGGATCGTCCTGGAAGCCACCCATGATCCCCGGGACAACCACTGCACCATCCGTGTGGCCGATACGGGCATCGGCATTGCCCCGGAGCATCTGGAACGGATTTTCGACCGCTTCACCCAGGTCGATGCCAGCGTCTCCAGACGCTACGGCGGGACCGGTCTGGGGCTGGCCATTGCCCGACGCCTGGTGGACGGCATGGGTGGTCGCATCACGGTGGACAGCATGCTTGGGGTGGGCAGCACCTTTCGGGTGTGCCTGCCGCTGCCGCCGGCGACGCCCCCCGCCCCCACCGGCACGAACTGCCCCACTGACCCTGCGCCGCCCGACGCCGGCCCGGCCCGACACATCCTGCTGGTGGAGGACTCCGAGGACAATCGGCTGCTGATCCGCACCTTCCTCAAGTCCACTCCCCACCAGTTGACCATCGCCGCCCATGGCGGCGAGGCGGTGCAACTGGTACAGACCGCCGCCTTCGATCTGGTGCTGATGGATGTGCAAATGCCCGTCATGGACGGCTACACCGCCACCCGCGAAATCCGTCGCTGGGAGGCCGCCACCGGCCGTTCCCGGCTGCCCATCGTCACCCTCACCGCCCATGCCCTGGAAGGCGAAGCGGACCGCAGCCGGGCCGCGGGCTGCGATCTCCATCTCACCAAACCCATCAAGAAGGAGCGGCTGCTGGCGGTGATCCGACAGATGGCGGCCTGATGGATCTCCAACGGGCTGGATCGGTCAGGCCTCGACCTTGAGGGCGCGCTTGCGGCGGGCCTCGACCATCTGCATGGCCACGGCGCAGGAGGCCATGCGGGTGCGGGCGTTGTCCGCCCGACTGGTGAGGATGACCGGCACCCGCGCCCCCAGCACCACCCCGGCGCCCTCGGCATGGGCCTGAAAGGTCAACTGCTTGGCCAGCATGTTGCCCGCTTCCAGGTCCGGAACCAGCAGGATGTCGGCCATGCCCGCCACCGGACCGCCAATGTTCTTGCCCTTGGCCGCCTTGACGCTGATGGCGTTGTCGTAGGCGAACGGGCCATCGACCAGCCCGCCGATGATCTGCCCCCGGTCGGCCATCTTGGACAGGGCCGCGGCATCGATGGTGGAGGGGATGCCGGGATTGACGGTCTCCACCGCCGACAGCACCGCCACCCTGGGCAGTTGGATGCCCATGTCGATGGCCAGATCGATGGCGTTCTGGCAGATGACCTGCTTGACTTCGAGGGTGGGAGCGATGTTGATGGCGGCGTCGGTGATGAACAGCGGCCGCGGGAATTCGGGGATGTCCATGACGAAGACATGGCTGATGCGCCGGGCGGTGCGCAAGCCTCTCTCCCGATGCACCACCGCACCCATGAGCTCGTCGGTATGCAGGCTGCCCTTCATGAGGGCCTCCCCCTCCCCGGCCCGCACCAGATCCACCCCGGCCACGGCGGCGGCATGGCTGTGTTCCACATCCACCAGCCGGAAGCCGGAAATGTCCACGCCGGCCTTGGCGGCCGCCTGCTGAACGCGCTTCTTCGGCCCGACCAGAATGGGCACGATCAATCCCGCGGCCGCGGCCTGGACCGGTCCCTGGATCGAATCATCGTCGCAGGGATGGACCACCACCGTGCGGATGGGCTCATACCGGCCACGGCACGATTCGATGAGATGATCGTAGCGCCAATGATTGTCCGAGTTGCATGTTTCATCGTGACTGCTGCATTCCATGACCCGCTCCTGACTTTTGATGGATGGGGGAAGCCTCCCGCCACCCTCCGCCGCTGAAAATCGCGGCGCGCTTTTCAGCGGTAACCGAATGGGATGAAAAGGCTTGCGGAAGTATTCGCCAGAATTGTACCAATTTCACATGATATTTCACATGGGCCGACAGATAAATACCCTACATGCCTCAGACGGACCATTCGATATGCCCCCAGCCCCCCCCTATGTGATCCTGGACAAGAACGGCCCCCACCCGGGACCCGCCCCATGCCTGGCCCAGCGGTTGGCGGCCGCCGATCGGGTGCTGATGGACGTGGGCTGCGGCGATGCCCGCTTCATCCACCGCCTGGCCCGGGAGGAACCCGCCGCGCTGTGCATCGGTCTGGATGCCATCGGGGCGGCCATGCGCCCGGTGGCGGTCAAGGCGAGCCGCCAGCCGGCCCGGGGCGGGGCTCCCAACCTGATCCTCCTGGTGGGCGATGCCGCCGCGCCGCCGGCGGAGCTGACCGGTCGCGCCGAGCAGGTCACGGTCAACTTCCCCTGGGCCGGCCTGCTGCGGGGGGTGACGGGAGGCGATCCGCTCCTCCTGGCCGCCCTGGCCGGCCTGCTGACCCCCCGGGGGAGCCTGGAGATCTGCCTCAACCTGCACAGCTTCCAGGAGACGGGTCTGCGGGACAGCCTGGCTTTGCCAACCCTGGATCCACCTTTCCTGACAACAACCCTGCCCCAGGCCTACGGCCGGGCCGGGCTGGCCATCACCACCTGCCGCCCCCTGGGGGATGACCCGCTGCCGGTCGGCACCACCTGGGGCGGACGCCTGGGCAAGGGCAGCCGCCGGGAATCCCTGCTCATCGTCGCCCGGCCGGTCGGCGCCCTCACGCCGGATCCTCTTCCTCCAGCCGATCGCCTCCCCCCGCCGCCTTCGACTTCAACTGGTTGAGCCGCTCGAAAGCCTCCCGGCGGGGCATGTTCAGCACCGTCGCCAGGGCCTGGCTCAGGGGTTTGACCGCCACCCCCCGCTCCAGGAGGGCGGTCATCAGCTCGGCCACGGGAGAGGTCAGCCCTCCGGTCGGCCGGGGCGGACCCTTGCCGATCACCAGGGTGTATTCCCCCCGGACCGCCGCCAGAGCCGCGAAGCGTTCCAGCAACCGGGCCGGAGTCCCCCGCTCGATGGCCTCGTTGTATTTGGTCAGGTTGCGGGCCACCACCACCTCCCGCTCCCCCAGGTGGACGACCATATCCTCCAGACAGGCCAGCAGCCGGTGGGGGGATTCGAACAGCACCAGGGTCTCCTCCCGGCCGGCCAGTTCCTGGAAAAATTGCCCGCGCCGGCTGCCGGTGCGGGGCGGAAACCCGACGAAGGTGAACCGGTCGCTGGGCAGTCCGGACACCGCCAGGGCCGCCAGAATGGCGCTGGGGCCCGGCACCGGCGCCACCAGCGCCCCGGCGGCGATGGCGGCCCGCACCACCGGATAGCCGGGATCGGAACAGCCCGGGGTTCCCGCCTCGCTGATCAGGGCAATCCGCTCCCCCGCCGCCAGCCAGCCGGCCATCTGATCGGCCCGTTGTCCCTCGTTGTGTTCATGGCAACTGACCGCCGGGGCCCGGATTCCCAACGCCTTGAGCAGGGGAGCCGAACTGCGGGTGTCCTCGGTCAGGATCCGATCCACCCCGGCCAGCACCGCCTGGGCGCGGGGGGAGAGATCCAGGGGATTGCCGATGGGCATGGCCACCACATACAGAATCCCCTGCCGTTCCCCCTCGGCCAAGGGTTCCACGGTGACCTGCAGCTCCGACGCCGGATCCGCCAGCCGGGCCACCAAGGCCGGATCCAGATCCCGGGCCGACTTGCTGGCCCCATGGGCAAAGGTATTCTGCTGGGGCTGGGGATGGCGACGCAGGATCAGGGGGTCCCCCGGCTTGAAGGTGGGGCTGACCACCGCCGTGAGTTCGTCCCGCAGTCCGCCGGACTCCAACACCACCCGCACCGGCCCCCGCAGGCGTCCCAGGGCCGCCGCGTCGTACTCCGCCGCCACCCCCACCACGCAGGTGCCCCGGGGGCTCAGGTCCGCTTCGGGGATGAACTCCAGGGTCTTGTCGTGGCTGGCCCGCAGGTTGACATGACCCCGGCAGCGTACACTGACCGAACCGATCGGCGGATTCCCCATCCCGGACTCCTTCACGCTCCCTCCCTCCCCACAGCCCGCCGCAGCCCCTGCTCCTCCAGCACCGCCCAGGCGCTGCCCTGGAGATCCCCGGTGGCGTCCAGCCAGTGGATCCTCAGGCCATTCCGCTCCATGCGCCGGAACCAGCTCTCCTGGCGTTTGGCGAAGTCGCAGATGGCCGCGGTCAGTTTCTGGGTCAGATCGTTGCGGTTCAATTCCCCCCGCAGATGGCGGGCGAGAAACCGGTATTCCAGGCCGTAATGCTCCAGCAGGTCATGGCCCACACCCTGGTCCAGCAGGCGGCGGGCCTCGGCCACCAGCCCCTCCCGCAGTCGGCGGCGCAGGCGTTCCTCGATCCGCCGGCGCAACAGGGGGCGGGGCCAGCGCAGGCCCAGCACCAGCGGATGCAGCATCGGGGCCGGGGGGGCCGGCGGCGCCCGGGCCGCGGCCTCGGCGATCTCGATGGCCCGCACCAGCCGGTCCCGCTCCAGCAGGTCCGTGGTGTTGTGCGGCCGTGGCCGCAGACGGGTCAGACAGTCCACCAGGGCATCCATGGACAACGCCGCCAGTTCGGCCCGCAGGGCGGGATTCTCCGGGGCCGGAACCAGTTGATAGCCTTCGAGGACCGCCTCCAGATAGAGACCCGATCCCCCCACCAGCAGGGGCAACGCCCCACGGCCATGGATGGCCGCCACCGCCGCCAGGGCCGCCGTCTGATAGGCATGCAGGTCCCAGGGCTGCCGCGGATCGGCCACGTCGATCAGGTGACAGGGCACCGCGCCGTATTCTTCCCGGTCCTTGCCAGTGCCGATGTCCATGCCCCGGTAGAGCTGCCGGGAGTCGGCACTGACGATCTCCCCCCCCAGCCCACGGGCCAGGGCCACCGCCAGACGGGTCTTGCCGGAGGCGGTGGGACCCAGAATCACCAGAAGATCGGGGAGTGGCGCAGCAGGCATGGCGACCAACGGCGTCAGCGGGGCGGCAGGTGGGCCAACTGGTCCTGACAATTGATGGTTTCGGGGTGATCCGGGCCCATGGAGGTGCGGTAGGCCGTCACCGCCCGGAGAAAGCAGTCCCGGGCCCCATCCCAGTTTTCCAGGTTGCGGAATACCTGGCCCAGGTTGTGGAGATGCTTGGCGACATTGGGATGGGTGCTGCCCAGGTGGCGGGCGTCGATATCGATGGCGCGCTGGAACAGGGCCACCGCCGCGTCGGTTTCCCCCAGTTCCAGCAGCACCGCCGCCAGGTTGCTGGCGTGAATCGCCACGTTGGGATGGTCCGCCCCCTGGACCGAGGTGTCGATGCGCATGGCCCGCTCCAGGACCGCTCGGGCGCCCTGGAGATCCCCCAGATCCTCCAGTACCGCGCCCAGATTGTTGGCGCAGGCGGCAATGGCCGGATGGTCCGGTCCCAGCCGCGCCTCGACCAGGGACAGGGCCATGCCCAAAAGTTCCCGGGCCCGCTGATAGTCCACCCCCTGGTGATAGAAGCTGCCGGCCTGGGTCAGGACCCGGGCCACCAGCTCCACGTCGGCGTCCCAGGAGTGGGCCAGACGGGCGGTGGCCGCGGCCATGGGGGCCAGATGCCAGGGCCGCCGCCAGGTTTCGAACATGTCCCACTGCCGGTCGAAATGGTCCAGAATCAAGCGCAGGGCCGCCTCGGCATGCTGCTTGCGCTGTTCCCGGCTCAGGGAGGCCCGCACCAGGTGGCGCAGGCGGGGATGGATGGTGATGGTCTCCCGGTCCAGGCAGATCAGGCCGGAGGCGGCCAGGGTCTCCAGCACCCGGACCATGCCCCGGGGGGCGATGGGCAGGCGGTGGGGCACGCCGATCAGATGGCTGCGGCAGCCCAGGGCCAGGGCCCGGGGCAAACCCTGGGGCTCCAGGAACACCAGCAGGTTGAGCAACACCCGGGCCAGGGGACATTCCCGCTCCAGGCGTTCCGCCCAGAGCTGCCACAGGGCGGTGATGCCGTCGGACAGGCCGGACTGGGTCACGATCTCGGGGGGAATGCCGGAACGGCACAGGTAGGCGGCGGCCATTTCCAGACCCACCGGCATGTAGTCCAGCCGGCCGGCCAACTGCCCCATGCCGCTGTCCACCTCCCGGCCGGTGCGCAGGGCGAAGAACCCGCCGGCCTCGCCGGGGGTGAAAGGCTCCAGGGGCAGGATCCGCTGGGCCACCTCGCGCCAACCGGCCTCCTCGTGGGTGGTCACCAGCAGCCGCCCGGCCCCGCCCTGCGGCAGCAGGGTGCCCAGCAGGCGGGGTTCGATGGCATCGTCCAGCACCAGGAGCCAACCAGAGTTTTCGGAGAAGAACTCGGACAATCGAATGAGCTGTTCCCGGATGGTGCCCTGATCCAATCCCAGCAGAGCCGCCAGGGCCAACAGATCCTCCTCCATCGCCTCCGGCACCGAGGCCCGCACCCACCAGACCAGCTTGAACTCCGCCAGTCCGCGGCAGGCATATTCCAAGGCCAGGCGGGTCTTGCCCACCCCATCGGGACCGGTGATCACCGTCACCTCTCCCGGACGGCCCTCGGCCAGGACCGCCATGGCAGCGGCGCGGCCATAGAACGGCCGGCGGAAGGTAGGCAGATTGTGGGGCGGGGTCGGCATCGGCTCTTCCAGGACCGCTCCCGGACCGAGGGCGGTATCGAAGGGCCCCGGCCGCAACCGGGAGAGCCGTTCCCGCAGATCCTGGGCCACTTCCACGGCCCCCCCGGTGAGCGGGGAATCCGCGCCGCCTTCCAGGAGGGCGGGCAACGCGGCGTTGCGCAACGTCACCGAGATCAGCCGCCCCCGGCGCACGGCCCCGGCCAGGTTGTCCAGCCCCTTGCCGGCCGCCTCGGCGAACCCCGGCCCGCACAGCACCAGGACCACCTCCCCCGGCAGGGGCTCGGGCGGATTGCCGTCCCCATCGACCCGGGTGGCGCGCCAGCCGTGGATCCAGCCTTCCCAGCGCAATGCTTCCAGGTGGGGAGTCAAGGCTTCCAGAAACGGCGCGTCGGCGCTGTGATGGGGAATCAGCAGCCCTGGAGGGGGCGAGTGGGGTCTGGCGGCCATGGCGATTATCCGGTCGATCTGTTCACAAC
>PEAP01000053.1 GCA_002753665.1 Magnetococcales bacterium DC0425bin3
CCCCCGCCGTCGGTCCGGAACCGGACCTGCCCCCGAGCTCCGACCGCCTGCCCGGGCAGTCCAGCGCCGCCGCGCCGACCCCGGCCGCCGTGGAGCCCGGCACCGGCCGGACGGAAACCGTCATCGACTACGGGGATTGAACGACCACGCCGGGAGGGCCGCGGGAGGACCGTGGCCCTCCGTCATCAACAGGGAGTGTTGCCCGGTGCCCACCGATCCGGTTCCCGCTGTTCTCGAATCCCCTCCTCCTCCCCCCGCCGAGGTCTCCCGCTCCCTCGGCTTCGCCTTTTGTCGCAAGGCGGGGGTATTGATCACCGGGGAGAGCGCCAAGGGCACCGTGGCGGTGTTGTGCCGGCCCGGGGTGGGACTGGAAACGGTGGCGGAACTGCGGCGGCACCTGGGGCGTCCCCTGAAGCTGCGCCCGGTCAGCGACCAGGCCTTCGAGGAGGCCCTGCGCCAGGAGTACGAACTGGGCTCCAGCCGAGCCATGCGGGAGATGGAGGAGCTGGACGGCGACCTGGACCTCTCCGCCGTGGCCCGCCAGCTGGGCGAGCCCAAGGACCTGGTGGAAAGCGCCGACGATGCTCCCATCATCCGCCTGATCAATGCGTTGTTCACCGAAGCGGTCAAGCGCAACGCCTCGGACATCCATCTGGAACCCTATGAGGACATCCTGTCGGTGCGGTTCCGTATCGACGGCGTGCTGAACAAGATCCTGGAGCCCAAGCGGGTTCTGGCGCCGCTGATCGCCTCCCGGGTCAAGGTGATGGCGCGGCTGGACATCGCCGAAAAACGCCTGCCCCAGGATGGCCGCATCAGCCTGCGCATCGCCGGGCGGCCGGTGGATGTGCGGGTGTCCACCATCCCCACCGGCCATGGCGAGCGGGTGGTGATGCGGCTGCTGGACAAGCGCGCCGGGCTGCTGAGCCTGGAGGAGCTGGGCATGACCGGGGCGGCGGTGGCGGTGATCGACCAGACCATCCGCAAGCCCAACGGCATCATCCTGGTCACCGGCCCCACCGGCTCGGGCAAGACCACCACCCTCTACGCCATGCTGCAACGGCTCAACGATCACAGCCGCAACATCATGACGGTGGAGGATCCCATCGAATACAATCTGGAAGGGATCAGCCAGACCCATGTCAACACCAAGGTGGACCTGACCTTCGCTCGGGGCCTGCGGGCCATCCTGCGCCAGGATCCCGACGTGGTGATGGTGGGGGAAATCCGCGACCTGGAAACCGCCCGCATCGCCGTGCAGGCCAGCCTCACCGGTCATCTGGTGCTGTCCACCCTGCACACCAACAGCGCCATCGGCGCCATCACCCGGTTGCGGGACATGGGGGTGGAGTCCTACCTGGCCGCCTCCAGCCTGCTGGCGGTGCTGGCCCAGCGGCTGGTGCGGGTGTTGTGCCCGGCCTGCAAGCGCTCCCGCCCCGCCACCTCCGAGGAACGCGCCGCCCTGGGGCTGGCCAACGAGGAGCTGGACACCCTGTGGGAACCCCGGGGCTGCGATACCTGCGCCGGCACCGGCTACGCCGGCCGCACCGGGGTCTACGAGCTGCTGGTGATGGACGAAAAGCTGCGGGTGCGGGTCCATGACGGCGCCGGGGAACAGGAATTGACCGCCCTGGCCCGGGGCAACGCCTACAGCCTGCGGGCCGACGGCCTGCGGCTGGTGAAGGCCGGCGTGACCTCCCTGGAGGAGGTGGTGCGGGTCACCCGGGAGGATTGAGCCGTGGGCGCCTACGAATACACCGCCCTGGACGCGGCCGGCAAGACCCGCAAGGGCACCCTGGAGGGCGACAGCCCCGGCCATGTGCGCCAGCTGCTGCGGGAGCAGGGTCTGGCCCCCCTGACCGTGGGGGAAGTGCGGCGGCGGCGGGCGGGCGGCGGCGGCCGGGGCGGCGTGAGCCGGACCGACCTGGCCCTGGCCACCCGGCAACTGGCCACCCTCACCGGGGCGGGCATTCCCCTGGAGGAAGCCCTGGTCACCCTGTCCGAACAAACCGACAGCCGCCGGCTGCGGGGCATCCTGCTGGCGGTGCGCTCCCGGGTGCTGGAGGGCCATTCCCTGGGCGATGCCCTGGGGGGCTTTCCCGGCCTGTTTTCCGACCTCTACCGCGAAACCGTGGCCGCCGGAGAACATACCGGCCAACTGGACCAGGTATTGGAGCGACTGGCCAGCCATCTGGAGGACAGCCATCGCCTGAACCAGAGCGTGCGGCTGGCCATGCTCTATCCCCTGATCGTCATGATCTTCGCCCTGGGGGTGTCGGTGGCCCTGATCACCTATGTGGTGCCCCAGGTGACCCAGGTATTCGAGGACTTCGACCAGGAACTGCCCCTGATCACCCGGGGGCTGATCGCCCTGTCGGATCTGCTGCACGAACACGGCCTGCTGCTGCTGCTCGGTGTGGTCGGGCTGGGCGCCGGCATTCGTCTGCTGCTGGCCCGGGAGGGGGTGAAGCGGGTGTGGCACCGGGTGTTGCTGCGGCTGCCGGTGGCCGCCCGCCTGGTGCGGGGGCTGGACACCGCCCGGTTCGCCCGCACCTTCGGCATTCTGACCCGCAGCGGGGTGCCGGTGCTGGAAGGATTGCGCATCGCCGGGCGGGTGGTGGACAATCGGCCCATGCGGGAGGCGGTGGCGCGGGCCGCCCAGCGGGTGCGGGAAGGCGGCAGCCTGCACGCCACCCTGGCCGAAAGCCGGGTGTTCAGCCCCATGGTGGTCAACCTGATCGCCAGCGGCGAGGCCGGGGGCAACCTGGACCACATGCTGGAACGGGCCGCCGAGGCCCAGGAGCGGGAGGTGGAAACCCTGGTCAAGGTGCTGGCCGGGATCCTGGAACCGCTGCTGATCCTGCTGATGGGCGGTCTGGTGCTGACCATCGTGGTGGCGATCCTGCTGCCCATCTTCGATTTGAACCGGTTGATCCACTGACGCAGCCATGGGGAGGGCAATCATGAAACAGGCCCGGGGATTCACGTTGATCGAGGTCATGGTGGTGGTGGCCATTCTGGCGACGCTGGCCGCCCTGGTGGTGCCGCGGATCATGGACCGGCCCGACGAGGCCCGCATGGTCAAGGCCCGCCAGGACATCCGCGGCCTGGAGGCCGCCCTGAACCTCTACAAGCTGGACAATTTCGTCTATCCCTCCACCGATCAGGGGCTGGAGGCCCTGGTCAAGCGACCCCAGGGCCAGCCCGCCGCCCCCAATTGGAAGGACGGCGGCTACCTGTCCCATGTGCCCAA
Source organism: Magnetococcales bacterium DC0425bin3 (assembly GCA_002753665.1). GTDB lineage: Bacteria > Pseudomonadota > Magnetococcia > Magnetococcales > DC0425bin3 > DC0425bin3. The sequence continues at coordinate 3,254 of PEAP01000053.1, forward strand.
GGATCCCTGGAAACAGCCGTATCATTATCTCCAGCCCGGGGAGAAGGGGCCCTTCGACCTCTATACCCTGGGGGCCGACGGCCGGGAGGGCGGCGAAGGCCCCAACAAGGACATCGGCAATTGGAACATGGAGGAATGAGTCCACAGTCGGCCTCCAGCCGGGGCTTCACCCTGTTCGAACTGCTGGTGGTGTTGGCGGTGCTGAGCGTGGTGCTGCTGTTTAGCCTGCCCAACCTGCGGCTGAGTCGGGAGGGGGATGCCGGCCGGCTGGAGGGGGAACGCCTGCGGGCGCTGCTGCAACTGGCCGGCGAGGAGGCGGTGCTGGGCCAGACCCGGGTGGGGGTGTGGTTCCACCGGGAAGGGTTCGCCTTTCTGCGCCCCGACGAAGCGGAACCGGATCCCGACCAGGCCCGCTGGATCCCCATCTCCGAGGGTCCCCTGCGCCCCCGGACGCTGCCGGATGGCCTGTGGCTGGAACTGACGGTGGAGGGCCGCGGCATCCCCCTGGCCCGGGTGCGGAGCGAGGCGTCGCTTACGCCCCACCTGTTGCTGTTCGACAGCGGCGAGAACCAGCCCTTTCTGCTCAAACTCCATGGCCCCGGGGACCGCAGCCGTCATCTGGAAGGCAACAGTATGGGCCGGCTGCAATGGCTGTCGGTCGGTTGACATGACCGGTCGCGCGGCCGGATTCTCCCTGGTGGAGGTGCTGGTGGCCCTGACGGTGGTGGCCGTGGCCTTGGGCGCCCTGGTGACCGGCGCCGGCCAGCGGGCCGGCATCGCGGTCGCCGTGCGGGACCGCACCCTGGCCCATTGGGTGGCCGACAACCAGGTGGCCCAGCTGCGCATGATCGGCGCGTGGCCGGAGGTCGGTGAGTCCCAGGGATCGGAAGACCTGGCCGGGCAGGAGTGGTTCTGGCGACAGACCGTGAATTCCACAGGGGTGCCCACCATCCGCAAGGTGACGGTGGCCGTGAGCCGGGGACAGAGCGAGGTGACCTTGTCCACCCTGGAGGCCTATCTGGGAATTCCGCCCGATGTCAAACAGAAGTAGGTCCGGTCGTTCCGGTGGGCATGGCGCCGGGTTCACGCTGGTGGAGCTGCTGGTGGCCCTGGCCATTTTCGGCGCCCTGGGGGCGTTGGCGTTCGGCGGCCTGTCGACGGTGCTGCGCCAGGAAGAGACCGTCATCCGCCAGCAACGGATCCTGAATGACCTGCGCACCGCCTTCACCCGCCTCGAAATGGATCTGGCCCAGGTGGTGGACCGCATCGGCATCGAACCGGAGGGGGACATCGAACCCGCCCTGGAGGGCGATGACAGCGCGGAGGACTTTCTCGCCTTCACCCGCACCGGCCGCTCCAACCCCATGAACCTGCCGCGCAGCGCCCTGCTGCGGGTTGCCTACCGCCTGGTCGATGGCCGGCTGTTGCGGGGCTGGTGGGACGCGGTGGACCGCGTCGAGGACAGCGCCTACCAGGAGGAACCCCTCCTGGACAAGGTTACCGGGGTGGAGATCCGTTTCATGGATTATGACAGACGTTGGCACCGCACCTGGCCGTCGGGACCACCCCGGCCCGGGAGTACCCTGCCCCGGGGGTTGGAGATCACCATCGAGGTTCCCGGACTGGGAACCGTGCGCCGCCTGTTCGCGATCATGCAATGACATTCCCTTTCCCGCCTCGCCCCGGTCGTGCCGGGCATCGGGCGTCCCAACGCGGGGCGGCCCTGATCACCGCCCTGCTGATCGTCGCCCTGGCCACGGTCACGCTGGTGTCCATGACCAGCGCGGAGCGGCTGTCCATCCGGCGGCTGGAGAACAGCCTGAACCGGAGCCGGGCCCAGGAGATCGTCCTGGGCGGAGAACTGTGGGCCCGCACCGTGCTGGGGGGTGACGGCGCCCGCGGCACCATCGATCACCTGGGCGAGGAATGGGCAGCGCCCATCAGCCCCATCGCCGTGGACGGCGGCGGTACCGTGGCCGGCCGGGTGGAGGACCTCCAGGCCCGCTTCAACCTCAACAATCTGGCCCCCGAGGGCCGGACCAGCCCCTTCGAATTGGAGCGCTTCCAGCGCCTGCTGGCGCTGTTGGAACTCAAACCCGATCTGGCCTACGCCATCATCGACTGGATCGATACCGACAGCGAGTGGAGCGGTCCCGGCGGCGCCGAGACCCTGGACTACCAGAACTTGGACCCCCCCTATCGTCCGCCCAACCGGTTCATGACCAGCGTTTCGGAGCTGCGCATGGTCAAGGGGGTGGATGATGCGATCTATGGGCGTCTGGCGCCCCTGGTGACCGCCCTGCCCGGCTACACGCCCTTCAACGTCAACACCGCGCCCCGGGAGCTGCTGATGATCATCGCCGACCGGATGCGCCCCACCGATGTGGAACGGGTGCTGGAACAACGCCAACGCCGCCCCTATGAATCCATCGAAAAATTCATCATGGATCGGGCCATGGGGCGCTATTTCATCGGGATGCATGGCCTGACGGTGGAGAGCCGTTTCTTTCTGACCACGGTGGAGGCCCGGTTCCAGGGCAGCCGGGTGCGCCTGTCCAGCCAGCTGTTGCGGCAGGGATCCTCGACCCAGGTGCTGCAGCGGGGCTTCGGGGGGGTGTGAGCGTTAGAGCCTGGAGAAGCACTTCGCCGCAGGGGCCGAGCTGGAGAAGCGGATTCGGGAGGGGTTGGGACGGCTGGTGATTTCCCCCATGAAAACGGAGAGAAGGCCATGATGCACTCCTACGAAGCGGAAGTCGGTGCGGACGGACAGGTTCGGTTGCGGGAACCGATGGTATTGCAGGGGCGCCATGATCGACCATGACAAGCTCAAGAAATCGCTCCAACACCTGAAGATGCAATACGCCAACCATCAACGGGCGCGGCATCGATCCGAACTCACGGAGATTGATCGGGAGGCCATTGCCGAGTCGGTGATCCAACGGTTCGAGACCTGCTACGACACGCTGTGGAAGGACCTCAAACGCTACCTCACCGAAGAGGCCGGTCTAGCGGATGTGCCCAACAGCCCCAAGCCCATCCTCAAGTTGGCGGGACAGAATGATGTGCTGCCTTCCCCCGTGGAGCAGTGGCTGAAATATGCCGATGCCCGAACCAATACCAGCCATGACTACAGCGGTGACAAGGCGGCGGAGGCCCTGTTGATCGTTGGAGAATTCATCCAGGACGCCATCAGCCTATATCAAACGATGACGGGAACCCCTTGGGTATGACCTCCCCCTTGGACATCACGCCGGAACAACGGGACCTGCTGCTGGCGTTGCTGAGCCGGTTCATTTCCGGCGTGACGGTGTGGGCCCATGGCTCCCGTGTAAAGGGAAATGCTCGTCCCTACTCCGATCTGGATCTGGTGGTCTTCACCACGCCTGCCCAACGTTCCCTGGTCTCGGAACTCAAGGAGGCCCTGGACGAAAGCAACCTTCCCTTCCTGGTGGATGTGCTGGTCTGGGATGACATTCCAGCAAGTTTCCATCGCAACATCAATGGAAAGCATGTGGTGGTGCAGGAGGGATCGAGTTCCGGGTCATGACCTCGCCCCCGGGGGCATGTCGTCGGCCAGGGCCTGGTGTACCAGGTCCCGGAAGCGTTGCCATCCGACGCGGCGCACCGGGGTGCCGCGGAACAGGTGGCGGAAGCCGGCTTCGTCCAGGCGGGCCAGTTCCGTCAGGGGGATCCGGGTCAGCTCCGGAATGGTCGGCCAGGCGGGATCCTCGGCCACGAGGGCGAAACGGTTGAAGGGGCAGACGGCCAGGCAGTCGTCGCAGCCGTACACCCGCCGGCCCATGACCCGGGCCAGCGCCGGCGGCAGGGGTTGGCGGGATTCGATGGTGTGGTAGGCCAGACAGCGGCGGGCATCGAGCCGCCGCTGTTCCGTTAGCGCTGACGTTGGGCAGGCCCGGATACAGAGATCACAGGCCCCGCAATGCTCCGCCAGCGGCCCGTCCGGCGGCAGAGGCACATCCAGCAACAGCTCGGCCAGCAGCAGCCAGGCGCCGAAGCGGGGATGGATCAACAGGGTGTTCTTGCCGATCCAGCCCAACCCCGCCGCCACCGCCAGGGGCTTTTCCAGCACCGGCGCGGTATCGACCAACACCCGGGCGTTCACCGGCCGGCCCAGCAGGCCCTCCAGCTGCCCCACGACCCTCTTGAGGCGTTGTTTCAGAACCGCGTGATAGTCGCGCCGGCGGGCATGGGCGGCGATGGCCGCCAGTCCGGGATCCTGCCCCCTCTGCCCCGGAGTCGCCTCCGGGGGGCGCACGCCGACCCCCGCCACCACGATGACCCCCAGCCCGTCCATCAGGCGGTTGGGATCCAGCCGCCGTTCGGGATGCCGGGCCATCCAGGCCATGTCGCCCTGGCAGCCGGCCGCCAGCCAGGGGAGAAAATGCTCGGCATGGGGCGGCGGCGTCGGCGGGGCGAACCCCGCCACATCGAAGCCGGCCGCCAACACCAGGGCACGCAGCTGTTCTTTCAGGGTGTCCAGGGCATGGGGTACCGGTTGCAAACACGCCCATGCCTCATCTTCCTCGGGACGTTCCCAATCCCGGGCCAGCGAACTCTCCGTCCAGTGTAGCGACATCGATCTCTCCTCTTCTTCCGGACCATTTTCAATACCATCACCGGCACTGGGTTGGGGCCATGTCTCGGGATCGATTCCAACCAACGGATTTCCCGATACCCCTGGCAGCGGGAAGTGTTGTATCCTTGCCGAAAAGGCGTTCATGGCCGAGCGGGTTCCCCCAGGCCGGACCACTGACCGAACGTCGCGACGATCCATTCCTTCGGGCAGCCACCCGACCGAACCGCTCTGCGTGGGGAGGCGGCCCGAGGGACGGATCGGGTTTCGAACCCGACAGACAGGGAAACGACCCCATCATGACCACCCCCCCTCCGGTGCCGCTGGATCCCCTCTACGCCCTGGACGATGCCATTCTGGAGCAGCGCATCCAGGTCGCCAAGGCGCAGTTGGGTGAGTCCTGCGTCATCCTGGGCCATCACTACCAGCGGGAGGAGGTCTACCGCTTCGCCGACCTGACCGGCGACTCCCTCAAGCTGGCCCGGCTGGCCTCCCAACGCCCCCAGGCCCGCTACATCGTGTTCTGCGGGGTGCATTTCATGGCCGAGGTGGCGGACATCCTCTCGGGGCCGGACCAGATCGCCATCCTGCCGGACCTGGCGGCCGGTTGCTCCATGGCCGACATGGCCGATCTGCCCGGCGTCAGCGCCGCCTGGCGGGACCTGGGACGGATCCTGGACATGGAGCGCACCGTCACTCCCATCACCTACGTCAACTCCACCGCCGATCTCAAGGCCTTCTGCGGCGACCACGGCGGCACGGTCTGCACCAGCTCCAACGCCGTGCGCATCCTGCAATGGGCCTTCGAGCAGCGGGAGAAGGTGCTGTTCTTTCCGGATCAGCACCTGGGCCGCAACAGCGCCGTCGGCCTGGGTATCCCTTTGGAACGGATCGTGGTCTACCACCCCGACGCCGGTCCCCTGGGCGGCCTGAGCGCGGACCAGGTGCGCAACGCCCGGGTGATCCTGTGGGAAGGGTTCTGTTCCGTGCATCAGATGTTCCAGCCCGCCCATGTGGACCTGTTCCGCCAGCGGGTGCCGGGCGTCCGCATCGTGGTGCATCCCGAATGCAGCCTGGAAGTCTGCCAGAAGGCCGATGTCCTGGGCTCCACCGAGCAGATCCAGGCCGCGGTGCGGGCCGCGCCCCCCGGCAGCCGCTTCGCCATCGGCACCGAACTCAACCTGGTCAACCGCCTGCAGAAGGAGCAACCGGACAAGGAAATCCATTTTCTCTGTCCCACCATCTGCATGTGTTCCACCATGTTCCGCATCGATCTCCAGCACCTGTGCTGGACCCTGGAAAACCTGGTGGCGGGCCATGTGGTCAATCCCATCCAGGTGCCGGCCCGGGAGGCGGCCAGCGCCCGGGTGGCCCTGGAGCGCATGCTGGCGGTGGTCTGAGCGGCGCCCATGGCCCACAAGGTGTTCCGGGACGCCGTCCACGACATGATCTCCCTGGACCGGGAAACCCACGGCCCGGCGGCCGACCCGCTGGACTGGGGCGACGCCCTGCTGCTGGACCTGATCGACACCCCGCCCCTGCAACGCCTGCGGCGCATCCGCCAGCTGGGCGCCGCGGCCCGCATCTATCCCACCGGGGAACACAGCCGTTTCTCCCATGCCCTGGGGGTCCTGCATCTGGCCAAGCGCATCCTGCGGGCGCTGCTGAACCGCCAGCCGACCCTCCTGGACCGGTCGGAGCTGCTGGCCATCAAGACCGCCGCCCTGCTCCATGATCTGGGCCATGGCCCCTACAGCCACGTCTTCGAGAGCATCTTCGGGCCGGACCTGCGCCACGAACCCCTGGGCTGGGCCCTGGTCATTGGCCATCCGGACCTGGTGGCGACCGTGGATCACCATTGCGCCCGGCTGGGCCTGGACCCCGAGGATTTCCGCCGCCGCCTGGCCCGCCTCTGGGGCGTCGAGGGCGCGGCCGGACCGCCGCCCCTGGGACAGCAGATCATCGCCAGCCAGCTGGACGCCGACCGCATGGATTATCTGTTGCGTGACGCCTATTTCACCGGGGTCGCCTACGGCCGTTACGACCTGGAATGGCTGCTGCACAGCCTGCGGGTGGCAACGGTGGACGGCAGCCCCCGCCTGTGCGTGGACCTGGCCAAGGGACCCGCCGCCCTGGAGAGTTATCTGGCCGCCCGGGACAACATGTACCGGCAGGTCTACGATCACAAGACGGTGCGGGCCTTCGATGCCCTGCTCCACCACTGGTTCCAGGCCCTGATGGACTGTTATCGCCAACGGCACCCCCCGCCCGGCACGCCGCCGGAGCTGGACCGCTTCATCACCGACCGCCTGGCTGGCGGCGGTTTGCCGTCCCTGGAGGTGCATCAGTCCCTGGACGATCCCCTGCTGGACTATGCCGCCGGCCATTGGGCCGCGACCCTGTCCCCGGCCGCTCCCACCCTCCCCGCATCCTTGGCGGAACTGGGCCGCAAGAGCCGCATGCTGCGGGACCGCAAGCCCCTCTACCGCCGCCTGCTCTGGTCGGCGCCCGAGGCCGACGGTCCCTGGAGTGCCTCGGACCTGATCCACGACCCGACGGCCGCCGCCGCCCTGGAGGCCTTCCTGACCGCCCGGGCCCGGCAGCCCATTCCCCTGCCCGACGGCTCCAGCCCGCCCCTGGAGCTGCTGGTGCGGCTGGATCGGGTGGAGCGGGCGCCCTATGCCCATTTGCGCTACAGGCACGGCGATCCGGTCTACGTCATCGGTCCCGGGGGCCGGGTGCTACCCGCCGAACGGCTGAGCCCGCGCATCGACCACCTGGGCGCCAGCCGTCGGCGCCTGGTGCGGGTGTTCGTGGATCCCCTGGCCCGGCCGGCGGTGGTCGGGCTGGTAAGCCGGGAGTTCGCCCATCCGACCCTGCGCCTGGGGGATGATCCGTCATGATGGCCGCCCTCGGCGCAGCGACCCTGGCCCTGCTGATCCATTTGGTGACCCAGATGCCCCTGCCCATGGAACCGGACCTGATCCGCAGGCTGCCCGCCGGCGACCCCATTTCCCCACCGCAGCTCTGGCCGGAGCTGGCGGCCCGGCGACTGGTGCTGGTGGGGGAAACCCACGACGATCCCGGGCATCATGCGTTACAGCTGACGGTCATCCGGGAACTGGCCCGGGACGGGCGCGCCACGGTGGTGGCCCTGGAGATGTTCCCCCGCCCGCTGCAACCCCACCTGGACCGCTGGGGCCACGGCGACCTGGAGGAATCGGCCTTTCTGGATGCGGTGGAGTGGTACTTCACCTGGGGGTTCGATGCCGGGCTCTATCTGCCCATCCTGCGCCACGCCCGGGACCATGGGGTGCCCCTGTTGGCCCTCAACGCCCCCCGGGAGCTGGTGAGCGCGGTCCGCGAGCTGGGCCTGGACGGCCTGCCGGAGGAGCGTCGGGCCGGGCTGCCGCCCATCGCCCCGCCGCCGCGGGAGTACGAGATCAGCCTCCATTCCGTGTTCCAGCAGCATCCCATGATGGCCGGCCGGGTGGATTTCGGGCGGTTCGTCGCCGCCCAGCAGGTGTGGGACGCCACCATGGCCGATGCCCTGTTGGAGCATCTGACCGCCCATCCCGAGCGGCGCATCGTCGCCCTGGTGGGCAGCGGGCATCTGCTGCGTGGACACGGCATTCCCCACCAGCTGCGCAGCCGCGGCTGGACCGATTTCGCCACCCTGCTGCCCTGGTCCACCGACGCCGACTGGGTGCCCCCCGACGCCGCGGACTACGCCTGGGGCACCCCGCCCCCGCCCGCGGTTCCGCCGTCGCCGCGGATCGGGGTGGTGCTGGAGCTGGATCAGGCGGCGGCCGAGGGGCCGGAGGGGGTGACCCTGCAGGGGGTCGGCCCCGACTCCCCGGCGGCCCGGGCCGGTCTGGCGGCGGGGGATCGGATTCTGGCGGTCAACGGCCAGCCGGTGGCGAAGCGCCATGTCCTGGTACGGCTGTTGCGGGAGCGACCGGTGGGCCAGCCGCTGCGCCTGACCGTGACCAGGAAGGCCGCGACCGGCCCCACCGAGGTCCTCATCGATCCGCGGCCTTGACCCCTGCTTCCACGTCTTCCAGAAACCAGTCGAACAGCCGGGCGATGACCGGCAGGGCGCTCTGCAGGGGATGGTCCGCCTGGACCATGTGCAGGGTCGCGCCATGCTGGCGGGCGAAGCGCACGGCGTTGGCGGGGGGCACCACGGTGTCGGACCAGCCATGGACCACCGTGACCCAGCGGGCGTTGGGGGTCGGATCCTGCTCGGCGTAATCCCAGAGATAGACCGCCGGGGCCATCAGGAACAGCCCGGCCGGTTGCAGGGTCCGGGAGGCCACCACCGACTGGTAGGCGCCCATGCTGGAGCCCACCAGCACCAGCGGCCCCCGGGCCGACGGGTGGAGTTCCAGCAGCCGCCGGACCCGCTGGTCCGGGTCGGGGATGGCGCGAAAGTCCGGGCTGTCCACCGCCCAGCCCCGCCCGCGGGCCACCTCCGCCAGGCGGGCGATCTTGCTGCCCCAGGGAGTACCCTCCTTGCCATGGGCGAAGCAGACCAGACGTTCCGGTTTCTCCATCATGCATTCCTTTGTCGTTTGGTTCTATCGTGGCAGCCGGGAAGCGGCTTGCCGCGGCTTCCCCCATCCATCGAGTGATTGGTGTTTCACGCGCCGTGTTCTTCCCGGCCGTAACGGTCCTCGAAGCGCAGCACATCGTCCTCGCCCAGGTAGCTGCCGGACTGCACCTCGATCAGTTCCAGGGGAATCCGCCCGGGGTTTTCCAGCCGATGGCGGGTGCCCAGGGGGATGTAGGTCGATTGATCCTCGGTGAGCAGGAAAGTCTCGTCACCCCGCTGGACCCGGGCGGTGCCCTTCACCACCACCCAGTGTTCGGCCCGATGGTGATGCATCTGCAGGGACAGGGCGCTGCCCGGGTTGACGGTGATGGACTTGACCTGGAACCGCTCGGAGACGTGAATCGCCTTGTAGCTGCCCCAGGGCCGGTAGACCCGCTGGTGGCTGCGGTGTTCCTCGCGGCCGCTGCGGCTCAACTGGATCACCACATCCTTGATGTCCTGGGAACGGTCCATGGGAGCGACCAGGACGGCATCGCCGGTTTCCACCACCACATGGCCTTCCAGTCCCACCGCCGCCAGCAGGCGGTCCTGGCTGCGCAGGTAGCAGTTGCGCACGTCCCGCACCGCCACGTCGCCGAAGATGACGTTGCCGTCGGCGTCGGGGGGGCCGATCTCCCACAGGGAGGACCAGGAGCCCACATCGCTCCAGCCCACCTCCATGGGCACCACCACCGCCCGGTCGGTCTTCTCCATGACCGCATAATCGATGGAGTCGCTGGGCGAGGCGGCGAAGGCGGCCTGTTCCAGGCGCAGGAAGTCCAGATCCGTGACCGCGCCGTACATCGCCGGACGGCAGGCGGCCAAAATGTCCGGGGCATGGCGGTCCAGTTCCTCCAGAAAGCGGTCGCAGCGGAACAGGAAGATGCCGGCATTCCAGTAGAATTCCCCGGTGGCCAGGTAGCCCTCGGCGGTGGCGCGGTCGGGCTTTTCCACGAAGCGGGCCACGCGGAACACCTCCGGGAGGGGGCTCGACGGACCGCGCTGGATGTAGCCATAACCGGTTTCCGGGCCCTGGGGCTGGATGCCGAAGGTGACCAGAAACCCCGCCCCGGCCGCCCGGGCGCCGGTGGCCACGGCCTGGTGGAAGGCCTGTTGGTCGGCGATCAGGTGATCCGATGGCAGCACCAGCAGCAGGGCGTCGGGGTCGATGCTCTGGGCGTACAGGGCGGCGCAGGCCACCGCCGGGGCGGTGTTGCGGGCCACCGGTTCCAGGAGAATGGCCTGGGGGGCGACCGCGGCGGCCCGGGCCTGTTCGGCGGCCAGAAAACGGTGATCGCCGTTGCAGACCAGAATCGGCCCCCCCACCTCCGCCACGCCCTGCATGCGCACCAGGGTGGCCTGGAACAGGGACTGCTCCGGATCGACCAGCCGCAGGAACTGCTTGGGCGCGGCATGGCGCGACAGGGGCCACAGCCGGGTGCCGGCGCCGCCGGACAGAATGGTGGGGTAGATCATGGGTCCTGACCTTTCCAGGGAGGGTGCGAAGTGGTCGCCGATGGGGTACCGTCTCCGCGGGCGGGCGGATTCTAGCAGAATTGCCCGTTCGGCCCAACCTTCGACGCCGGCCATGCGCCATCGGTTTACGACGCCCCCGGTGGTGCGTTATGGTGAGGAGCCGTCTGCCATTCCAATGAACAATGAAAGCTCAGGTGAATCATGGCCAATGTGGTGATCGTGGGAGCCCAATGGGGGGACGAGGGCAAGGGCAAGATCGTCGATCTGCTGACCGAGGACGCCCATGTGGTGGCGCGCTTCCAGGGCGGGCACAACGCCGGTCACACCCTGGTGGTGGAGGGGCGCAAGTATGTTCTTCATCTCATCCCCGCCGGCATCATCCGTCAGGACAAGGTCTGTGTCATCGGCAACGGCGTGGTGCTGGATCCCACCGCCTTTCTGGAAGAGATCCAATCCCTGGCCGGCCAGGGCATCGCCATCAATGGCGGCAACCTGAAGCTCTCGCCCCTCGCCAGCCTGATCATGCCCTACCACCGGGAGCTGGACCTGGCCCGGGAAAAGCGCAAGGGCAAGAGCAGGATCGGCACCACCGGGCGGGGCATCGGTCCGGCCTACGAGGACAAGGTCGCCCGGCGCGGCATCCGGGTGGGCGATCTGTACAACCGGCAGTCCTTCGAGGACAAGCTGCGGGAGAACGTCTCCTACCACAACTACATGCTGGAGAACTACTACCAGGCCACCACCTTCAATGCCGACACCCTGCGGGACGACTGTCTGCGCATGGCCGATGTCATGGCGCCGCTGATCGCCGATGTGGGGGTGTATCTGGAGCAGTGCATCCGGCAGCAGGACGCCATCCTGTTCGAGGGCGCCCAGGGCACCATGCTGGACATCGAGCATGGCACCTATCCCTATGTCACCAGCAGTTCCACCGTGGCCGGCAATGCCTGCAACGGCACCGGCATCGGGCCGCGTCACATCGACTATGTGCTGGGCATCACCAAGGCCTACACCACCCGGGTGGGCAGCGGACCGTTTCCCACCGAGTTGACCGACGCCGTGGGCGAGCATCTGACCAGCAAGGGACATGAATTCGGCGCCACCACCGGCCGGCGGCGACGCTGCGGGTGGTTCGACGCCGTGGTGGTGCGTCACGCGGTGCGCACCAACAGCCTGACCGCCATGGCCCTGACCAAGCTGGACGTGCTGGACGGCCTGGAGACCCTGCGCATCTGTACCCATTACAGCCGCAACGGCGAGATCCTGGAGACCATGCCGTCGGATCCCGCCGTGCTGGACAGTTGCGTGCCGGTCTACGAGGAGCTGCCCGGCTGGCGGGAGATCACCGAGGGCCTGGAGCGGTTCGACGCCCTGCCCCAGGCCGCCCGCACCTACGTCCGCCGGCTGGAGGAGCTGACCGGGGTGCCGGTGGCCATTCTGTCCACAGGACCGGACCGCTCCCAGACCATGGTGCTGGAGAACCCGTTCCGGTCCTGAGCCTGCCGGGTCGTCAGAGCCATTCCACCTCGCCGGTTTCGACGTGGTAGACGCCCCCCACGGCGGCCATGCGGCCCTGCTGGGTGAGGCGGGTGATTTCCTCGCTGCCGCGGAAGATGTCGGCCAGGGACTGGCGGACGTTTTCCTTGACGGCGGCCAGGATCAGGGCGTCCTCGTCCGGCCGGGTGATCAGCGTCCGGGCGCGGTCCACGGCGGGCTGGATGTTGTCCACCAGCAGCGGCAGTTTTCCGGGCAACGGGGTCTGTTTGACCACCGCGGTCACGGCCCCGCACTGGCTGTGCCCCAGCACCACCAGCAGGGGCGTGGCCAGATGGCCGATGCCGTATTCGCAGGTGGCGATCTCGTCGGTATCGGCCACATTGCCGGCCACCCGCACCACGAACAGGTCCCCCAGGCCGCGGTCGAAGACCATCTCCACCGGCACCCGCGAGTCGGAGCAGGAGATGATGGTGGCAAAGGGATGCTGGCCGGTATCGGCGAGTTCGCGCTGGCGGCGCACGGTCAGGTTGGGCTGACGCAGGGAGCGGTTGGCGAAGCGCCGATTGCCTTCCCGCAACCAGGTCATGGCCTGATCCATGGTGATCTTGGACGGCCCCCGCTCCAGCGCCTGCCCCCAGCGGGGCAGCATGGCTGCCAGCGACAGGGCGCTCATCCCCGTCACCAGTTGGCGTCTGGTGATCAAACGTTTGCACATCCCGCGTTCTCCCGGCAAGCGGTTCCTGATGGTCGCGATGGGACCGGTTCAGCCGTTCAGGACAGTCCTGTCCTGCTCCGATCCCGCTGGAGACTTCATCGGCGGCGGTGGCGGAGGGCTTGATTCAATTCGTCGCGGGCGCGCAACGCGCTGTCAATCATCGTGGGGAAGTGATAAAATGGACTCGGAGGCTACCCATGGCGACCATCACCTTCGACACGCATCTGTTCATCAAGACCCTGCGCAATGCCGGGTTTACCGACCAACAGGCCGAGGCGGTTTCCCATGCCTTCAAGCAGGCGCAGACCGAAGCCGAGTTGGCGACCCGCACCGACCTGCGAGAGATGGAATACCGCCTCACCCTGAAGCTGGGCAGCATGATGGTGGCGGCCGTGGCGGTGGTGGCGGCTTTGGTCAAGCTGTCGTGAGATGCTGTTCTGCAAAGCGGATGCCGCGCAACCAGAAACGAAAAAGGCCACTCCGAAAAGTGGCCTGACTGTTTGATTTATTTGATTAATGGTGGGCGGTAGAAGAGTTGAACTTCTGACCCCTACCGTGTCAAGGTAGTGCTCTCCCACTGAGCTAACCGCCCGTCTGCCCCGCCTTCCAGGTGAGGCATGAACAGGAGCGAAACCTTAGCCCCCTTTGCCGCGCCAGTCAAGTCACTTTGCGCATTCGACGGCGCGGAATTCTTTCGACCGCACTCAGGCCTCGCCTTCGGTATCCAGGATCGCGGTGGCCACCGCGTCCTCCGGGGATTTGCCGCCCCAGATCACCCATTGCAGGGCCGGATAGAAGCGTTCGGCATCCTGGAACAGGGAGACCATGATGTCGTCCAATTGCTCGTCCTCCAGCCGGCTGTTGCGCAGGGGAATCACCATGCGCAGCACCGGCATGGATTCCTCGCCCCAGATCTCGAAATGGCCAAGCCAGATCCGCTCGTTGATCAGGGTGAGGGTTTCCGCGGTGCGGCCCAGCAGACGGGACGGGACCTTGAGGTTCATGTAACAATTGAACTGGAGGAAGCTGGAGTTCTCGTGAAACGTGGCCCAGAGCCGAAAGGTCCCCCACTGGGTGGGAAATTCCGTCCACAGCTCGAATTCATCCACCCGATCCGTGTTCCAGTCCTGATCGATGGCATACTGCTCCAGCATTCCGATGGGATTGATGGAGGGAATTCGGAGGTCGTGGGTCGGACGCTGGGGCGAATGGCTCATAAAACGGGGGACTCCAATCTCCTGCTGGACAGTTTCACGTTCTCTGGACGATCCGTGGGATCCATTTTGCCCGTTCACGGCGATTCAGGCAAGCATCCAAGTCCCCCCAAATCCACCATCTGTTCCAATCATGTCCCGTCCATTGGCATTCTGGTATCGTCGCCGTTCTCCGCCGGCCCACGGAGCGGCTCGGCATTCGACGACGCGCAAACCGCATCGAGAGGGCAACAGCATGGGACCAGCCGTCCTGTTCATCCAGTTGGGAACGCCCGCGGCTCCCACCGCCCCGGCGGTGCGGGATTACCTGGCGGAATTCCTTTCCGATCCCCGGGTGGTGGATCTGCCACGGCTGCCCTGGTGGCTGCTGCTCCACGGGGTCATCCTGCGCACCCGACCGGACCGCTCCGCGGCGCTCTATCGCGCCATCTGGCGCGCCGATGGCACCAGTCCTCTTCTCCACCACAGCCGCCAACAGGCCCTGGGCGTGGCCCAGGCCCTGGGGGGAACGGTGGCCGTGGATCTGGCCATGCGCTACGGCCAACCCGCCCTGGCGGACCGCCTGCAGCACCTGCTGGACCACCACGACCGGCTGCTGGTCTTTCCCCTCTATCCCCAATACGCCGGCTCCACCACCGGTTCGACCCTGGAAGCCGTGAGCCGCATCCTGACCCGGCGGCGGGTCATTCCGGCCCTGCGCTGGGCCGGACCGTTCCATGACCATCCGGCCTATATCCAAGCCCTGGCCGTCACTGTCGGACCGGTGCTGACGCCCGAGGATCACCTGCTGCTCTCCTTCCACGGCCTGCCCCAACGCCATGTGGACCAGGGCGACCCCTACGCCCACCAGTGCCGAAGTACCGCCGAACGTCTGGCGCAAGCGTTAGCGCTGACGGAAGACCGCTGGTCCATGGCTTTCCAATCGCGCTTCGGCCGCGACCAGTGGCTGCAACCGGCCACCGACGCCCTGCTCCGGGACCTGCCCCGCCAGGGCCGTCGCCACCTGGTGGTGGCCTGCCCGGGCTTCGTGGCCGACTGCCTGGAAACCCTGGAGGAAATCGGCCGGCAAGGGCGCGAGACGTTCCTCCAGGCCGGCGGGGCGTCGTTCCGCATGGTCCCCTGCCTCAACGACCATCCCCAATGGCTGGCCGCCCTCGCCGCCCTGGTGCGACAGGAATTGGCTGGATGGCTTGAAACCTAGGCCTGTTGGTATTGCTCTTGCTGACTCTTTAGATGGATGGGGGATGCCTCCCTCCACCGCTGAAAGCCGCTCCGCGGCTTTCAGCGGTCACTGTCCCTCCCCTCAGGCCCACGGCATGCTGCGCACCCTGCTGCCCATCGTTCTCCCCTGCGCCGCCTGGCTGCGCTACTACCGCTGGCGCTCCCTGCGGCTGGATCTGGTGGCGGCCCTGACCGTGGCGGTGGTGGCGGTGCCCCAGGGCATGGCCTATGCCCTGATCGCCGGGTTGCCGGTGCGTTATGGCCTGTATGGCGCCATCGTGCCCTGCATGGTGGCCTCCCTGTGGGGCAGTTCGGCCCAGCTCATCACCGGTCCCTCAACTGCCCTGTCCCTGATGGTGTTCGGGTCCCTGGCCGGGCTGGCCGAGCCTTTCGGCCCCGAGTACGTCCGGCTGGCCATCACCCTCTCCCTGATGGTGGGGGTCATCCAGATCGGCCTCGGCCTGGTGCGCCTGGGCGCCCTGGTGGATTTCATTTCCCATTCGGTGGTGATCGGCTTTTCGGCCGGGGCCGGGGTGTTGACCATCCTCAAGCAGTTGCCCAATCTGTTGTTCGACCCGGCCTTCGCCGCCACCCTGCCGGCGGTGCGCTCCACCCCGGCCGCCCTGTGGCAGGTGCTGAGCCACCTGTCCGCGATCCATTGGCCCACCCTGCTGTTGGGCCTGGCGAGCATGCTCATCGTGATCGGCACCCGGCGGATCTGGAGTCCCGCCCTGGGGCCGGCGCCAGGGCCGCTGCTGGCCCTGGTGGTCTGTGGCCTCCTGGTCTGGTCCGGCGGCGGCGCGCTGGTGGCGCTCAACGCCAAGACCACGGTGGCCGGCGGGCTGTTCGGCTGGGAGGGGCCGATCCGGGTGGTGGGCGACCTGCCCTCCCCCCCCCCGCCCCCCCCCCGGCCCCTCCTGGACGACTGGACCCTGTTCCAGGACCTGTTCGGCGCCGCCCTGGGCATCGCCCTGCTGGGCCTGATGGAAGCCGTGGCCATCGCCAAGGCCATCGCCAGCCAGACCCGGCAGCGGCTGGATTCCAACCAGGAGTTCATCGGCCAGGGCCTGGGCAATCTGGCCGGCAGCCTGTTTTCGGCCTATCCGGTCACCGCCTCCTTCACCCGCTCGGCGGTCAACCATCGCACCGGGGCCGTCACCCCCCTGGCCGGGGTGCTGGCCGGGTCGCTGGTGATGCTCACCGTGCTGCTGCTGGCCGGCAGCGCCGCCTGCCTGCCCATCGCCGCCTTGTCCGGCCTGCTGCTGGTGGTGGCGGCGGGCATGGTGGACCGCAAGGCGTTGCGGCTGTGCCTTCGGGCCACGGTGGCGGATCGCGCGGTGGTTATCGTCACCTTTCTGGCCACCCTGCTGCTGCATCTGGAATATGCGGTGTTCACCGGCGTGGGGCTGTCCATGATCCTCTACCTGGCCCGCACCAGCCGCCCGACGGTGCGGGAATCGGCCTGGGACGGCGCCCCCGGTGGCGGCGCGGCCCAGGAACCGTTCCCTGCCTGCCCCCAACTGCCCCTGCTGCGGGTGGAAGGGCCGCTGTTCTTCGGCTCCATGAACTGGGTGGACGAGGCCTTCGTGCGCATCTGGCGCAACCATCCCCAGGCCCGACACCTGGCCCTGCGCCTGAATGCCGTCAACCACATCGACGCCAGCGGGGTCCAGGTGCTGGACCATCTGCTGCAACGGGTGACGGAACGGGGCGGACGGCTGTTTCTGTTGGAAACGCCCATGAACGTCCTGCAGGTCCTCAACAACGCCGGACTCCTGGAACGCATCGGCCAGGACCACCTGATCCACGGTCCCCCCGGCATGGCCCTGCCCCGCCTGGCGCCGCTGCTGGATCACCGGTTCTGCCGCTCCGCCTGTCCGGGTCCGACCTTCGGGACCTTGTGCCACACGCTGCGGCTTCAGCAGGAGAAAGAGACACCATGAAGATCCTGATCCACCTGGATGGATCCCCGCTCTGCTGGCAGGCCCTGCGCGCCGGCGCGACCCTGGCCCGGAGGGGCGGGTTTCCCCTCACCGTGATGACCATCCGCCCGGGCACCCTGGCCGAGGAAGCCCCGCCGCCCTTCGGAGCAGAGGTCCCCCGGGAAGACTGGGACCGCCTGCCCCCGGGTCTGGTGCTGCTGACCCATGCCATTCCCTTCCTGGAAGACTGTGGCGTGGTGAACGAACGGGTCACCGCTCTGCGTCTCCGTGAGGGCGAGGAGGACTGCTGGTTCTTTCACCTGGGACGCCCCGACGGCGGCACGGTGGTGCTGCGGGTCGATTTCGGGCCGCTGCTGTCCACCCTGCTGGAGCGGTTCGACCCCCATGACCCCGAACAACTTCTGGTGCTGTCCGACCCCGGCCGGCGCGGGCTGCACCGCCTGCTCACCGGCAACCTGGCCCATCGGGTCGCCCTGCGGGGCTATGTGTCGGTGCTGGTGGTGAAGGGCGTGGCGGCGGTGGATCAGCGAGTCATCCTGTGCCTGGACGGCAGCCCCGCCTCCCGCCGGGCCTGGCCGTTTCTGGAAGCGTTGCTGCCGGTGCTGGGTCCCCGGGTGGACGTGCTGGGCGTGCGGGTGGTCCGGGGCGGACGCCTGCTCCAGGATCCCTGCGAACCCTGCGCCCGCCAGGCCCGGGACCGGCTGCGGGCCACGGGCAAAACCTCCGACGCCATCATCCGCCAGGGGCCGGAGGCGGGCCAGGCGATCCGGGAGGAAGCCGGCGCCGGCGCCCTGGTGGTCATGGGCGACAGCTCCCGGGGAGATCTGGAACGCCTGTGGGCCGGCAGCGTGCCCCTGGATGTCCTGGAACAGGGCCATGCCTCCCTGCTGCTGGTCAAAATGCCGCCGGGAGCCGGCGCATCTCCCCCCGTCCAGGACGGCATCCGCTGGGATTGACCGTCAGGTCCGCTTCGACCCGATCGCACCCCGCTCATGGATCAGCCATACGGCATAGGACTGCAAGGCGCCAAGCAGTTCCCGGGTCTGGGGAGCGTTGGCGATGTCCTCCAGGCTCACGTCCAGATCGTAGTCGGCTGTCAGTCCCTGAATCAGATCGTTGACCGCACTGTCCAGGGTGGAGCGGGTGTTGTTCAGGATTTCGTCGATACCGCAGGTCATATACCGGGTCTCCGTTGGCGGGTGAAGTTTCAATATATATCATACAACAATCGATTCTCCCTGTCCAGCAGCCGAGCAATCTTGATGGATGGGGGAAGCCTCCCTCCACCCTCCACCGATGGAAGCCGTGGATGGGGGAAGCCTCGGGGATGCACAGACGCCGTCGTGGCACAGACTGGCCCCGGTCCCGATCCGGGACCGGAACACCAGGCCATCCGCCAGATACCGGCGACCGGAGTCCCGTTCCAGCGTCGCCAGGTCCGGTCCGTCCAGCCACACCAGGTCCGGTCCATGGGCCAGCAGAT
>PEAP01000054.1 GCA_002753665.1 Magnetococcales bacterium DC0425bin3
GCCCTCGGAGGGGCGGCAGAGGACAAAATCTGGCAGCCCTCGGACTGGCCTGGTGGTTTCTCAGAAAATCACGAAGAACCGTGTCAAGGATTTTTCGTCAGGGTGGGTGCTGAATAGTTACCCAGCTTTTTCAAATTCAAAGCCGGAACCAGGGCGAAGCGGGCTTCCCAGACCTGGGCCGCTTCGGCCACAGCGCATCGAGCTGGCCAGCTCGATGGCATCACCAAGCGGTCACGGCGTTTGCTGCGCCGCGTGTTTCACTCGCACAATCTCCACGGTTCGCGCCTCATGGAGTACGCGATAAAAAACGATGTAGTTCCGATGCACGACCAGCTCGCGCACAGAGTCCGGCAGGCCGGGCCGCCCGGTGCGACCAAGCTCCGGGTGCTGGGCAAGCGGCAAGGTCTTGTCACGCAGCCCCTGACCAATGCTGTGCGCCCTGGTCGGGTTGCCCTTGCCGATGTATCGAACGATGGCGCGCACGTCCTCACGAGCCTTCGGTCGCCACTCGATGCGGTAAGGAGTCCTCGGCATCGCCATGGATCAGCCGGGCGCGCTCAAGCACGCTTCTTCCTGGCTGGCATGTGCCCGGCTTCGAGGGCCGCAATGTCAGCGTCCATCTCGGCCATGACCTCATCGTGTGAGAGGTTCGGCCGGGGATCGTCGATGGCTTCCTGAATCTCGGCGGCCAGCCATTCCGCGTAGGCGGCGGCTTGGTGCGCCTTGCGCATGGCCTCGGCTCGCCCACGATTGCCGGGAGTTTTTTCCTTCGCATCCGGGTTCCACTCGCTGGCGTCGAACTGGCCGATGGTGATGCCGATGTCGCGCAAGACATTCAGGGCCGCAATGGGATTGCCGAACCGGCGCGGCTCGCTGCTGCGGGCCTTTGCCAAGACGGCATCGGAGCCGCTACGGGTGGCGATTTGCACAAGGAACACCCCGCCCTGGCCTTTCAGGGTCACGCCTGCCACGCCGCCGGCATCGCTCGCGGCGCGTAGCTGCGCGATGGTCATGTTTTGCATGATGCCTCCTTGAAAGCGTGACTTATTACATGGGATAGATTGTACATGTTTTTAAGGAAACGTGCAAGAGGTCAGCAGTCCCTGAAAGGTCGTTTTGCGGATTTCGCGGCAGTACCCTGTCTGGCTGAAGAATGGAACTCACACCGACCCAGGGGGAAAGATCTTGCCCGGATTGAGCAGCCCCAGGGGATCGAACAGCGCCTTGATGGACCGCTGCAAGGCCATGGTGGCGGGGTCCACCTCGTTGTGGATGTAGGGCATTTTCTGGATGCCGACCCCATGCTCGCCCGACAGGGTGCCCTCCAGGCGCAGGACCAGGGCAAAGATCTTGTCCAACAGATCCTCCAGCCGCCGCGCCATCTCCGGCAGGCTGGGATCCACCAGGATGTTGACATGGATGTTGCCGTTGCCACCGTGTCCGAAGTTGGCGATGGGCAAACCGCTGGTCGTCGAAAGGGCCTCCAGACCGGCGATCAGTTCGGCCAGGCGCGACACCGGCACCACCACGTCCTCGTTGACCCGTTTGGGCGCCAGCTTCTTCAGGGCCGGGGCCAGGGCGAAGCGGGCCTCCCAGACCTGGGCCGCTTCGGTCTCGGTGCGGGACCGCACCACCTCCAGGGGATGAAAGCGCTCCAGGTCCCGGAGAATCCCCGCCGCCAGCCGGTCCACTTCCTCGTCATCGCCGGCGGTCTCCACCAGCAGCAGGGCCCGTCCGGCCGCCGGCAGCGCCACCCCGCCGCTCTGCCGCAGCAGGTCCAGGGTGGCGGGTCCCAGGAATTCGATGGCGGTGGGTGGCGTGCCCTCGGCCATGAGCGCGGAGATGGCCTGCACCGAGTCGGGGACCGAAGCGAACACCGCCCGCAACAGGCGGCGGGCCGGAGGAATGGGCGCCAGCTTGAGAATCGCCTCGGTCACCACCGCCAGGGTGCCCTCGGAGCCGATCAGCAGTCGGGTCAGATCGTAACCCACCACGCCCTTGGTGGTTTTGCCCCCGGTGCGGATGGCCGTGCCGTCGGCCAGCACGGCGCTGAGGCCCAGGACCCAATCCCGGGTCACCCCGTAGCGGGGAGCGTTGGGACCGGCGGCGCACATGGCCAGATTGCCACCCACGGTGCAGGTGCGGGCCGAAGAGGGGTTGGGGGGCCAAAAGAGGCCGTGGGGCTTGAGGGCCTCCTGCAGGTCGTTGTTCACCACCCCCGGCTCGACCACGGCATAGCGATCTTCGGGCCGGATCGCCACTATTCGCTGCATCCTCTGGGTGGACAGGACCAACCCACCCCGCACGGCCAATGCCCCGCCCACGTTGCCGCTGCCGGCGCCCCGGGGGATCACGGGCACCCGGTGCCGATGGCACAGGGCCATGATGCGGGCGACCTCCGCGGCGGATTCGGCCAGGGCCACCGCCTGGGGACAGAAACGCAGGCCGGTGTTGTCCCAGGCGTAGGCCTCCAGGGCCACCGGATCGGTGATCGCCCGCGGCCCCAGCAGGGAGGCCAACGCGCCCGGAAAGACGGCCGGCAGGGGGGAGGGAAGGATCACGGGTCGAAATTGACGGGTTCGGGATCGACCTCGACCAGGGAGGTCACCTTGGTCACCCCCTCGATCTCCTCCGCCAGCCGCACCGCCCGGTCCCGCTCCTGAACGGTCCGGGACACGCCGGTGAGGAAGACCTCGCCCTTGGTGGTTTCCACCTGCAGATCCAGGCCGTTGACCACAGGATCGGCCAACAGCTTGACCTTGACCTGGCTGGTGATCCACACATCCCTGGCCACCTCGGCACCGGAGACGTGCTGCACCTTGAGTTCCGAAACCACATCCGCCACGCCCCAGACGTTCTTGGCCAGGCGGATGGCCTCGGCGATTTCCTCCTCGGACGCGGCGGTGCCGGTGAGCAACACCTGGCCCCGGTAGACCGAAACATTGATGTTGCCCACCTGCACCTTGTCGTTCTGGACATAGGCGGTGCGGATTTTCAGGGCCACCCAGTTGTCTTCCAGCATGTCCGAGGCGGTGCGTTTCTTGCCGAGGGGGGCCGGAGGCAGGTCCTGGCGGGCTTCGGGGTTGACCGGAAAGGATTTGTCATCGACATCGATATAGGAAACCACCTGGACCACGCCGCCCACCTCGCTGGCCAGCTTGACGGCGGCATCCCGCTCCTCGACGGTGTGGGCGGAGCCGGAGAGATAGACGATGCCCTTGACTGCCTCCACATGATAGTCCACTCCGCGCACATCCCGGTCGGCCAACAGCTTGAGCTTGACCTTGTTGGCCACCAGCATGTCCTCGGCCAGCTCGGCGGCGGTCTCGTGTTGCACCTTCAATTCGTTGCGGACCTCCACCACGCCCCGGGCCGCCTTGGCCAGCCGTATCGCCTCGTCGATCTCACCCTCGCTGGCCGCCGCTCCGGTGAGCAGCACCTTGCCGTTGTAGACCGAGACGTTGATGTTGGGGGCCGAGATCTTGGCGCTGTCCAGGTAGGCCTTGCGCAGCTTCATGGCCAGCCATTTGTCTTCGAGATAATTGGCCGTGGAGCGCCGTTCGCCCAGGGCGGAAGCCGCCGCACCGCCGGCCACCACCGCGGCGGTTTCGCACCCGGTCAGCACCAGGGGGGCGGCCAACAGGAGCAGTGAGGGGAGTAGGGGTCTTGAAAATCGGTTCATTGGTTTGTCCTCGACCGCAAGAAAAGGCAACGCGACCTGTTCACCACCAGCCGGGCCGAAAGGCGTCGGCGATCACCTGAATCCGCCATTCCGGCCCCTGACGCCACAACAGCACGGCATCGAAACGGCATTCCAGCTCCTCCCACTGGGGATTCTGCTGGAGAAATGCCCCGGCCAGCCGCACCAGGCGCTGTTGCTTGCGCCAATCGATGGCCGCGGCGGGACCGCCGCAGTCGCCGTCCCGTCGGGTCTTGACCTCGCAGAATACCAGAGTGTCGCCATCCCTGGCCACCAGATCCAGTTCCCCGAACCGGGTCCGGACGTTGCGGGCCATGATGCGATAGCCCAGCCTGCGCAGGTGTTCGACGGCGCGCTCCTCGCCCTGGCGGCCCAGGGCCAGATGGGGGGCCGTGGCGGTCAAGGCGTTCCCCGTGAACGGCCCGAATCCTCCGGTCCCTGCCGGAGGTCGGCAGCGGAACAGGTCGGAGACGGAAAGCGGTCGGCGGTCATCTGGAACCTCGCCTTGCGGTGGCATGGTCGCAGCCGGTCAGGGCACGCCCGCCAGTCTACCGGGTTCGGAGTGCCGGGTCCAAGGAGCCGGAAGTTGACCGGAATTCCCGGGAAGGTCATTATTCCCCGGAGATGACCGCTGCAACCGTGAAGAGGGGGAGGGATGGCCGACGACGGGGAGGAGGGGCGCGACTGGGAGGTGGTGATCCTGTGCGGCGGCCGGGGCGTGCGGTTGAAGCCCCTGACCGACCGGGTTCCCAAGGGCATGGTGCCGGTCAACGGGCGTCCCATGCTGGATCATGTGGTGGAATTCTACCGGAGGCACGGGGCGCGGCGGGTTCACTTCTGCATCGGCTATCGGGGGGAGGTGATCCGGGACCACTTCGCCCAGGCGCCCCCGGGACTGGACTGCCGCTTTTTCGATGCCGGGGAGGAGGCCGGCATGCTGGAGCGGCTGTGGGAAGTGCGGGAGGCGGTGGGGGAACGCTTCGTGGTGGCCTACTGCGATACCATGATCGATCTGGACCTGGCCCGGCTGCTGGCCCACCATCGCCGCCTGGGGGCCGGGGTGACCCTGGTCACCTCGGCCATCCGCAACCCCTTCGGTGTGGTGGGGGTGGGTCCGGAGGGGTGGGTGGAGCGCTTCGAGGAAAAGCCGGTGTTCACCTATTTCATCGGCTGCTTCGTCATGGAAAAATGGGCTTTTCGCGAGGTCGCCCCGGCCATGCTGGCCCAGCCGGACGGCGCCGGTCTGGTAACCTTTTTCCAGCATCTCATCGGTCTGGGCCGCCTGGGGGCCTTCGATCATCAGGGCCTGCAGATCAGTTTCAACACCGAGTCGGAACACCGGCAGGCGGAACGGGACCTGCAGCGGTTCTTCACCTACAGGGAGCAGTCATGAGCGAGCTGGCGGGCAGGCGGGTCTTGGTCACGGGTGGGGCCGGGTTCATCGGTTCCCATCTGACCCGACGGCTGGTGGGGATGGGGGCGGAAGTGGCCGTCACCACCAAGTATCACAGCCTCATGGACAATGTGCGGCTGGTGGATGTCTGGGACCGCATCCGGGTGATCGAGGCGGATCTGCGCAACCTGGACAGCCTGGCGGCGGTGCGGGCCTTCCGACCCCAGGTGGTCTATCACCTGGCGGCCTACAACCATGTGGGCGACAGCTTCACCCATGTGCAGGAGGCCCTGGATTCCAACATGAAGGGCAGCGCCAACCTGCTCCAGTCCCTGGAGGATTACGACCGCTTCATCTATGTGGCCACCTCCGAGGTCTACGGCTGCCAGACCGGATTTCCCTTCACCGAAACCATGACTCCTAACCCCATCTCGCCCTATTCCATCGGCAAGTACGGCGGCGAACAGTATGCCCGCATGCTGATGGAACAGCAGAAGCGGCCCATCGTCATCCTGCGGCCCTTCAATGCATTCGGTCCCTATCAGAGCCAGCGGGCGGTGATTCCGGAGATCATCACCGACTGCCTGCGGGACCGGCCCATCCACGCCACGGAAGGCCGGCAGACCCGGGAATTCAATTTCGTGGAGAATCTGGTGGACGGCTTCATCCTGGCCGGCGAGCAGCCGGCGGCCCTGGGGCAGACCATCAACCTGGGCTCGGGGCAGGAAATCGCCATCCGGGATCTGATCCGAATGATCCACTCCCGCACCGGTTCGCGCTCCGAGTTGCGCTTTGGCAGCCTGCCCTATCGTCCCACCGAGATCTGGCGCATGGCCGCCGACAACCGGCGCGCCCGGGAGCTGCTGGGGTGGGAGCCCCGCGTCGCCTTCGAGGACGGACTGGAGATCACCATCGGTTGGGTTCGGGCCTTCATCGGGGAGTTCACCGCCCCCGGCTCGGGGCTGCACCGGCTGGCGGCCTGGCGCGGGCCGGATTGACCCAGGTCACTCCGCGAAGGGTTCCGGACGCACCTGAATGAAAGCACAGTCCAGCTCGGCGGCGTCGGGCAGGTCCCGGATCAGGCTGTTCCGGTCGCCGTCATCGGCGGCGGTGAACGCCAGGGTCTCCAGGGTCTGGCGGGCCGGCTGGTTGCGGGAGGTGGCCTGAAAGACCACCCGCAGCCGCATCGGTCCCGGCGGCTGGGCGGCGGCCAGGGCGTGGAAGAAGGCCTGTTCGATGAACCGGCCCTGCACCCGGCAGGACAGCATGAACTCCTCGACCCGCACCTCCCGGTTGTCCCGACGCACTAGGCCGAAGCCCACGGTGCCGTAGGAGCCGAACTTGTCCCGGCAGGCCAGGACCCATTGTTCCAGAGCCGGATCGGCCAGCAGGGGAGCGAGATCCGCACGAGCATACCGGCGGCCGGAAAAATTGAGCTGGTTGGTGCGCTGGGTCAGTTCCGCCACCCGTTCCAGGTCGGCGGGCCCCAGGGGCCACAGGGCCAGCTCCAGGCCGCAGGTGGCCAGGAAACCCCGCTGGTCGGCACCGAACTGCCGCTGGACTTCCTCCCGTTGCAGGGCCTCCTGGTAGAATCGCCGCCGCCGGGCCGCCTCGGGGGTGGCGTTGCCCTGGAACAGGGGATCGTGCCGCAGTTCATCCACGTCGGTGGCGGAGCGGATGGTGACCTGGGGGTGGGCCTGGGCCACCTCGGCCCGTTCGAAGGGGCTGTCGTCGATGAAGGCCAGGCTGTTGAGGCCGATGTCCAGGCGGCGGGCGATGGCGGTGAGACTGCCGCTCTTGGGTCCCCAGTGGATCTGGGGGGCGAGGAAATAGTCGGCCACGCCCAGCCGCTCCAGCACTGGCCAGGCGGCCTCGTGGCTGTTCTTGCTGGCGATGCTGTGCAGCACCCCCCGGCGGTCCAGATGCTCCAAGAGCGCCAGCACTCCGGGTCTCAGGTGCTGTGGTTCCCCTTCCAGCAGGGTGCCGTCCCAGAGGGTATTGTCCAGGTCCCAGACCAGGCATTTGACCGGCTCGGCAAAACCGGCGGCGATGGGGGAGGCCAGGGTGACGAAATCGGCGCCGAGGACCACCAGGTGCGCCTCCTGACCGGCCTGGGGCAGCAGGGTGATATCGAAGGGCAGCCCGCAGTCGCTGATGTCCTGGAACAGACGCCGCTCGAAAAAGTACCGGACATGGCCGGGGGATGCGGTCACCGGCAGGGTCAGGGGAGGGGGCAGGGGGTGCTGGCGCTGCTGGGGCTCCAGGCTGGAGCGGGCGATGCCCATGGTGAGAAAGAGCGCCAGGGGGGACGGCCCGGGGTTGTAGAGTTCCAGCAGAAAGCCGTCGGGTTTGAGATCGGGGTGGGGGTTGTGGTGGTGGAGGCGGCGGTTCCAGCGTTCCAGCAGGCTGAAGGCCAGATGCCGCCAGCGATCTCCTGCCCTCAGGGCGGCCAGCAGGGCTCCCAGGCGGTTGAGCCAGGGGGCGATTCGTCCGGCCCACCGCTCCCGGGCCAGGGCCACGGCCACCGGTTCCAGGGCGGTGTTGCCCCGGGCCTCCAGCTTGGCCCACTTGCGAAAGACCAACTCCGCCCCACACCCCCGGAACCCTCCGCAGGCGTGATTGGGCCGCAGCCCTTCCTCGAACCGCCGGCAACGGCCATCGGGCCGCGGCCGGTACAGGTCACAGGTGGCGAAGCAGGCGGGCGCGGCGCATTCGGTGCAATGTTCCCCCCACACCATCACCGCCAGCCGGGTCACCGGCGCGGCGGGAGGGCAGGCCTGGGCCGGAACGACCGGGGACCTGCCGGTGGAGCGGAATTGATGAAATTCGAACATGGCGTCTTTCCCCGGGCAGCGCGACGCGGGCATTGTATCCCCCTTTGCGGGTTCGGATGGAACCTTTTCGGGAGTGGGGCGCGGTGACGGAGGATCGCAACCGGCTGTTGGTGCTGGTGCTGATCATGACCCTGGTGGCCGCCGTCGTGGGCGGGGTCACCCTGGGGATGCTGTATCACGGCTCCTTCGAGGAGCAGCGCAACCGTTTGGTCGAGAGCGCCCGCCAGCAGGCCCGCCTCATGGAGGCGGTGGCCCGGTTCGACCAGGTCTACAGCAACGACTATCCCGAGGGGGCCACCAAGGCCACCCTGTCCCAGATTCTGGACGCCCTGTCCCAAAGCCGGGGGCTGGATCGCACCGGGGAGCTGGTCCTGGCCCGGCGGGAGGGTGACTGGATCGTTTTCGTTTCCCCCAGCCGCCACCTGCCCCTGGAGGAACTGCGGCCGCTGCCCTGGCATTCGGAGCTGGCGGAACCCATGCGCCGCGCCCTGTCCGGTCAATCCGGCAGCCTGGTGGGGTTGGACTACCGGGGCGTGACGGTGCTGGCTGCCCATGAACCGGTGGCGGTGCTGGGGCTGGGGCTGGTGGCCAAGATCGACCTGGCCGAGATCCGCCACAAGTTCGTCGCGGCGGGACTGCTGGCCGCGGCCGTCGCCCTGGTGGTGATCCTGGGTGGGGTGGGCGCCTTCTTCGCGGTCAGCAATCCGCTGATGCGGCACATTCGGGCCAACGAGGAGCGACTGCGGCTCCTTTCCACCCATCTGGAGCGGGTCCGGGAGCAGGAACAGAAGCGCATTTCCCGCGAACTGCACGACGACCTGGGGGGCATCCTCACCCGCCTGCGGATGGTCCTGGCCGCTGGCCGCCGCAGTTGCCCGGAGCAGGAGGCGGGGGGTCTCCAGGTGCAGGAGGCCTTCGGCCTGGCCGGACAAGCCATGGAAACCCTGCGCCGCATCACCGCCTCACTCCGGCCCAAGATCCTGGACCAGCTGGGGGTGTTGGCCGCCCTGGAATGGCTGGCCCAGCGCTTTTCCCAGCATTTCCAGGTGGCCTGCCTGCTGGACCCGGATTCGGTGAACGTGCGCCTGGGAGAGGAGCGGGAGACGGCCCTGTTCCGCATCGCCCAGGAGGGCTTGACCAATGTGGCCAAGCATGCCGGCGCCCAACGGGTTTCCCTCTATCTGGGAATGGACGACAATGACGTGATCCTGCGGGTGACCGACGACGGCGCCGGCATCACCCCCGAGGCGATCATGAACGTCCATTGCATGGGCATTCAGGGCATGATGGAACGCTCCAAGCAGTTGAATGGCAGCCTGCGCTATGTCACTTCCCCCCGGGGGGGCACCATTCTGGAAGCCCGGATTCCCCGCCGTCCGGGGGATCGGGAGGAAGAGGAATGATTCGCATATTCCATGTGGACGACCACGCCACGGTGCGGCAGGGGGTGCGCACCTTCCTGGAGGCCGAAGGGGACATGACCGTGGCCGGAGAATCGGGCCGGGGGGGCGATGCCCTCCGGGCAATCCTGGCCGGCGTTTTTGATCTGGTGCTGCTGGACATCTCCCTGCCCGACCGGGACGGCCTGGAGGTGCTGAAACGGCTCAAACTGGAGAACCCTCGACTGCCGGTGCTGGTCTTCACCATGCACGACGAGGAAGTCCTGGCCCTGCGCTGCATGAAGGCCGGCGCCGACGGCTATCTCACCAAGGACAGCGATCCGGGCGAACTGATCACCGCCATCCGCACCCTGCATGGCGGCCGCAAGCATGTCAGTGCCCTGCTGGCCGAGCGGATTCTCCGGGACTGGAACCGCGACCCCCTCATCCCCCGCCACGAAGGCCTCTCCAACCGCGAATTCACCGTCCTGCGCCTGCTGGCCTCGGGCGAGACAGTCTCCACCATCGCGGAGAAGCTCGCCCTCAACGTGCGCACCGTCAGCACCTACCGGCGGCGCCTGCTGGACAAGATGGGCCTGAAGAACAATTCCGAACTGATCGGCTACGCGGTCAAGCACCAGTTGATTCCCTGACCCGGGATGTCCGTTCGACCTACAAGATAATTTCCCTTGCGGATACAAAAGAAATTCCGCCCGTCTTCTTCATCTTCCCTTTCACCAGCGGTAGATTGACGGATCCAAGCTGGTTTCAGCTGCGCACGCCCATCCTTGGGGGTGAGGAGGGCGTCGCAGTCATTTCAAGGGGGGGGATGACCTCATGACAAGCCTGAAGAATGTCCGGATGCGCCCCAAGCTGATCGGCCTGTTTCTGGCCGCCGGCTTGATTCCATTGGCCCTGGTGGGCTGGTTCGCGAGTTATCTGACCACGGAGGCGCTGATGGCAAGCGCCTTCAACCAGCTCACGGCGGTGCGGGAGATCAAACGCGCCCAGATCGAAAAGTTCTTCGCGGAACGCAAGGGCGACATGGGGGTCCTGACCGAGACGGTGGCCACCCTGCGCCGCGAGGCCATGGCCAAGCTGAGCGCGGTGCGGGACATCAAAAAAAGCCAGATCGAGGGCTGGTTCGGTGAGCGCTATGGGGACGTGACGGTGCTGTCGGCCAATGCCACGGTGGCGGAGGCCCTGACCGCCATCGGCGAGGCCTTCGTCCAGGACGGCAATCGCAGCGGCGGACCGGCCTGGGAGGCGGCAGTCAAGCGCCATGCCCCCTGGCTGGATCACTACAGCAAGGAGTACGGCTACTACGACCTGTTCCTGATCGCCAATAGCGGCGACGTGATCTACACCGTGGCCCGGGAGTCGGACCTGGGGCAGAACCTGGTGACCGGCCCCCTGCGTTCCAGCGGCCTGGGTCGGATGTTCCAGGAGGCCCGCACTGGCATCGCCCTCCAGGATTTCGAACCCTACGCGCCATCGAAGAACGAACCGGCGTCGTTCATCGGCGGTCCGGTGAAGAAGGACGGCAAGACCATCGGCGTGGTGGCCCTGCAGATGCCCCTGGGGGCCATCAACCGGATCATGGCGGAACGCTCCGGCATGGGCAAGACCGGTGAGACCTACCTGGTGGGTCCGGACAAGCTGATGCGCTCGGATTCGTTCCTGGATCCCAAACACCACTCGGTGGTGGCGTCGTTCGCCGATCCGGCCCGGGGCAAGGTCGATACCGAGGCGGCCAACCGGGCCCTGGGGGGCTCCCGGGAAGCGGACATCATCATCGACTACACCGGCAACCCGGTGCTGTCGGCCTGGACCCCTCTGAACATCAAGGGGCTGAAATGGATTCTGCTGGCGGAAATGGACGTGGCGGAGGCCTTCAGCCCGGTGGACGAGCAGGGCGGGGAGTTCTTCAAGAAGTATCAGCAACTGTACGGTTATTATGATCTTTTCCTGATCAATCCCGACGGGTACGTCTTCTATTCGGCCACCCGGGAGCCGGACTACCAGACCAACATGGTCAACGGCAAATATGCCGACTCCAACCTGGGGCGGCTGGTGCGGCAAGTGATCCAGTCCAAGGGCTACGGCATGGCCGATTTCGAACCCTACGCCCCCAGCAAGGAGGCCCCGGCGGCTTTTGTGGCCCAGCCGGTGGTGCATGGGGGCGAGGTGGAACTGGTGGTGGCCCTGCAACTGCCATTGGATGCCATCAACGGCATCATGCAGCAGCGGGAGGGGATGGGCGCCACCGGCGAGACCTACCTGGTGGGGGCGGACAAGCGCATGCGTTCCGACTCCTTCCTGGACAAGGACGGCCATTCGGTGGCGGCCTCTTTCGCCGGCACCATCGAGGCCAACGGAGTGGAGACCGAAGGGTCCCAGGAGGCCCTGGCCGGGCGCCCGGGCGCCCAGGTGATCACCGACTACAACGGCAATCCGGTACTTTCGGCCTATGCCCCCCTGGATCTGGGAGGTGTACAGTGGGCCGTCCTGGCGGAGATCGACTTGGCCGAGGTGCGCCAGCCCATCAACGATTTGATCCGGGGCATCCTGATCGCCGGGCTGGTCCTGGCAGCGGCGGTGGCCGGCATGGCGCTGTTCACCGCCAACGGCATTGCCGATCCGCTCAAGCAGGCGGTGGCGTTTGCCCGGGAGGTAGCCCAGGGCAACCTCACCGCCCGGGTGAACATCCGCCAGCGGGACGAGCTGGGCGAATTGGCCGACGCCCTGCGCCAGATGGTGGACAAGCTCTCCGAGGTGGTGGGCAACGTGCGCAACTCGGCCTCCCAGGTGACGGCGGGCAGCAACGAACTCTCCGAAACCGCCGGCCAGCTGGCCCAGGGGGCCACCGAGCAGGCGGCATCCATCGAGGAGACCAGCGCCGCCATGGAGGAGATGGCCGCCAACATCCAGCAGAACACCGACAATGCCCAGACCACCGAAGCCATTGCCCAGAAAGCCAGCCGGGATGCCGAGGAAAGCGGGGGGGCGGTCAACGAGTCGGTGCGGGCCATGCGGGAGATCGCCGAGAAGATCTCCATCATCGAGGAGATCGCCCGGCAGACCAACCTGCTGGCCCTGAACGCCGCCATCGAGGCGGCCCGGGCCGGGGAGCATGGCAAGGGCTTCGCGGTGGTGGCGGCGGAGGTGCGCAAGCTGGCGGAGCGCAGCCAGACCGCCGCCGGCGAGATCGGCGGGCTGTCGGCCTCCAGCGTGGCGGTGGCCGAGAAGGCCGGCACCATGCTGGCCAAGCTGGTGCCGGACATCCGTCGCACCAGTGAACTGGTCCAGGAAATCGCCGCTTCCAGCCGGGAACAGAATCAGGGTGCCGATCAGATCAACGCCGCCATTCAGCAGCTGGATCAGGTGATCCAGCAGAACGCCGGCGCCTCGGAGGAGATGGCGGCCACGGCGGAGGAATTGTCCAGCCAGGCGGAACTGCTCGATCGGACCATCGGCTTCTTCCGGACCGGCGCCGCCGATACCGGTCTGGTTCCCCGGCGTCTGGCTCCCCGGGCCGTCGGGATCAAGGCCCCCCGGACCAAAGCAGCGGACGCCAAACCCAAAGCACTGCCGGCTCCCCCGTCTGCCAAGTCCTCCCC
The DNA here is from genome assembly GCA_002753665.1 of Magnetococcales bacterium DC0425bin3. Taxonomy (GTDB): domain Bacteria; phylum Pseudomonadota; class Magnetococcia; order Magnetococcales; family DC0425bin3; genus DC0425bin3. Next base: position 12,927 of record PEAP01000054.1, read on the forward strand.
GACCAGGAAGAAGGCCGATCCGGGCATTGCCCTGGACATGGACCCGGCCGACGGGGGATCCGCCTCCGACGCCGGGTTCGAGAAGTACTGAACTCTCCTTCAACCTTCGGGACGGCCGCGGGCGGGGGTTTCTCCCGCCTGCGGTTCCCTGGAGGCCTGCACATCATTCCCATCATCATCCAGGGCCATGCGTCCGGCCTGCTCGAAGCGTTTGCGGTTGCCGGGCCAGAAGGCCCACAGGACGATGCCCACGAACAGCAGAAAAAACCAAACCAGGGCAAACTCCTTGGCCAAGCGGTTGATGGTCTCGAATTCCATCGGCAGCTCCTTTCAGGTCAAGATTGGCCCCCTGGGGGGACCTGAATCCGCCGGACAAAACGAAATTCGGCACTGTCGCGGACTGCCACCAGTTTCACATCCCATACCCCGGGCAGCGGTACCACGAGATGTGCCGAATAATGGCCTGGCGCGGTTTCCGCCAGGGTCAAGGTGCGGTCGTGACCCTGGTGGACCACCCGGAACAGGGTACCGGTCACCCGGGCGCCGGTCACGGGTTGCCCGGCGGCATCCAGCAGTCGGAATATCAAGGGATGGTCGGTGCCGGCCGTCAGGGTGGCGCTATCCAGGGTGCCGCGCCAGCCCAGGACATCCTGATCCCGTTGGGCTTGCAGAACCCGGTTGAAGGCCAGCCCCTTTTCGAAGGGCCGATCGGTGATCAGTCCGTTCCAGGTCTGGCTGGAGAGGACGATCAGGGTGGCATTGGCCCCCAGCACCGTGACCAGCAGGCCCAGGCCGGCAGCCAACCAGCGGCGCCGGGTGGCCGTGGCATCGGAAGTGGAGTTGCGCATCGGATTCAAGGCCTCATGAAAACGGATTGATAGACATCGCTGCCACCGGCAGGGTCGGTGGCCCGCAGGTGAAAGGTGATCGGCTGGGGGCCCGGCTGTCCGGAGCCGGCCGCCTGGGCCAGATAGACGGTGAAGGGCAGCGCTTCTCCCGGCTCCACGTTCAGTCCGCCGTTGCTGCTGGCCGCCACGGTCAGGTGGGCGTGGTCCAGCCCCTCGGCGGTCAGGGCGTAATGCTGGGGCCGGGAGGTCATGTTGAGAACCCGCACGGTATAATTGTTCTGGATGGAGCCGTCGGAGCGGGTGATGTAGAGGGGCTTGCGAGCCCGCAGCACGTTGAGATCCACCGGCGCCTGGGTGGCCAGGTTCCAGGCAATGCCACCGGCCATCAGCAGCAGAATCGCCCCGTACACCGCCACCCGGGGCCGCAGCAGCCGGGTGGGCAGACCGGCCAGCTCCCGCAGCGAGGTATAGCGTACCAGCCCCCGGGGCAACTTCATCCGATCCATGACCGCATCGCAGGCATCGATGCAGGCGGCGCAGGTGATGCATTGATACTGCTGCCCGTCGCGAATGTCGATCCCCGTGGGGCACACCCGCACGCAGGCCCCGCAGTCGATGCAGTGACCAGGGACGCCGTCGCTGCGCTGCCGCCGGTTGGCCTGCCGGGGTTCGCCCCGCTGTTCGTCATAGGCGATCACCAGGGTGTCCTGGTCGAACATCGCCCCCTGGAACCGGGCATAGGGGCACATGTAGATGCAGACCTGCTCCCGGGCGAAGCCGGCCATCACGTAGGTGGTGAGGGTGAGAAAGATCAAGGTGAACCAGGCGGCAAAGGAGGCGCTGCCATCCAAATACCGCCCCAACAGGGTCGGCGCGTCGGCGAAATAGAACACGAACGCTCCCCCGGTGGCGGCCCCGATCATCAGCCAGGCCAGATGCTTGCCCGCCTTGCGCAGCCCCTTGCCCAGGGACCATCCCTCCCGGTCCAGCTTCATGCGGCGGTTGCGGCTGCCCTCGAACAGGCGTTCCACGGCGAGGAACAGGTCGGTCCACACGGTCTGGAAACACATGTAGCCGCAGAACACCCGTCCGGCCAGCGAAGTCATGAAGAACAACCCCACCGCCATCAGGATCAGCAGAAAGGTGAGCAGGAAGATTTCCTGGGGCCAGACGACGATATCGAACAGGTAGAATTTTCTGTTCGGCAGATCAAACAACACCGCCTGATTTGGTAAACCACCACCCCTTTCCCATCTGATGAAAGGTATCAGATAGTAGATCCCCAATAAAAAGAACAGTACAGACCAGCGTATTTTTCGAAAGAACCCCGACTGGTATGAGGGGTATATCTTGACCTGTGCGGCGTACAATGTGGCAGTGCTGTTACTCATGGAAAAGCCTCCTCGATCCAATGGGAAGCAGGGATGAATCCCGTATTGATCGGTCCAGTCTGTTACGAATTCGTCAAGAATTTATATACAATAATATAAATTTCTTCTGGGTTTTTTATAGCAGATCCTATATATCTGAAGCCATAAAAAACGGGGGATGAGAGAAGATCGGCCGAACATGGGCCAAGAGATTGCCGGGCATCTTCCGGCAGGGTCTGCCAGACAGAGCGGAAAGGAGACGGCGGTGTCCCCGGGACATGGATTGACAGAGCAATACGATTATGAGGTGATCAAGAAGTTCGCGGTGATGGGCGTGGTCTACGCCGTGGTGGGATTTCTGGTGGGGGTGCTGATCGCCTCCCAGCTCACTTGGCCGGACCTCAATTTCGGCATCGCGCAACTGTCCTTCGGCCGCCTGCGGCCCCTCCACACCTCGGCGGTGATCTTCGCCTTCGGCGGGTCGGTGCTGTTCGCCACCAGTTACTATGTGGTGCAGCGCACCTGCAAGGCGCGGCTGTTTTCGGACTTCCTGTCCGCGGTCACCTTCTGGGGCTGGAACCTGGTGGTGGTGCTGGTGGTGATCACCTACCCCCTGGGGCTGACCCAGGGCAAGGAATACGCCGAGACCATCTGGCCCATCGATCTATTGATCACGGTGGTATGGGTGGCCTACCTGATCAACTTCGTGGGCACCCTGGCCAAGCGGAAGGAACCGCATATTTATGTGGCCAACTGGTTCTACCTGGCGTTCATCATCACCGTGGCCATGCTGCATGTGGTCAACAATCTGGCCATTCCGGTCAACCTGACCGACTCCTACCCGGTGTTCGCCGGGGTGCGGGACGCCATGGTGCAGTGGTGGTACGGTCACAACGCGGTGGGGTTCTTCCTGACGGCGGCCTTTTTGGGGTTGATGTACTATTTCGTGCCCAAGCAGGCGGAGCGGCCGGTCTACAGCTACCGGCTGTCCATCGTCCACTTTTGGGCGCTGGCGTTTCTGTATATCTGGGCCGGCCCCCATCACCTGCATTACACCGCCCTGCCGGACTGGGCCTCCACCCTGGGCATGACCTTCTCCCTGATGCTGCTGCTGCCGTCCTGGGGCGGGATGATCAACGGCATCATGACCCTCTCCGGTGCCTGGCACAAACTGCGCACCGATCCGATCCTGCGGTTCTTCGTCGTGAGCCTCTCCTTCTACGGCATGTCCACCTTCGAGGGGCCCATGATGTCCATCAAGTCGGTCAACGCCCTGTCCCATTACACCGATTGGACCATCGGCCATGTCCATTCCGGCGCCCTGGGCTGGGTGGCCATGGTGTCCTTCGGGGCGCTGTATCACATGATCCCGCGTCTGTGGGGCACCACCATCCATTCGGTGGGCCTGATCAACCTCCATTTCTGGCTCTCCACCATCGGGGTTGTGATTTACATCACTGCCATGTGGATCTCAGGCATCATGCAGGGGCTGATGTGGCGCGCCTATGACCAGTTCGGCAACCTCACCTATTCCTTTGCCGAGACGGTGGAGGCGATGCATCCCTACTACCTGATTCGCACCCTGGGAGGGGTGGTCTTCCTGCTGGGCGCCCTGGTGATGGTCTACAACGTGGTGATGACCATCCGCAACGCACCGGCTCCAACAGGACTCCGGACGCCCCAGGCGGCCCGGGCAGCGGCCTGAGAGCCTGTCGCAGAATGCGGCAGGCTCTGTGGCGCAGGGATGCGCCGCCGGGATCAATCGGTGCAACCGATTGATCCCGTGAGGAAGGTGAAAACTTGTTTTCGCCTTCCGACGAGCAGAATGGCCATGGATGGCCATTCTGCGACAGACTCCTGAAAGAGGCGAAGGAGAGGCGACCGTGAAACACGCGACCATTGAAAAGAGCATTCCCCTGATGGGGATCCTGACCCTCCTGGTGGTGGCCATCGGCGGGCTGGTGGAGATCGTGCCGCTGTTCTTCATCGAAAGCACCATCGAAACGGTGGAGGGAATGCGCCCCTACACCCCCTTGGAGCTGCGGGGGCGGGACATCTACATCCGCGAAGGCTGCTACAATTGCCACAGCCAGATGATCCGCCCCTTCCGCGACGAGGCCGAGCGCTATGGCCATTATTCCCTGGCGGCGGAAAGCAAATACGACCACCCCTTCCAGTGGGGTTCCAAGCGCACCGGTCCCGACTTGGCCCGGGTGGGTGGGAAATACAGCAATCTCTGGCATATCGAGCATATGCGGGCTCCCCGGCAGATGGTGCCGGAATCGGTGATGCCGGCCTATCCCTGGCTGGAGAAGACCCCCCTGGCCTATGACGACGTGGCGGCGCGCATGACGGCCCTGAGTCGGGTGGGGGTTCCCTATGCGCCGGAGATGATCGCCAGCGCCAAGGACGACCTGGAGGCCCAGGCCAATCCCGGGGGCAAGACCGATGGCCTGATCGGCCGTTACGGGCAGAAGGTTCCCACCGGTGATTTCGATGGCAAGCCCGGAGAGATCACCGAGCTGGATGCCCTGGTGGCCTATCTGCAGATGCTGGGCACCCTGGTGGACTTCTCTTCCTATCAGGCCCAGGCCCGGTGACGGGCTGACCACCGAGTTAACCTTGATGGATGGGGGAGGCCTCCCTCCACCCTCCACTGATGGAAGCCGCTTCCCGGCTTCCACGGTAAGACGCGGGAGAACGCGCCATGAGCGAACACGATAAAGAAGCGGGTACCACCGGTCATCAGTGGGACGACGACGAGGGCTATCCCCTCAAGGAATACAGCAATCCCTTGCCCCGCTGGTGGCTGTACACCTTTTACGCCACCATCGTCTTTTCGGTAGGCTATTGGTTTCTCTACCCGGCTTGGCCCCTGGCCGACGGCTTCACTCCGGGCACCCTGGGCTGGTCCCAGTACCGGCAACTGGATGAAGAACTGGCGGAGGCCAAGGCCGCCCGCAAGCCCTTCGATGATCAGTTGGCCCAGCTATCCCTGGACCAGATCCGCCAGGATCCCCGGTTGGCGGCCTATGCCATTGCCGCCGGCAAGGCCATCTTCGGCGACAACTGCGCCCCCTGCCACGGCAGCGGCGGGGTCGGGGCCAAGGTGGGTGGCTTTCCGGCCCTGGTGGATGACGATTGGCTCTATGGCGGCACTTTGGAAACCATTCACGCGACCGTCGACAACGGCCGCCAGGGGGCCATGCCGGCCCACCTGGACAGCGCGGGTGGCGCCCTGAACGATCAGCAGGTGCGGGACCTGGTGGAATACGTGGTGGCGGTTTCGGGCCGTCCGGCGGCGGACCAGGAGGCGGTGGCCCGGGGCAAGGAGTTGTTCCATGGCGATGCCGCCTGCAACGCCTGCCATGGTGACGGCGGCAAGGGCTCCCTGACCGGCAAGGTGGCCGGGGAAGCGGTGGATGCCAACATCGGCGCTCCCAACCTCACCGATGCCATCTGGCTGTTCGGAGGGGAGCGGGACACCCTGTATGCCACAATCGCCCAGGGTCGCACCGGCCACATGCCCGCCTGGGGTGCAGGCTTCGAGGGGACCGGCCGCAAGCTGGATCCGCTGGCCATCAAGCAGGTCACCCTGTACGTCCACAATCTGGGTGGCGGCCAGTAGAGTGCGATCGAACAGGAGCGGTCCGCCTACCCCTCTCTCCCAACAGGCGGATCGCTTCCCTTGATTCCCCGGGAGTTCGACTCCCGGGGAATCATTGCTTCGTCATCCTCGTAGAGAATCCGATGGGCCGGACCCTCCAAGTCGTCGTACTGCCCCCGGCGCAGGGCCCAGACCAGACCGATCAATCCCGCCAGACTCAACAGCAGGGCAATGGGCAGCAGCAGGTAGAGGGTGTCCATGAGGAGGAATCCATTCTTCCCGAAAGCGGTTGAGCCGCAAAGCGTTCAACACCACCGCCAGGCTGGACAGCGGCATGGCCACGGCCGCCCCCAGGGGGGAGACGTGGCCGGTGAGGGCCATGGGGATGGCCACCAGATTGTAGACAATGCTGAACAAAAAGTTCTGGTGAATGATGGCCAGGGTGCGCCGGGCCAGAGCCACCGCCGCCGGCACCAGCCCCAGGCGCCGGTTGAGCAGCACCACATGGGCGGTGGCGGTGGACAGGCCGGTGGCGTTGGCCACCGCGAAGGCCACGTCGGCCCGGGCCAGGGCCGGGGCATCGTTGATGCCGTCCCCCACCATGGCCACCCGTTGGCCCGCCGTTTGCCATTGGCCGATGATGGCCTCCTTGTCCGCCGGCAGCAGGCCGGCCCGCTGGCCGTCGATCCCCACGGCGGCCGCGGCCTGGGCCACGGCGGAGGGCTGGTCGCCGGACAGCAGGTCCACGGTCAGGCCGAGCCCCCGCAGGGCGGCCACCGCCGCCGGGGCATCCGCCCGCAGGGCATCGCCCAGGGTGAACCAGCCCAGCAACCGCCCACCGGCCCGACAGCCGACCAGGGTGGCGTCGCCGGCCGGGGGGTGGGGACAGTCCTGCAGACCCTCGGTCACGAATTCCCGTCGTCCCACCCGCACCACCATGTTGCCCTGCTGTCCCTCCAGCCCCTGGCCCGGATGGTTGCGGACCTGGTCCCAGGGCGGGGCCTGTGGGTCCAGCAGCGTCCGGCCCCGGCGGAAGATCGCCCGGCCCAGGGGATGCTCCGAATGGCGTTCCAGGGCCGCGGCGGTGGCCAGCAGTTCGGTTTCGCTCACTCCGGGGGCCGGGTGCAGGGCCAGTACCTGGGGTTCGCCCTCGGTCAGGGTGCCGGTCTTGTCCAGGGCCATGCGCCCGATGCTGGCCAGCCGCTCCAGGACCGCGCCGTCCTTGAAGATGATTCCCAGGCGCGCCGCCGCCCCGGTGGCGGTGACCATGGCCGCCGGAGTGGCCAGACCCAGGGCACAGGGGCAGGTGATGATCAGCAGGGCGACGCTGTTCTCCAGGGCCCGGGAGGGGTCGAGCCACAGCCAGACCAGGGCCGAGGCCAGGGCCAGCAGCAGGATGGTGCCCACAAACCGGGCCGCCATGCGGTCGGCCAGGGACTGGATGGGTGGCCGGCGGTTCTGGGCGGCCTCCACCAGCCGCAGGATGTGGGCCGCCGTGGTGCCCTCGCCCACCCGCAGGGTGTGGAGTTCCACGGCGCCATCCAGGTTGGTGGTGCCGGCGGCCACGGTCTGTCCGGGCCCCAGGGTCACGGGCCGGCTTTCGCCGGTGAGCATGGCCTGGTCCACGGTGGTGGTGCCGGAACGGATCTCCCCATCCACGGGCATGGTTTCCCCCGGCCGGACCAGCACCCGGTCGCCGACCTGCACCTCCCGCAGGGGAACGGTGGTTTCCCGGTCGGCCCGGATCACCGTGGCGGTGCGGGGGGTCAGGCTGCGCAGCCGTTCGGTGGCCGCCGCGGCCCGGGCCCGGGCCGCGGATTCGAGCAGGCGGCCCACCAACAAGGTGAAGAGGAAGGCGGTGACCGTGTCGAAATAGACCTCCGGCCCGTGGAGCAGGGTGGCGATGGCGCTATGGCCATAGGTCACCAGGGCGCCCAGGGCGATGGGCAGGTCCATGGTGAGGCGGCCCAGGCGCAGGCCGTTGAAGGCGCCCCGGAGGAAGATCCCGCCGCTGTAGAACACCACCGGCGTGGCGACCACCAGGGAGACCCAGCGGAAGAAGTTCCGCAGATCGTCGGTCATGCCCTGCCAGGCGCCGGCATGCAGGGCCACGGCGATGAGCATGACGTTGCCGGCCCCGAAGCCGGCCACTGCCAGGCGGAGCAGCAGGTCACGGTGGCGGCGGCGGTGGAGCAGCTCGTTTCGGTCGGGGTTGTAGGGTTCGGCCCGGTAGCCGATGCGGGCCACGGCCGCCACCAGTTCGGAGAGCTTGAGGCGGGTCGGATCCCAGACCACCAGGGCGCGATGGGTGGCGAAGTTGACCTGGGCTTGGTGGACGCCGGGCAGTCCGGCCAGAATCCTTTCGTTGAGCCAGACGCAGGCGGCGCAGTGGATGCCCTCCAGGAACAGGTGGATTTCGTGCAGGCCATCCCGCTGACGGACATGGAGCTTCTGGAATTCAGGGTCGTCCAGGGCCCGGAGGGCGGCCTCGGCCGGCGTTTCGGGTCGCAGGCCGGAGAGGCCCGGATTGCGGCGCTGGTAGTATTCCGCCAGGCCGGCCTCATGGATGAGGCGATAGGCGGTCTTGCAGCCGATGCAGCAGAAGGCGAGGGGACCGGGTTCCAGGGTGATGGGAGGACCGGGGGGCAGGGGCAGGCCGCAATGGTGGCAGGTGGAGGTCATGACAGGCGTCTGATCTGGAAAGCGCATCCTGACCATCCTGCCATGTCTCGGGTCCGAACGATACCTCGGGAGATTGTCCGATGATCGATGGGTCACTGGCAGTGACGGTGTTCTTCGGCGGGTTGCTGGGCGCGGCCCATTGTACCGGCATGTGCGGCCCCCTGGTGGCGGCCCAAGCCATGGGTCAGCGGGGACCCTGGTGGTCGCTGCGCTCCCACCTGTTCTATCACCTGGGGCGGGTGGGGACCTACATGGTTCTGGGGGGGCTCACCGGCGGAGCCGGTTCGCTGTTCGCCATGACCAGCCGGGTGGCGGGGCTGGCCGGGCTGCCCCATCTGCTGCTGGGACTGGCCATGATCCTGTTGGGCCTGGGGGCCATGGGCTGGTCGCCCATGAACCTGGAACGGGCCCTGGGCGGGGAGAGTCTGGCCAACCGGGTGGTGGGGTGGTCGGCCCGGCTGGGCGGGG
>PEAP01000217.1 GCA_002753665.1 Magnetococcales bacterium DC0425bin3
GCCGTCCCCGACCGCCGCCCCGCCGTCCCCGACCGCCGCCCCGCCGTCCCCGACCGCCGCCCCGCCGTCCCCGACCACCGCTTCCCGTCTGCTGGGCGAGGCCCTGCCCATCCGTTCCGGGGGGATCGATTACGGCCGCTACCACGCCCTGGTGGTGGGCATCGATCGGTATCGAATCCTGGAACCGCTCACCACCGCCGTCGGCGATGCCCGGGCTTTGGCCGAGCTGTTGAGCCGGCGCTACGGCTTTCAGGTGCGGCAACTGGAAAACCCGGACCGGGCCGCCCTGCTGGCCGCCCTGGAGTCCTACCGGACCACCCTGGAGCCCAAGGATAACCTGGTGATCTATTTTGCCGGCCATGGCCGACTGGAGTCCGGCACGGGGGAATGCCACTGGCTGCCCGCCGACGCCGCCCGGGATCCGGGGGAGGGCGCCAACGGGATCGCCAACAGCAGCCTCGTCGGCATCCTGCGGGGTGTTCGGGCCAGGCATGTCCTGGTGGTGGCGGACTCCTGCTTCGCGGGCCAGGGGACGCGTCCCCCGGCCGACAGCGCCGCCCGGCAGCAGGCGGTAGTCCGCAAGGCCCGGGTGGTCCTCGGTTCCGGCGGACGGGCGCCGGTGGTGGCCGCCGGCGGGCAGGGATCGTCGGTGTTTTCCGGCGCGTTGCTGCGGATCCTGCGGGACAACGACGGCGTGCTGACCGGGAAGGAATTGGCGGCCCGTCTGCAACCGCTGTTGGCCGGCTCCGGCCAGGGTCCCGACTCTGGGGACATCCGTCGGGCGGGACACGACGGGGGGGATTTCCACTTCGTGGCCCGGTAGCGGAACCGGGTGGGTCAGGCGTCCCGGGAGGTTCCTTCCAGCGCGTTCCACACCCGGTCGAACTCTTCTTCCACCTCTTGCAGGGCGGCGCGGGTTTCGGTCCAGTCCTCGCCCTCGGTCTTGCCCCGCAGCTTCAGCAACTGGGCTCCCAGGCGGGCGGCGCCCACGTTGCGCGCCAGGCCGCGCAGCTCCGGAACGAGCCGCAGCAGGGTTTCCCGGTTTTCCTGCTCCAGGGCCCGGCGCAGGACGTCGCGCAGGGCGGGGACCTGCTCCAGAAAGGCTTGGCGCAGCCCGGCCTGGACCTCCGGGCTGGCCACCGGCGGCCGCAGCCGGGGCGGGTCGGCCAGCCGGTTGCGGAGGATCCGGTCCCGGTGGGCCTGGACCACCGGGGCGATGGCGGCCAGCAGTTCCCGGGGGCGATAGGGCTTGCTGAGATAGCCGTTCATGCCCACCGCCAGGCACAGCTCCCGGTCTTCCGCCTGGGCCCGGGCGGTCACGGCGATGATGGGTACCGTGGCGGGATGGCAGCCTCCGGCCAGCGGCGCCATGGCCCGCAGGCGGCGGGTGGTCTCCAGGCCGCCCAGGCCGGGCATCTGGAGGTCCATCAGGATCAGATCGCAGGGGCGCCGTTGCAGCAGTTCGAAGACCTGTTCCCCCCGTTCCGCCACTGTCACCCGGTGTCCGACCTGTTCCAGGACGGCGCTGGCCAGTTGGCGGCTGTGGTCGCTGTCTTCCACCAACAGGATGTCCAGGGGGTGGGGTTCCCGGCGCAGGACGGCCCGGGGGCCCGGCTCCGTCGCCGGCTCGACCAGCCGTCCCAGCAGCCGGTCGATGGCCTTGAGCAGCGGCTCCCGCCGCAGCGGCTTCTTCAGGAAGGCGTGATGCTGGAAACGGTCCAGGCCGTGGAGGTTGCCGGATCCCAGGTTGGCCGGGGTCAGGATCAGCACCCGGTCCTCCCAGAGGCTGTTGGGGGACGGTCGACCCTCCCGGGGGGCGGTGTCGAGTAGGCTGATCAGGTCTCCCAACAGGGCGTGATCGACGATCAACAGATTGCAGGCAGGCTCCTCGGCACGGATGACGGCGGCCAGGGTTTCGATGCCGTCCAGGGTTCGCACCCGGGCGCCGTTCGCTTCCAGCAGCTCCTGGAGGCAGGCGCGGCCGGTGGCGCTGGGCCAGACCGCCAGGACGCCGAGGCCGGCCAGCGTCGGGATGACCTCACCCGTGCGGTCCTCCTCCACCATGCGGAAACAGACGGAAAAATGGAACACGCTGCCCTGGCCCGGCGTACTCTCCAGGCGGATTTTGCCGCCCATCAGGTCCACCAGATGCTTGCTGATGGCCAGTCCCAGCCCGGTGCCGCCGTAGCGGCGGCTGACAGAGCCATCCACCTGGGTGAAACTGTCGAAGACCATGACCTGTTTGTCCAGCGGAATGCCGATGCCGGTATCGGTGACGGAAAAGAGCAGGTGGATTTCCCGGATGCCGCCGCCCTTCCAGGCCATGCGTTCGGCCCGGATGCCCACCTCGCCGCTGGTGGTGAACTTGATGGCGTTGCCCAGCAGGTTGAACAGGATCTGCCGCAGCCGCAGGGGATCGCCCTCCACGGTTTTGGGCACGTCGCCGGCCAGTTGGCAGTGGAGTTCCAGCCCTTTCTGATGGGCCTTCACCGCCAGGGCCTCGCACACCCCCTCCACCTGGTCCCGCACGGTGAAGGGGACGCTCTCCAGGGTGAACTGCCCGGCCTCGATCTTGGACATGTCCAGGATGCCGTTGATGATTTCCAGCAGGGCCTGGGACGACTGCTGCACCACCTCCAGGTTGCGGCGCTGCTCCTCGGGGGTGAGCAGGGTGTTCAGGACCAGATCGGTCAGGCCGATGATGGCGTTCATGGGGCTGCGGATTTCGTGGCTCATGTTGGCCAGGAATTCGCTTTTGGCCCGGTTGGCCGATTCCGCCGCCTTGAGGGTGTCCCGCAGGGAGGCGATGAACTGGCGCTTGTCGGTGATGTCGTTGAGAAAGCCGGTGAAATAGAGTTCCCCCCGGGTGACCATGCTCACCAGGGACAGTTCTAGGTCGAT
>PEAP01000055.1 GCA_002753665.1 Magnetococcales bacterium DC0425bin3
TGCGCCGGGATGCCGACTCCTTCACCCCCCCCCCACAAGCAGGTCATCCGCCCAGGCATCTTGTGCCATTGGGGTCATGCGCCTTCTCCATGGGCGGGCCAGCGGCGTGCCATGTGGTAGACCCTCAGCACCAGCAAGGTATTGTCCTTGATCCGGTAGGGGATGACGTAAGGTAGGCCGGGGAGGAAGAGTTTGCGGGCACCGGTCACCGGGTCTGGAGTGCCCATGCGGGGTGAGGCAGGGAGATGCCGGACGGTGGTCAAGATGCGTTCGGCCACCCGCCGGGCAGCGACGGGGTTGTCAGCGCGGATGTACGCGGTGAGGTCCGCCAGGTCCGCCACCGCCTCCTGTGACCAGATGATCTTCACCGGGGCATGGGGAGCGGATCGGCGTCAGTCCAACTCGATACCCACTCTTCCACCCGCTCATGGTCCACCCCTTGCCCCGTCTCCAACGAATGCATGGCCTCCAGCACCCCTTCCCGCTGCCAGTCGGTCAACTCCTGGGGCCGGTCTGGGGCATCCTCCAGCACCAAAGCCAACACCCCTTCGTCGATGGTCTCCAGCCGCCGCACCACCTCGGCTTGTTGAAAGTCCCGCTGGACCCGCATGGTGTCTCCTCCTGTCGTGTACCCCGTTGACCACAACATCATGGTAACACCCTGGCTCCTGGGAGTGCCATCCATTCTCCAGCGTCTTGCCCACTCCGCACCGTCCGCATGCTGCGCTGGAAGGCGTGGGGCCGGGAAGGGGAAGCAGGTGCCCGCCACCGGCTCCCGCCCCTCGCACACACATTGGGAGGGGGGAGGGAACCGGGGGTAAAAAGGTGAATCCTCCCGGTCACCACAGGCCCAAGCTCAGCACCATGGCAGGTCCAGGTTCTCCGGAAGGGGCATCCCCCATCACCAAAACCTTCCGATAAACGGGGGGGGAGTTACAAGTGTAACGCCATCAGTTACAGTCTTTCCATGATCCGCAGTTTCCGCCACAAAGGGTTGCAGGAACTGTGTCCTTACCGGACAGGGAAAGGGCGTGCGGCCCGACTTGCATGGCCGTTGCCTGCAAAGGCTGGACACCCTGGACCAGGCCACCACCCTGGAAGGGGTGAACCTGCCCGGCTTCAACTTCCACCCGCTTCACGGCACCCCCAAGCGGTACAGCCTGCACGTCAACGGCCCATGGTGCATCACCTTCGAATGGAAAGACGGCGACGCCTGGCGGGTCGATCTCGTGCAATATCATTGAGGCAAACAGCCATGACCAAGCAGACGGAATACCTGGTTACCCAACGCCCCAACCGTTCCCCCAGCCATCCGGGGGCGTTGTTGCGGGATACCGTGCTGCCCGCCCTGGGGCTGTCCGTCAGCGAAGCGGCCAGGCAACTGCGGGTCTCCCGCCAGACCCTCCACCGGATACTGGCGGGCACCCATGCCGTAACCCCCGCCATGGCGGTCCGCCTGGGCAAGTTCTGCGGCAACGGACCGGAGTTGTGGTTGCGGATGCAGCAGGCCCACGACTTGTGGCAGGCCCAGGAGCAGTTGCGCGACGAACTCCCCCACATCCCCACGTATCAGACCGCCGCCTGATTCCGCTCCGCCTTCGGCTTGCCAAAGGAACGCGGTCCGGACCGGCTCCTCTCCTGGTAGAAGGTGTCCAGACCGAATCGACAGTCAGACAGCCCAAAACGACAGGGCAGCCAGCATCCAGAATGCGTGGAAAACCGCCTTCGGACATGCTAGGGTGCGGCGTTGGGAGGGGATTCCCGGATCCATCCGGATTGCGGCCGCCAGGCCGTCACGCTGGTCATGCAATACCGCAACCGGTTGGCCATGCCGTCGAGATCTCTTCCTTAACCGTGGGAGTCGCGCAGCGACTTTCAGCGGCGGAGGGTGGAGGGAGGCTTTCCCCCATCCATCGAGCATAATCCAATCCGTCCGGTTGGTTGATTCTTCCACAGGAACCGCCTCGTGACCAACAGCACCAAATCCTCCTCAGCGACCCCAAAAACCGGACCGGTGGCCGGTGGGGGCCTGAAACTGGCCCCAGCCGGGGCGCCGCTCGGAGCTGCCGATTCCGGGGATGACGATGCCGCCACGATCATGGCCGCTCCGGGAATCCCGGTCCCCGGACCGCTGGACGAAGACGACGCGGCCACAGTGATGGCCGCTCCGCGCCAGGCATCGTCCGGTTCTGCCGGACCGGACGATGAGGACCAGGCCACGGTCATGGCCCGACCCGCCGCCTCTTCCAGTTCGGACGACGCGGATGAGGCCACGGTCATGGCCCGACCCGCCGCCCCGGCCGACGATCCGGACGAGGCCACGGTCATGGCCCCCATCGACGGCGGTATCGTCCCGCCCCTGGCCAGGGGTCCCGGCGGGGCAGTCAAGGATGCCACCACGCTCCGCGGCTCCGGTCCGCCGATCGCCGCCCCGGCCGCCGCGGCTTCGGTCCCGGCGCCCCAGGAGAATTCCGACGCCCTGCCGGTGGGCGAGATGCTCATGTGGTACCGGATCGAGAAAGTGCTGGGTCAGGGCGGTTTTGGGCTCACCTACAAGGCCCATGATACCCGCCTGGACAATCATGTGGCCATCAAGGAGTTCCTGCCCACCCAGTTGGCCATCCGTCACCGCGACAAGACCATTCAGCCCAAGTCGGAGCAGTACCGACAGCCCTTCGAAAAAGGCCGCTCCCGCTTCCTGGACGAGGCCCGCACCCTGGCCCGTTTCAAACACAGCAGCCTGGTGCGGGTGGCCACCTTCTTCGAGGAAAACAACACCGCCTACATGGCCATGGAGTACGAGGAGGGCCGCCCCCTGGCGGATCTCCTCAAGGAAAAAAAGACCCTGGATGAGCAGGAATTGATGCGGATCGTGATGCCGCTGCTCCGGGGCATCAATCAGCTCCACGAAGCCAACATCATCCATCGGGACATCAAGCCGGACAACATCTTCATCCGGCACAAGGACGGCACCCCGGTGCTGCTGGATTTCGGTTCGGCCCGTAAGACCGAAGGCGGTGGCGATGGCCACATGACCGCCATGCTGACCCCCAACTACGCCCCCATGGAGCAGTATTTCGAGGATGCCTCCCGCCAGGGCCCCTGGACCGACATCTATGCCATGGGCGCGGTGATGTATCGGGCCATCAGCGGCCGCAAGCCGGTGGGCGCTCCCCAGCGCAGCAGCGCCATCATGCGCAACCAGCCGGATCCGCTGGTGCCGGCGGTGGAAGTGGGGCAGGGTCGCTACTCGGAATCCCTGCTCCAGGCCGTGGACATGGCCCTGAAGGTGGTGGAGACCGACCGGCCAAAAGACATTCGCGAATGGCTCAAATCGGTGCATGTGGAGCAGGATCCCGAAACCGAGGAATCGGTGCGGGAACTGCTGGGCGGCGGGGCGGCCCGCTCCCGCAAGCTCCAGGCCATTCTGGCCGGCGCCATGGCTGCGGCCGTGCTGGGGGTGGGCGCCGTCTTCTGGGGACTGAGTCAGGATTCCGGCCCCAAGACTCTCACCCCTGAAGAAATTCTGGCCAACCAGATCGCCGCCGCCCGCAGCGGCGCCGACCAGGGATTGCCTGGCCCCATGTTCAACCTGGGGCTGTTCTACGAGGAAGGCAAGGGGGTGCCGATCAACCGATCCGCCGCATTGGACTGGTTTCGCAAGGCGGCCGAAAAGGGTTGGCCAGCGGCCCAGTTGAAGCTGGCGAAGGCCTACGATACCGGTCTGGGCGTTCCCAAGGACGCCAAGGAGGCCACCCAATGGTATGCCAAGGCCGCCCAGGCGGGACTGCCCGAGGGAGCCCACGGGTATGGCCGAGCCTTGGATGAAGGGCACGGCATCGACAAGAATCCCGCGGAGGCCCTGCAATGGTTCTTGAAGGCGGCCGAGGCCGGGGAACCCCGGTCCCAGTTTCAGGTGGCCAAGGCCCTGGAAACCGGTCAGGGGCTGCCCCAGGATCTTCGCAAAGCCTTGGCCTTGCATCTCAAGGCTGCCGACCAGAACATTTCCCAGGCCAATCTGCATGCTGCCCGGATGTTCGCCGAAGGGCGGGGCGTCGGCAAGGACGACAAGAAAGCCCTCCAATATTTTCGTCAGGCAGCCCATCTGGGCATTGAGGCGGCGCAATTCGAATTGGCCCACCGCCTGTGGGATGGCGTCGGGGAACCCGCGAACCGGCGGGAGGCCGTCAAGTGGCTCACCGAATCCGCCAAACAGGGCAATCTCGAATCCAAGGTCCGGCTGGCCCGGGCCTATGCGGATGGCGAGGGGCTGCCCCCCGACAATTCCCAGGCCCAACACTGGTTCCAGGAAGCCGCCAAGGGCGGTTCCGCCGAGGCCCAGTTTCTGCTCGGCGTCCGCTACATGAAAGGTGATGGCCTGAACCCCGACCCGCTCCAGGCCGCCAAATGGTTTCTCCTGGCGGCCCAGCAGGGGCATGTGGATGCCCAGGCCCACCTGGCCACCCAATTGCGCTTGGGCCTGGGGGTGCCCCAGGATGCCGCCGAGGCTCTCAAGTGGTATGCCAAGGCCGCCGGGCAGGGGCATACCCAGGCCCAGTACCAGCTGGCCACCCTGCATGAAAAGGGCGAAGGCACCGCCGTGGATCTGAAAAAAGCCGCCCACTGGTACACGCAAGCCGCCAACAGCGGCTCCGGCCCGGCCCAGAACGCCCTGGGCTGGATGCATGAAGAAGGCCGCGGGGTGCCAAAAAACCTGACCGAGGCCGCCAAATGGTACTTCAAGGCAGCCAAACAAGGCGAATTGCGGGCGCAAAACAGCCTGGGATGGATGTTCGAGGAAGGCCGTGGGGTCCCCAAGGACCTGGTCCGGGCCCATGTCTGGTACAGCCTGGCGGCGGTTCACAAGGACAAGGACGCTCTGCGCAATCTCCAGCTCATCGAGAAAAACATGACCCAGGAGCAGATTCGCAAGTCCAACGAACTGGCCAAGAAGTGGCTCTATTCCCGGTCAGCCTCCTCCCGCCAGGAGGGCGATGGCGCCCCGGCCGAAGACGGGGGTGGGGGACTGGGGGAATAATTCAGGCAAGCAGCAGCCGCTGCCCGGCGGGGTCGGGCAGCGGCTCTTTGCGGCAGACTCTGCGGCGCATGGTTGCACCGCCGATGAAAGCCGGTTTCCGGCTTCCACGGTAAAGAGACGTTACTGCCCCGACAAGGATTGGAGCATATCGTTGTACCCCTTGATGGATTCCAGGGGATTCAGCGGCGCCTTGGTCGCCGGCGCCGGAGGGGCCACCGTGACCACGGTCTTCTGGGCAGCCGCCACGATGTCCGCGGCGGTCTCTGGGGTGGCAGCCGCAGCCCGGGCCAAGGGATTGTCGACTTTCACCCATTGCCGGATCTCTCGGCCCGCGATCAACACCTTTTCCGGGGTGATGGTGCGGATGCGCGCCCCGGTATCGCCGAACTCGTCGCCCTCCCGATAGAGCTGGCCGTCAATGACGGCGAAGCGGTCCTTGTCGGAGACATAGGCCATGGAAATGATGCGATCGGAATAATTTTCCTCGGAGGCGCTGGCGGCGGTTTCCGAAACCTGGATGGCTTCCCGCGAGAAGCCGACGCTTTCCAGATTCAACTCACCGACCACCGGCTGGTGGGGATTGCGCAGCTGGGCCAGGCGGTCGCGGACCTTGTCCACCTTGCTGCGCAGGATGGAATCGATGGGCGGGACCGGCGGCAAGGCCGTCTCCTTTTCCTTCTCGGGTTGGCCCGCCCCGCCCTGGAGCGACTCGCCCTGGGCTGCCAGCAAGGAGAAGTAGAGGGCGTTGCCCACGACGCTGAGACCCAGGACAACGATGGAGACCAACCCCAATGCTTTTGTCTTCACGGCTTATTGGACCTCATCTCGGCGACCGTCCGCCCGGGCCGATGGCAGTGTGGGCGGAAAGGGCGCCTGGTTCAGTTGCGTTTGTAGACCCAGAAGCGGCCCTTGAGACTGAGCAGGACATAGGACCCAATGATGGCATCCTGGGTTAGTCCCTGTGTGCCGCCAGCCGCCATCGTGCCTTTGGCGGCGCTGACCGGTCCCTGGAGCAGGGTCGGCAGCTCCGGGGACAGGCCGGTGTGCAGTTCGAGTCGGTCGGGTTCGAAGTAGAAATCGCCGCCATGTTTGGCGCGGGACAGAATGGCCCGGAAATCGGTCACATCGATCAGGGTCTTGCTCAGGTCCACTTCGTAGGGAATCCAGTTTTTCGGCAGACTGGGATGGGACTCGGCAATCTTGAAGAAGGATTCGACTTCCTTGGCAAACGTTTCGAACCCGGAGACCTTGGTGCGGAAGGCATCGATGCGAACCTGGCGTTCGATGGCCAACTCCTGACGCCGGACGAGATCCTGGTAGCGAATCTTGGCGGCCAAGGCGCTTTGGACCACCTGTGGCAGGACGAGGGCGCCGACCAGGGCCGCCACCAGAAACAGGATGCGGATGGGCATGACCTTGCAACCTTCCAGAATCAACCAAAACGGGTTGGCGGATGGGATGAGCGGACCGATTATCCCCCTCCTGCCCCATGTCAGTCAAAAGAAAATTACCGATTGGCGTCACGAAGCGCCATGGCCTCCCCCAGCCGCACCCGCTCCCGCACCGCCTCGAAGACTTGCTCCACGCAGGTTTCGACGGTCGATGCGCCGGTATCCAGGATGAGTTCCGGGTTGCGGGGAACCTCGTAGGGCGAGCTGATGCCGGTGAAATCCCTGATCTGGCCGGCCCGGGCCTTGCGGTAGAGCCCTTTGATATCCCGGGATTCACAGATTTCCAGGCTGCAATTGCAGTGAACCTCGAAGAAGCTGCCGGGGTCGACCAGGTTGCGCACCTTTTGCCGGTCCGAGGCAAAGGGGGAAATGAAGGCGGCCAGGACGATGTTGCCCCCGTCCACGAACAGCCTGGCCACCTCGCCGATGCGGCGGATGTTTTCGATGCGGTCTTCGTTGGAAAAGCCCAGATCCGCGCACAGGCCGTGGCGCATGTTGTCCCCGTCCAGGGTGTAGGTATGGAAATCCTCCCGATGCAGACGAGCCTCCACCGCCTGAGCCAGGGTGGATTTTCCGGAACCGGACAGGCCGGTGAACCAGATGATCAGCCCCCGATGGCCGTTCTTGCGCTCCCGGTCCTGCCGGGTCAGCGCCACATCCTGCCAGACCACGTTGCTGCTCTTGTTGTCTCCCATGACAGGACTCCTTCCTTACCTGACTGTTTCAAGAAATACGTTAGCGAAAATCGGCTGCTCGCAAAATCAGGACCGTTTCCGAACATCCCTCCCCCCTCTTCCCCTCCGTGCGAGGCGCACCCGACAAAAAATGGCCTTGACAGCGATGGTGATCCCACCGAATATATCGTCATCTCAATCGCCCACGTTTCGATGACGGAAGCCGCATTGGCTGGCTTCCTCCCATCCAGTTCAAATCCTAAGAATTCCGGGATTCGAACACTGCCCTTCGGGGATCTCATTACGGTGCTTATACAAGGAGAATGGAGCATGAAAGGAAAATTTGGCATTCGGAAGGAAGGTGGCTTCTCCATGGTGGAGCTTGCCATCGTCCTGGCCATCATCGCGCTGATCTTGGGCGCGGTCGCCGTCGGTAAGGACCTTCAGCGCAACGCGGAATACCGCAAGATCACCAACAAGTTCGTCGGCCAGTGGGCACAGGCCTACAATCAGTACTACGAGCGCACCGGCGTGGTCATCGGCGACAGCCTCGCCAACCCCACCGGCAAGGTCGGCGGCGGCGATTCCTCTGTCATCTCCGGATCCGCCATGGTCACCGAGTTCCTGAACAAAGGTGTCAATCTTCCGGAAGGTAACGGTCAGACCGAGGTGGGCAACGCCCGCTTCTACCGGTACCTGGATGCGGCCGGCATTCCCCGGCTCGTGACCATCTCCTTCACCCACACCGCCAACGGCAGCACCGCCAGCGGCGGCGTCATCGGCAACGTCATGATCATCGACAACGTCACCCCCCAGCTGGGCGCCATCATGGACTCGGTGGTCGATGGCATCGTCGATGCCGACCAGGGCTACTTCCGCGGCAACTCCGCCAACTCTTGGGGTTCCGACACGTCCGCCGACTCCGCGGCCAAGGAAGAGACCTCGGAAGTCGCCCAAACCGCCTTCTGGAAGATGAATCAGTAGCTTTCATGCCGTGAAAGCCGCGTCAGCGGCTTTCACGGCAACAAGGCGTAGGCTGTTGCAGGACAACGGGGCGGTGGCCAAGGTCACCGCCCCGTTCTTGTTGCCCCGCTCCTGAGACCACAGAACCCGGAAAAATCAATCCCGGCTGTGCCGCCCGCATGGCAGGGGATTACCGTGGAAGCCGGGCAGCGGGTTTCATCGGTGGAGGGTGGAGGGAGGCATTCCCTCCAGCAGGGGACGAATCGCCTCCCTGGCCTGCCAGATCGCCTCTTCCAGTTGGGTCAGCAGCTCTTCGGCCCCCGCGGTGCTTCCCCCGCGGCCAAGATTTTCCAACCGATCTGCCCACAGCACCACGACGTTGGCGCCGACCTGAAGGGCGGCGGTTTTCACTTTACTGGCCCAGATTGCCAGAGTTGCGGGTTGCTGCGACTCGATGGCCTGGGCGATCTGTCTCTCCCCCTCGGTCATGGCCAGAAGACAGACCGACACCACGCTGACAAACCCCTCCTCCAGTTCCTCCCGCAGCGCCGTCAGGAGCGCCGTGTCGACCACGCTGTCCGAGCCGTCCCTGGATTTTGGAACATGCCGATCTCGGCCCACCCAGCGATGGAGGATCCCCTGGAGGTCACGGCCGCGGACCGGCTTGCACAGATAGTCGTCCATGCCGGCCGCCAGGCAGGCCTGATGATCGCCGGCCAGGGCAAAGGCGGTCAGGGCCACCACCGTGACATGCCGAGCGCGACCGCTGGTCCGCTCCCACTCCCGCAAGGTGCGCACGGCCGCCATGCCGTCCATCTCCGGCATCTGCACATCCATGAAGATCAGGTCATAGTCGCGGCGTTTGACCCGTTCGAGGACCTCCAGACCGTTCTGGGCCAGATCGGGAATGAAACCCAGGCGCTTGAACATCTTCAGAATGACCAGTTGGTTGACCTGATCGTCCTCGGCCACCAGGATGCGCGTGTCGGGTGGTACACCGTGGATCAGGGAGAATGCCTGGGGCGCGAACCCGGATGGACGGCCAAGGACCTGAGGGGACAGGGTGGGCAGACCGATCAAACGCGGGTCATCCAGACTCGGCATGACGAGGCCCTTGTTCAGATCGATGACGGTCATCGGCACCGCGACCCGGAACACGCTCCCCTGGCCCTCCCGGCTCTCCACCCAGATCCGCCCCTCCATGAAATCCACCAGGCGCTTGCTGATGGCCAACCCCAGACCGGTGCCGCCGTATTTCCTGTAGGTGGACGAATCCGCCTGGACAAACGATTCGAAGATCAGCTCCAGCTTGTCCCGGGGGATGCCGATGCCGGTATCGGCAACGGCGAACACCAGCACCTGGATATCGCCCACCCGCGGTTCGGCGGTAACGGACAAACGAATGGATCCGCGCTCGGTGAACTTCACCGCATTGCCCACCAGGTTGATCAGGATCTGCCGCAGCCGGGCATGGTCCGACTGCACCGCGTCGGGCACTCCTTCATCCACATGCCGGAGCAGTTGCAGGCCTTTCTGTTCCACCGCCGGCACCCGCATGATACCGTAGACGCTCTGGATGAGATCCCGGGGCGAAAAGGGTTCCTGCTGAATGTGGATTTCCCCGGATTCGATCTTGGCCAGGTCCAGGATATCGTTGATGAGGGTCAGCAGGGCATAGCCGGATTCCTTGATGATGCCCATGGCTTCCCGCCGCTCCTCGGGGGAGGTGTCGGCATCCACCAGCTCCGCCATGCCGATGATGGCATTCATCGGGGTGCGAATTTCATGGCTCATGGTGGCCAGAAAAGCGCTTTTGGCGCGGTTGGCGGACTCGGCCGCCTCCTTGGCCTGCAGGATGGCCGCCTCGGCCTCCTTGCGCAGGGTGATGTCCCGAAAGGTGAACACCAGGCCGGAAATCCCTCCTTCGTGAAAGGTGGGCGACACGACGTATTCGGCATGGAAACGGCTGCCGTTGAGGCGGGCGATCAGGTGATCCTGGATGGCGCGCACCCTGCCATCGGCCAGGGTGGCGCCGATGGGATTGTCCTCGGCGTCCAGGACGTTGCCGTCGCTGGAACGCAGCCTGAGGGTGGCCCCCAATTTCTTGCCCAGCAACAGCTCCACCTGACCGCCCAGCAGGCTGCAGGCATGGGGGTTGGCGAACAGGATCCGTCCGCCACCATCGACGCCGAGGATCCCCTCGCCGGCGGAGTCCAGGATGCGCCGGTTGCGCTCCGCCAACTCGGCGATGCGGTCCTCGGCTTTCTTGCGATCGGAAATGTCGAAACACAGGGTCAGGCAGAGGGGCTGGTTGGTATCCGGGTTGCGGGTCCGCCGACTTTCCAGCAGACAATGGATGGATGCATCGCCTTGACACCGCAAACGGATTTCGTCTGTGGCGGCATCCAGCTTGAAGACCCGGTGGAAATGGGCGTCCCAGACCGGACGCATGGATTTTTCGACGAACGGCAGAAAGGGCTTCCCCAGCAACTGCCCGATGGGAAAGTGCAGCAGCCGGCCGGCGGCGTGGTTGGTCTCCAGGATCCGCTGCCACTGGTCCAGTACCAGATAGCCCACCGGGGAATCCATGAACAGCGTGGAATATTTGTTGAGCAGGGTTTCCAGCTTGTCCCGGGTCAGGACCAGCTCTTCGTTCTGGGTGCGCAGTTCCTCCTGATGCACCCCCAGGTCGTGCAAGGTGCGGCGCAGCCGCTCCTCGAGGTCGGAGAACTGGGCTTCCCGCTGTTTGAACCGCGCGATTTCCCGGTGCAGCTGTTCAATTTCATCCCTGATCTCGTTGCTGGATTTCGTGGTTTTCATGAACCGCACCATCCATGCCCGATTGAACAGCGGTTGGACTGCCCCATCCAACGCGATTAGAATATCGTTGGGTCATGGAATAGTGTACAGATTAACCTCATTCGCCACTTCCAGGAAAAAGCCCATGGCCGTTCGCAAGAAAACCGCCAAGCCTCCCGCCAAGACACCGGCCGGCGCCACTCCTCCCGCCACCGCCGAGGCCGCTGGCGATGCTGCCGACGCCGCCCCCATTCCCGGCAAACGCAAACGCGCCAAGGATCCGAAGAAGAAAAACCTGTTCCTGGTGGGCATCGGGGCCTCGGCCGGGGGCCTGGAGGCCCTGCGGCCCCTGGTGACCAAACTGCCGGCCAACACGTCCATCGGCTATGTAGTGGTGCAGCACATGGCGCCCCAGTACCGCAGCATGATGGCGGAACTCCTGTCCCGGGAGGCCAAGCTGCCGGTGGTGGAGATCAAGCACAACACCGAGGCCCAGGCCAACACCATCTACATCACCCCGCCCAATCACGACGTGGACAT
This sequence comes from Magnetococcales bacterium DC0425bin3, assembly GCA_002753665.1. Lineage (GTDB taxonomy): Bacteria > Pseudomonadota > Magnetococcia > Magnetococcales > DC0425bin3 > DC0425bin3. Next base: position 11,466 of record PEAP01000055.1, read on the forward strand.
CCGCGACGGGGTGCTGTTCCTGAAACCCCCCACCAATCCGGTGGGTCCCAAACCCTCCATCGACAACTTCTTTTCGGCCCTGGCCGAGGACATGGGCGAGCGGGCCATCGGGGTGGTCCTGTCCGGCACCGGCTCCGACGGCGCCCTGGGCATGCGCGCCATCAAGGCCCATGGCGGCTTCACCGTGGTGCAGGACCCCGAAACCGCCAAATACAACGGCATGCCCCTGGCCTCCATCGAGACCAACCTGATCGACTTGATCCTGTCGCCGGACAAGATCGGTCTCAACCTGCCGGAAATCGTCCAGACTCCGGGCAAGATTCTGGAGCTGATGGACGACGAAAAACCGGGCCCCAGCGGCCTGGACGAAATCTACCTGATGGTGCGCAAACGCACCGACATCGATTTCTCGAAATACAAACAGACCACCCTGTGCCGCCGTATCGAGCGGCGCATCAAGGCCACCAGCACCCATGACCTGCCCGATTATGTAGATTTCATGCGGGCCAACCCCGGCGAAGCGGAAAGCTTGGCCAAGGACATCCTGATCGCGGTCACCAGCTTCTTCCGCGATCCGGACGCCTTCAAGACGTTGAACAAGATCATGGACGATATCGTCCGGAAGAAGGAAGCCGGCGACGAGATCCGCATCTGGACCCCCGGCTGCTCCACTGGCGAAGAGCCCTACTCCGTGGCCATCATGCTGTCCGAGCGCCTGGGGATCAAGATGGGCAACTTCAAGATTCAGATCTTCGCCACCGACATCGATCTGGAAGCCCTGGAAGCCGCCCGCAAGGGGGTCTATCTGGAATCCGGCCTGCGGGACATGCCCCCGGGCCTGATCGAGCGCTATTTTTCGAAGAAGGGCGACAAGTTCCATGTCTCCAAGGAACTGCGGGACCTGGTGGTGTTCGCCCGCCAGGACCTGGCCCGGGACCCGCCCTTTGTGCGGGTGGATCTCATTTCCTGCCGCAACGTCCTGATCTATTTCAACCAGGAGTTGCAGGATCGCATTTTTTCCGCCTTCCATTTTGCCCTGGCCTCCAACGGTTACCTCTTCCTGGGCAAGTCGGAATCCCTGGGCCAGAATTCCGAAATGTTCACCGTCATCAGCAGCAAACACCGGGTGTTCCAGAAGAAGGTCGGGGTCGGCGACCGCTTCGGCCGCGTCTCGCCGTTCGAAAAAACCAAATCCTCCTGGCAGTGCCAGGGCGCCCAGGGACACAAGAAGATCAGCATCGAAGAAGCGATGCGCTCCACCATCATGCGGGTCTACGCGCCCAAAAGCATTCTGGTGGGGGATGACGGGTCGGTCTTCCAGATCAACGGCGATGTGACCGGCTACATGGTCCTGGGCACCGGCAAGGGCGACCTCAACGTCACCCGCATGCTCATTCCCGAGCTGCGGGGCGAGTTCTGGGCGCTGTTCTCCCAGGTGAAGAAGACCGGCGAATCCGCGGTGGGCGCCGTCAAGCTGGTCAACTTCAACGAAAAACTCCGCAAGGGCGTCCGCATGGGCATTCACCCGGCGTCCCAGGTGGCCTCGTCCAGCAGCCTCTACCTCATCGGCTTCGAGGAGTTCGAGATTCCCGAACCCCTCGACCCGGCGCTGGAAAGTCCGATCACCGAGCCCGCCAGCTCCCGCCTGCCGGAGCTGGAACAGGAGCTGACCGCCACCAAGGAACATCTCCAGACCGTGATCGAGGAACTGGAGACCTCCAACGAGGAATTGCAGGCGCTGAACGAGGAATTGCAGGCCTCCAACGAGGAGATGCAGTCCACCAACGAGGAGCTGGAAACCGCCAACGAGGAACTGCAGTCCACCAACGAAGAGCTGACCACCGTCAACGAGGAACTGCAGACCCGCACCTCCCAGCTGATGGTGGCCAATGCCGATCTGGAGAACATGCAGAAGAACGTGGGCTATTCCATCGTCATCGTGGATCCCAAGCTGCGGGTGAAACGCTTCAGCCCGGCGGCGGTGAAGTATTTCGGCCTGGCCCTGGAGGATATCGGCGAATCCATCACCTCCACCCCCTCCCATCTGGAGGTGAAAAACCTGCGGCGCAAGATCAGCCAGGTCATCAGCAGCGGCAAGGTCCACCAGGAGGAGATCCTTACCGACAAGCTGTCCCTCTGGTTCCGCATCGTTCCCTACCACTCCATGGAAAACAAGGTCGAGGGGGCGGTCCTGGTCATCATCGACCAGTCGGAGATCTACAGCATCCGTCAGGAACTGGCCCGCAACGAACGGCTCCAGCGCCTGGTCTCGGACTCCCTGCCCATGGGCGTGGCCCTGGTGGACCGGGAACAGCGCATCCTCAACGCCAACCGGAAGTTCGAGGAGTGGTTCGGACAGGACAAGACCCTGCCAGGCAAGAAACTGTCCGGTATCCTGGGTCTGGACCTGTTGCAATGCCTGAAACCAGGGTTGGAGAAGGTCCTGGACGGCACGAATTCGGTGATGGAGATGGACCTCGCCCTCCCGAATCTCGGCGAGCGGACCTTCCGGATCCTGATGGAAACCAGGGACAACGATCAAAAGGAGGCCCCGGACGCCTTCCTGCTCATCTTCGACGACATGACCGAACTGACGGCGGCCAGGAAGGAACTGCATGCCTCCCGGGAACGCTACCGCACCCTGGCCGAGTCTGGATTGCAGGGGGTGGTGATCCACCACGATGGCCTGCCGGTCTATGCCAACCACCAGTTGGCCCGGATCTTCGGCTACGCCACCCCGGAGGAGGTCATCGTCCTGAAGAATCTGGAGCCCCTGCTGCCCCCGGAAGAGGTCGCTGGCGGAGCGTCCCAGTCCAGGCTGTTCGGCTCTGGCCACGCGCCCAGCACCCACTCCGCCCGGGGGCTGCGCAAAGATGGCCGCCTGGTGGAACTGCTGGTTTCCTCCCGGGTGGTGGACTGGGATGGCTCGCTGTCCATCCAGACGGTGGTGGTGGATTTGAACAGCGTGAACAAGGAATAGTTCGCTTTCAAGCGGGGACCATGCCCAGCTGCTTCAGGAGAGCCACCAGTTTGTGAAAATCCACCGGTTTGCGCAGATAGCTGTTGGCGCCCAGATCATAGCTGCGCACCACATCCTGGTCGTCGTCGGAGTTGGTCAATACGATGACCGGGATGTCCCGGGTGTGTTCTTCCTGGCGGATGCATTCGAGGACCTCCAGGCCCCCGACCCGGGGCAGCTTGAGGTCCAGCAGCACCATCCGCGGCGTTCCCTGGGACAGCCGGCGCAATGCTTCCCGCCCGTCCCGGGCCACGACGATCCGCTCCTCTCCCAGGCCGCTCTTGGCGAAGGCATGCAGGGCAATCCGCACCGCGGCGGGGTCGTCTTCCACCAAGAGGATTTTCTGTTCCAGAGACATGGGCATATCCTCCTTGTCCACCTTGATCACCGGGCCTTGTCCACCTTGATCACCGGGCCGTCCGGGCTCATGGGACAGTGTAGGCTCGGCGACTGCCCAGGGAAAAGAAAAACGTCGCTCCCTGGTCCGGTTGCGACTCAGCCCACACGGCGCCGCCATGCCGCTGGATGATGCGCTGCACCGTGGCCAGACCGATCCCCGTCCCCGGAAATTCCTCCTGGGAATGCAGCCTGAGAAAAGGCACGAACAGGTCGTCCGCCCCCTCCGGATCGAAGCCGGCGCCGTTGTCCCGGACGAAAAAACAGGGCTTGCCTTCCCGATCCACGGTGACGCCGAAGGCGATGCGGGCCGGATCCCGCTGGGCGGTGAATTTCCAGGCATTGCCCAGGAGGTTCTCCAGGACCACCGCCAGAAAGCCGGGATCGCCCATGGCCTGGAGTCCCGGTTCAATCACCCATTCGACCCGACGGTCCGGATGCTGCTGGCCCAGGTCGTGGGCAACGGCCACGGCCTGGGCGGACAGATCGACCAGCTGACGCTGGAGTTTGCCCCGGGCGGAACGGGACAGCTTGAGGTAGTCGGCGATGCGGGTTTCCATCTGGATGGCGCTGTCCAGCAGCCATTTGAGATGGGTGCGTCCGGCCGGGCTCAGCTCGTCGGCATGGTCTTCCATGAGGATGCGGGCGAAGCCACGGATGTTGCCCAGCGGGGCGCGGAGATCGTGGGCGATGGAATAGGCGAAAGACTCCAGCTCCCGATTGGCGGCGGCCAGTTGATGGGCCTGCCGCTCCACCATGACCTCGGCCTTGTTGCGCTCCACGGCATAGCGGATGGCCCGGCCGAGGAGGCCGCTTTCCACATCCTTCTTGAGCAGGTAATCCTGGGCCCCCCGCCGCACCGCCTCGATGGCCAGCAATTCGTCATCCAGTCCGGACAGCACCACCAGCGGCGTCTGGGGCGCGGCGTCCAGGAGGGCATCCACCGTCCCCAACCCGCTGCTGTCCGGCAGGTTCAGGTCGGCCAGAATGACATCGAACCGCTCCTTCCGCAGCCGCGCCAGCACCGTCTCCAGCCGTTGCTCCCAAAGCAGTTGGCTGCGGGAGAGCAGCGTCAACGGCCCCTGCAGCAGGGCGGCGTCCACCAGCCATTCCCGCAACAGATCGGCAAAGGCGGGATTGTCTTCCAGCAGCAGAATGGTCAGAAAGGCCTTGCCCACCGCCACGGGGTTACCCATCCTCCTTCACCGGGGGCAGCTTCACCACCGTGAACCAGAACTGCTCGATGGACTTGACCACCAGGAAGAACTGCTCCAGATCCACCGGCTTGGTGATGAAGCAATTGGCGTGCAGGGCATAGCTGCGCAGAATGTCGTCCTGGGCATTGGAAGTACTCAGCACCACCACCGGCAGGGTCTTCAGGGTCGGATGGCTCTTGATCTCCTCCAGCACCTCGCGCCCGTCCCGGCGCGGCAGGTTCAGGTCCAGCAGGACCAGATCGGGGCGGATGGCGTCGCCATAGGCTCCCCGCTGGTTCAGATAATCCAGGGCGGCCTCGCCATCGCCGACCACATGCAGATTGATGTGCAGCTTGCTCTCCAACAAGGCTTCCCGGGTCAGGTCCACATCCCCCGGATTGTCTTCCACCAGCAGGATATCGATGGGAGTGAGCGGTTGGCGGATATTCACGCGGGTTCCTCGCTGTCAAAGGGTCGAACGTCCGGTCCCGGACCGGAGGAGTCGATGTCATCATCCGCTGGCGGGATCGCGCCGTCGATGGCCGCCGGCAGGGTGAAACAGAACCTGGCTCCGACCCCGGGCTGGGAGACGACCCAGATGCGGCCCCGGTGGCGTTCCACGATCCGTTTGCACAGGGCCAGTCCGATGCCGGTTCCGGAATATTCCTGGCGGCCGTGGAGACGCTGAAAAATCAGGAAGATCTTGTCATGGTAGCGCGGGTCGATGCCGATGCCGTTGTCGGTGACCGACAACAGCCAATCCGCCCCCTCCCGCCGCGCCGAGACATGGACCCTGGGCTGCTCCGGGCCGTGGAACTTGATGGCGTTGCCGATCAGGTTCTGGAACAACTGGATCAACTGGATGGCGTCCCCCATCACCCGGGGCAGGGGATCGCGGGTCACCAGGGCCATTCCCCGGCTGATCAGGTCCCGCGACAGCTCCAGGGTGCGGTCGAGGGCGACCTCGCAATCCACCGGCTTCAGGCTGCCGCCCCGGCTCTTGACCCGGGAATAGGCCAGCAGGCTGTCGATCAGCGCCTGCATGTGGGAAGCCCCGTCCACGGTATAGGCGATGAAGCGGTCGGCCTTGTCGTCCAGTTGGCCCTGGTAGCGGCGGGCCAGGAGTTGGACATAGCCGGAAATCAGCCGCAATGGCTCCTGAAGATCGTGGGAGGCGACGTAGGCGAACTGTTCCAGCTCCCGGTTGGAGCGCTCCAGGTCCTGGGTGCGCTCGGTCACCTGGGCTTCCAGGGTTTCGTTCAGCCGCCGCAGTGCCTCCTCGCCGCGTTTGCGCTCGGTGATGTCGTGGACGGTGCCGATCATCCGCAGCGACTGGCCGGAGCTGTCCCGGATCACCTCGCCCTGTTCCTCCACCACCCGCTCTCCACCATCGGGGCGCACCACCCGGTGTTCGATGCGATACGGAATGGTCGGGTCGGCCAGGGAGGTCTGCACCGCATCGATCACCTTCTGCCGGTCGTCTTCATGGACCGCCGCGAGGAATCCCGCGTAGCTGGGCGAATATCCCCCGCCGGACAGACCGAAGATGCGGTACACCTCGTCGGACCACCACAAGGTGTCGGCCGGAATGATCCAATCCCAGTTGCCCAGGTGGGCGATCTCCTGGGCCCTGGCCAGGGACGCCCGGCTGTCGCGCAGGTCCTCGGTTTCCACCAGGCGTTGGATCAGGGGACCGCTGATCCGGAAGAACAAGGTCGCCCCCGCGCCGATAACCAGGGCGGCGATGCCCAGCAGCCACAGGCCCGAACGGATGAACGGGCGGCGGATTTCGGCCATGTCGATCTTGGCCACCACGCCCATCCCCCCGACCGCCACCGGCTCGTGGGCAGCCAGCACCAGAACGCCCCGATAGTCGCGCCCCACCATGGTGCCCGACCGGTTGGACAGGGCCAGTCGCATGGGCTCGCCCAACGGCTGCTCCCCCGGGGAGCTGCGAAAAGCGATCGGCGCGGGTTGATCCACATGATCATGCCGATGGCGCAGCAGGTAGACGATCCGGTCCCCCTCCCGGCGCGCCATGGTAAACTCCCCGCTGGCCCCGAAACCCCTGAAATGGCCATGGGCATCCCGCACCTGGAACAACGTCGCCGCCATGGGACCACCCGGATAATCCAGATGGTGCTGGGCGTCGAACCGGGCCACCGCCTCGATGAAACGCGCCCGGCTCTGGGCCGTCTCCACCAGATGCCCGGCGACCTCTCCAAGATGGGTTTCGTAGAGGATCCAGAAGGAGACCCCGACCACGATCAGGGCCATGGTCCCCATGATGAGGACCAGCAGGCCCACGCGCTTCCGGTCATCCGACAAGAGGGTCATGGCCCACCTCGAAGCAATCATCCGGAACTGCGGGCCGGGTGTCCCGATGCTCGCCTTGTTCAACCGTTCGCCATCATCCCATCGAGATAGTCCCGCAAGGCCGGCAGTGCCAGGGGCCGACTGAACAGAAAGCCCTGCATGCTGCGGCATTGGTGATCCCTCAGGAACTCCGCCTGGGCCATGGTTTCCACTCCCTCGGCCACCGTGTCCAGCCCCAGGCTGTGGGCCATGGAGATGATGGCGCGCACGATGGCGGCGTCGTCGTTGTCCCCGGGCAGATCCCGGATGAAGGAACGGTCGATCTTCAGGGTATGGATGGGAAAGCGTTTCAGATAGCTCAGGGACGAATAGCCAGTGCCGAAGTCGTCCACCGAGATGCGGATGCCGAGGGCCCGGATGGCGGCCAGCTTGACAATGGTACTCTCCACGTCCTCGACCATCATGCTCTCGGTGATCTCCAGTTCCAACAGGTCGGAGGGCAGGCCGCTCTGGTCGAGGATCGACTGCACGACCTGCAGCAGATCGGGCTGCTGGAGCTGTCGGGTGGAGAGGTTGATGGCCACCGGCAGGGGCGGCAGGCCATCCCGGACCAGGCCAGCCACCTGGCGGCAGGCAATTTCCAGAACCTTCTGGCCGATATCCCGGATCAGGCCCGACTCCTCGGCGATGGGGATGAAATCCCCCGGGGGCACCAGACCATGGCCGCACCGGTTCCAGCGCACCAGCCCCTCCAGGCCCACCACCCGATTCCGGGAAAAGTCCACCTTGGGCTGATAGTGGACTTCGAGTTCATCCTGTTCCAGGGCATGGCGCAACCCGCTCTCCAGGGCGATGCGCCGCATGGCCTGGGCATGGAGTTCGGCGGTGAAGAAGGCGAAGGTGTTGCGGCCCGAATCCTTGGCGTGATACATGGCGGCATCGGCGTTCTTGAGCAGAACGTCCGAGGTATCGCCATCGTCGGGATAGATGGAGATGCCCAGGCTGCCCCCCGCCACGATCCGATGGCCCTGCAATTCCAGGGGCTGGATGATGGTTTCCAGGATGTTGCCCGCCACCTGGGACACGGCGGCGGCATCCGCCACGTCGGGCAGGATCACGGTGAATTCGTCGCCCCCCAGGCGCGAGACCGTATCGGAATCCCGCACACAGGAGCGGATCCGCTGGGCCATGACCGTCAGCAGTTGGTCCCCCGCCTCATGACCCAGGGTATCGTTGATCTTCTTGAAATTATCCAGGTCCAGAAACAGCAGGGCCACTTTCTTCCGCCGCCGGTTGGCGGCGGCGAATTCGTGATCCAGGCGCGCCTTGAAGAAGGTCCGGTTGGGCAGTCCGGTCAGACCATCGAAAAAAGCCAGCCGCTCCAGCTTCTCCTCCACGGTCTTCACCCGGCTGATGTCGGAAAAGACCCCGATGCAATGCCGCAGCTTGCCGGCCGTGTCCCGGACCGTATTGATGGTCAACCATTTGGGATAGATCTCTCCGGTTTTGCGCCGGTCCCAGATCTCCCCCTGCCAGAAGCCCTTCTGCCAGATATCCTTCCACATGCCGGCATAGAAGGCCCGGTCATGCCGCCCCGATTTCATGAAGCCGGGATCCTGCCCGGACGCTTCCGCGAAGGAATACCCGGTGATCAGGGAAAAGGCCGGATTCACCTCGACGATCCTGTTGGACACATCGGTGATCACGATGGCCTCGGAGGTGCTTTCGAATACCTGGGCGGTGAGCCGCAACCGCTCGTTGACCTCGGCCAGTTCCCGGGTGCGTTCCCGCACCCGCTGTTCCAGCTCCTCGTGGACCTGGCGCAGGGCCGCCTCGGCCTGGTGACGTTCGGTGATGTCGCGGAAAGTCAGCACCAGACCGGAGACGCGCCGCTCCTCGAAAGTGGGAGCCACCACATAGTCCACCGGCAAGCGGCTGCCGTCCCGACGCTGGAACCACTGCCCGCTGACGGAACGCACCTGGCCATCCTTGAGGGTCAGTTCACCGGGAAAGTCGCTGATCGGGATCGGATGCCCCTGGCCATCGGATGGCCGCACCATCTCCAGCGGATCCCGCCCCAACAGGGCCACATCCGGCCATTGGAGGATCTTTTCCACCGCCGGGTTGGAGAAGATGATCAACCCTTCGGCGCCGATGCCCAGGATGCCGTCCTGAGCGGCATCCAGGATGCGGCGATTGCGTTCGGCCAGGACGGCGATCTGCTGTTCGTGGCGCTTTCGCTCTGAAATATCGAACAGCACGCTCAGGCTGACCGGATGCCCGCTGTTGGGGTCGAAAATCCGCTGGCTGCGCAGGACACAGGCCACCGGTTCCTGGGTGCGCGGCACCAGTTCGACCTCGTCCATCGCCTGGCCGCCGTCGAACACCCGACCGAGATGGTGATTGAGATGATCGAAGTCGGCGGGTTTCAGGTAGGGCGTCAGGGGTTTGCCCAGAAGTCGGGCCTTCTGGACGTTCAACAGCCGCGCGGCGGCCTGGTTGCTCTCCAGAACCTTCCGGCGCTGGTCCAGCACCAGATAGCTGACCGGGGAATCCTCGAACAGCACGGAAAACTTGGCCAGCAGGGCTTCCAGTTTCTCCCGGGAGCGGACCAGCTCCTCGTTCTGAACCCGCAGCTCCTCCTGATGGATACCCAGATCGTGCAGGGTGGCATCCATCTGCCGCTCCAGGTCGACGATCCAGAGCTGGTTTTCCTTGAACTTTCGCAGCCTGTTGCGAAGTTCCCCAACCTCGTCCTGAAGTTCCGCCGGGCTTTTCGAGGTCATCGCATCCCCCAACTTCATGCCTGACCGTGGAAGGATCGGGAAGGCTCCCACCCGTCGGCCGGCGGCGGCGGGAGATCCCCAGAGGAAATTGCAAAATCCCGGAAACGTGCCGGATTTACCGGACATCCGGTTTGAATGAAGACGTCCGCAGCCCTTTCCGGCATGATTGGATCTGCCAAGAAACAATCCACGGAGAGGGCCA
>PEAP01000056.1 GCA_002753665.1 Magnetococcales bacterium DC0425bin3
CGGGCAGGGGTGGGGTATCCTCCGCCAACGATTCCCGGGCACCACGGGCGGAACCATATCCCGACCGCGAGGCGGGGGGGTGAGATGACTGAACCAGGCAAATCGAAAGAGGGCGGCGCAACACGGCCGGAGAGCGGGGCAGGACTGCCGCAGCCGGCCGGGGAGTCCACCGAGGAATTGCGGGGGATCGCCGAGTTCAAACTCGCGGTGGGCGCCCTGCGCCAGCGGCTGGATCAACTCCACTCCCCAGCGCCGGGCGAGACCGGGGTTACGGTTCCTGCCGCAGTCCCGCCCCCGCCCCGGGAACTGGTGGTGGATACCGGCCCCCTGACGGACCTGCCCGGACTTCACCCCGGCAGCGCCGGGCCATTCCCCGCTGTCGCTTCCGACCAGGCGGACCTCCCACCGGACGACCAACCAGCCAATGCCCCCACCGCGCTGGCACCCTATCGACCGGACGGGGCGCATGCGGATCCCGGCAGCCCAGCCCCGGTCTTGGAACCGGAGCCTGAATCCCAGCCCCCTCCGGCGTCATCCGTCGGGCTGGAAGCCGAAGAGACTGGTCTGGCCCCGATCCTGGAACCGGCTGCCCCGGTCCTGGAACCGGCGCCCCCGGCGCCGACGCCGGTTGTCCTGCCGGTGGTGGAGCCCATGTTGGTGGTGGGGGAAGGGAGTATGGGGCCGTTGCTGGGGAGCCGTGGCCACCGGCCGCAGGCCAGACCGGTTCGGACCGAAGCGTCGCCGGGACCGGGTATCAGCAGTGTCCCCCGCTGGACCCATCTGCTCGAACCCAAGGGAGCCGCCCCCCGTCCGGTCCGGCCACCGACTGCCGTCCGCCGGGAGGTGGGGCCGGGAGCCGGCCAGACCTGGGGGACACGGTTATTGGATCTGGCCCCCACCCCCGAGGGCTATCACCTGGAAGCGCTGCTGCCGCCCCCCCGCAAGCCGCAGCCCCGTCCCCAGTCCCCGCATCCGGGTTTGGAACCCTCCCTGGGGATCTTGACCCGGGGACCGGATGTCGGATCTTTCGCCCCCCAGCTCCGGCCGCGGCGGGAGTTTCGGATCCTCAATCCCTTCGATGGCACTCCCCAGGCTTCCACCTCGTTGGGGGATTATGTCATTCCCGATCTGGACCGGTTGATGGCCGATGCCGGTCCCAATCTGGTCCGGACCCTGAAATGGAACCATCCGTCGGTGGAGGAGCGGGGCGCGACGGACTCCGTTTCCCCGTCTCCCGTCCCTGCCGCCGTTGACCAGACAGCGGTTGAGGAACCGGTCCCCCGGATTTCCGTTCCGGACCCGCCGGCACGGGCGGTGGCCTCGCCATGGGTCACAACGCCCGGCCCGGAAGAACCGCCGGCGACCCCGCCGGTCCCGGCGGCCAGGCAGGAACCGGTACCGATGGCGTCGCGGGATGCCGGAATGCCGGACCTTCCGGCACCGGAACAGGTGTCTGCCCAGGAGGTCGTTGAGCCGGAGCCGGAGGCCCCGATCGGTGAGGTCGCTCCTGGGCCAGCCGGGGAGGAGGTCGCCCCCGGAGCCGCGGGCGGAATCAGCCTGGAGGTGTTGCGGCGACATTTTCCCAATTTTCCTGCGGGCGGCTTTTGTCCGGGGGGCGTTCTGTTCCCCCCGGCCGATATCAGTCTGACCCCCCCGGTCTCCACCGCGGCGCCGGCTGTAGATGAAGAGGTTGAGCCCGATGCGGAGCCGCTGTCCACCGCCGCTTCCGGACCGGTGGAGGAACCCGTTCAACCGCTTTTTGGACCGGATGCGCCTTCCGGGCCGGTGGAGGAACCCGTTCAACCGCTTTTTGGACCGGATGCGCCTTCCGGGCCGGTGGAGGAATCCGTTCAACCGCTTTTTGGACCGGATGCGCCCCCCCCGTCGGTCGATCCTCCGACCGGGCGGGTCGAACCGGTGTCGGTGGCGTCCGTCAGTGCGCCGGCGGTTGGACGTTCTTCCCCCCCGCACCGGGAACCGGAAGGGAACGATCTGGTGGAAGTGATTCCGCCGCCCCGGTTGGTTGCCCGGGCTTTGACGGTGGGACCCGGAGTGCCGGTGGAAGGTCTGGGTGTGGGCGTGGTCAACATCCTGGGCGATGCCATGGGTTCGGTGGTGCTGGCCGGTCGCTCCCTGCATCGCAGGCTTTGCGGGTGGTGCTGCTCCGGGCTATGACCTGCCCTGCGGTCGGTCGGTGACGGAATTCCGTCAGCAGGCAGCCCCGGGGCACCCCGGGGCCAGACCCGCGGTCCGATCCGGCGCTTGGCGGTGGTTACGGTTAAACGGAAATTCTTTCATAATCAAACGGGTCACGGCAACACCCCGGCAGCGGACCGGGGTGTTGCCGTTTTTGGCCCGGGAATTGCGCCGTTTGCGGGGATCGAATCCCGAACCTGGAGAACCAATTTTCAGGTAGCGAGGGATTCCCTGTGGAGGAAAGGGTTATTGCCATGGAACACAAAGGCAGAAAGTTCATCGGAATCGATCTGGGGACGACCAACTCCTGCGTGGCGGTTTATGACGGCTATGAGGCCCGGGTGTTGGACAATCAGGAGGGCTATCGCACCACCCCTTCCATCGTGGCCATCACGGCCGATGGGGAGCGGCTGGTGGGTCAGTCGGCCAAGCGCCAGATGGTGACCAACTGGAAAAACACCGTGTTCGGCATCAAGCGGCTGATGGGGCGCCGGTTCGACGATCCGTTGATCTTGAGCGGGCGTATGGCGCCGCCCTATCCCATCGTGGCGGGGGACAACGGGGATGCCTGGGTGGAGGTGGACGGTCGGGCCATGAGTCCGGCCCAGGTATCGGCCCTCATCCTGGACAAGATGCGTCGCACCGCCGAGGAGTTTCTGGGCGAGCCGGTGGAGGATGCGGTGATCACCGTGCCGGCCTATTTCAACGACGCCCAGCGCAAGGCCACCCGGGATGCCGGGCGCATTGCCGGTCTCAACGTGCGGCGCATCATCAACGAGCCCACCGCCGCCGCCATAGCCTATGGCCTGGACAAGACCGACAACCGCACGGTGGCGGTGTTCGACCTGGGTGGCGGCACCTTCGATATTTCCATTCTGGAGATCGGCGACGGGGTGTTCCAGGTCAAGGCCACCAACGGCGATACCTTCCTGGGTGGCGAGGATTTCGACCGCCGGATCGTCGCGCATCTCCTGGAGGAATTTCAGGCCGCCCATGGTCTGGACCTGCGGGACCAGCCCGAGGCCATGCAGCGCATCCGCGAGGCCGCCGAGCGGGCCAAGATGGAGCTGTCCACCACGGTGCGCACCGAGATCAATCTGCCCTTCCTGTTCGTGGATGGCGAGGGTCCGCGGCATCTGGAGATGACCTTGAGCCGGGCCAAGCTGGAAGACCTGGTGGAAGATCTGATTCAAAGCACCTTGCCCTACTGCCGCCAGGCCCTGGCGGATGCCGGGTTGACCGTCGAGCAATTGGACGAGGTGGTGCTGGTGGGGGGCATGACCCGCATGCCCCGGGTGCGGGAGGTGGTCAGCGGTTTCTTTGGCAAGGAGGCCCGCCATACCATCAATCCCGATGAGGCGGTGGCGGTGGGGGCCAGTCTCCAGGGGGCGGTGATGCAGGGCGAGATCACCGATCTGGTGCTGTTGGATGTCACGCCCCTGTCCCTGGGTATCGAGATCCAGGGCGGCCTGTTCGCCCCCATGATTCCGCGCAATACGCCCATTCCCTGCCGGGAGACCCGGCTGTTTTCCACCGTGGCCGACTATCAGAAGAAGGTCGCCGTCAAGGTGGCCCAGGGGGAACGGGAGCTGTTTGCCGACAACAAGACCCTGGGTGATTTCAACCTGGACAACCTGCCCCTGGCCCCCCGGGGAGTGCCGCAGATCGAGGTGAGTTTTTCCATCGATGTCAATGGGCTGGTGGAGGTGAGTGCCCGCCACAAGGAGACCGGCCAGGCCCAGTCCATCCGGGTGGAATCCTCCGGCGGCCTGGGGGATGCGGAGATCCGGGCCATGATCCTGGAGGCGGAGCATCACCGCCAGGCGGACCTGGCCCACCGCGCCCTGGCGGAGGCCTGCAACGAGGCCGACGCCTGGCTTTATGCCACCAGCCGCCTGCTGCGGGAACTGCAGGGGCAGTTGGGTCAACCCCAGGTGGACATGATCCGCGGCGTGATGGCGCTGTTGCGCGGCCGGGTGGAAGAGGGCACCGACCTGGCAGCGATCCGCGCCGGGACGGAGACCCTTCGGGAGATGAACCGGGCCTTGGGGGAGCAGGCACGTCCGACGGTCGCCCCGGAGTCCATGGCGGCGGCGGAACACTCCTCCCCGCAGGAGGATCCGGTCCCTCCGGCCTGGTCGGCTCCGGAGGCTTCGGTGGCGACCATCGTGATGGACCTGGAGTCCGACGGCGTGCCGGACCTGGACGAGTCCCTGCCCCTGGCCGCAGCGGCGGAAGATCCCCTGGACCGGCCCCGCGCCATGGAACTGCCGGCCTGGGATCGGGCCGGGGAGTTGGATTGGCAGGAGCGGGAGCTGGCCGCGGCCGGCAATCGGGAGTCGGATGCCCTGGATGAGGACGGCCATTGGGAGGACGACTTCGGCCGGTCCGACTCCGGACCGGAAGGCGCGGAACCCATGTTGATGAATTGACAGAGTCTCGAAAAGCCTGATGCGGCTTGCGACAGGTTTGCGCTGGGGATGAAAGGGGGGCCCTCCACGGGCCCCCCTTTTTTTGTTCTGGATGCACCATGCCGGACGGGTCGCAGCAGTCGCGATAATGAGCAATGGCTCGAAAATTGCCTCTGTTCGGAACGGATTGGAACGGTTGCCGGACCCAGAGGTGGTTCTCATCGGGATTTGGCAACGGATCAGCAATGGTAAAAGCGCATGGCCAGCACCGCATATTCTTATGATCGAACCCCGGAGCCGAACTTGCCCCCGGGGCGTCGGGTATTCAACCTTCTGGATCGGCTGGAGGAACGCCTGGGCCAGGCCGGCGCCTGGCGGAAACGGGCCGACCGGCTGGCGGACGAAAACGAACGCCTGCGGCGGGTCCATCAGCCGGCGGTGGCCGAGGTGGTGGCCTTGCAGCAGCGGCAAGAAACCCTGCTGCTGTCCCTGGCCACCCTGGAGGAGAAGAACCGGGAGATGGAGGAGCGGGCGGCGGAGGCGGGCCGCTGGGTCATCCGCTACCGGCAACTGGAACAGCGGGAGCGCCAAGCCCGGGAGGAAAACGGCCGTCTGGCCGCCCAGGTGAGCCTGCTGGAGCAGCGCAACCGGACCCTGGAGGAGGGGGAGACCGGCCTGATGGAGAGCCGGGCGGCCCTGGAACAGGTCACCCGGGAGAATCGGGAGTTGAAGGACACCCTGGTTCGTCAACAGGGCGACTCCCGCAAGCTAACCCGCATCAAGGAGGACCTGGAGCAGCGTCTGCAACGCTACCGGGATGAGAATCTGGCCCTGCAGCGCCGGCTGGAGGATCAGCGTCGAGAGATTGACAAGGCCAGCCGGGAGCCCCAGGACGGTCTGACTCCGCACAAGCGCGCCGTCCCGGCGGAAGAGCCTTGCCAGGACGATTGGTATTGCGAGGAAGGGGAGGAGCGGGGACTGGATCTGAACAGCGAGCTGGGCCGGGCCCGCCAGATCCTGGGATTGGTGGGGGAGCCGAACCGGGAGCGGATCAAGAAGGCCCTGCGCCGCCGCATCCGCAAGTACCATCCGGACCTGGTGGGGGGATTGGGTCAGGAAATCGTCAAGGTCGCCCATCAGAAGGCGGCGGACATCAATCGGGCCTATGGGGTGTTGATGCGGGTCTACGGGCGGGAGTGAGCCCGGGTCTGCCATGGCGAGGCTTTCCCCATCCATCGCAGATCGTTTGACACCCTTATTGCGGATGGTACGGGGATTGCAGAACCTCAGGCAACCTCAGTGGAAGAGGAAAAACTTCCTATCATAACGAAGTTTATTGCCTGACGCAATATCTGGAGCATGTCATGTACGACACCATGGAAATCAAGCAGAACCCCGGCGCGTTCATGGCGCACCCGGGGTGGGGGCGTGGCTGGAAAGGCATCCTCAACGGAGTGATGCGGATGGCTTTTCTGTTGGGAGCCTTGGCGTTGCTCTATCCCCGGGGGGCGGTGGCGAGTCCGGTGGCAGCCACGGATGCCGATTATCTGGCCTCCGTGGAACAGTCGGCCATCCAGGGGGATCCGGAGGCCCAGGTCAATCTGGCCATGATGCATCTGAACGGCACCGGTGTGCCGGCCAACCCCAAACTGGCCCGCGCGCTGCTGGAGCAGGCCGCGGCCCGGGGCAATCCCCTGGCCCAGTTCCAGTTGGGAAGCCTGTTCGATGAAGGGGTGGTGTTCGGTCCCAGGGCCAGGGAAGCCCACCAATGGCTGCTGGCCGTGGTGCATCAGGGATCCGGCCTGGAGGCTCAGCATCCGGGCATTCGGGTCTGGAGCCTGCTGAAACTGGGCCGTCAATGGCAGGAAGGCAGGGGGGTGGCGGCCGATCCGGAACGCGCCCTGTGGGCCTATCGCCAAGCGGCGCTGATGGATGCTCCCATGGGCCAGTTCTACCTGGGCCGGATGCTGGGCGAGCGCAATCTGGGTCCGGGGGACCGGGAGGAGGCGGTCACCTGGTTGACCCTGGCGCTGCGCAATGGTTATGGCGAGGCCGGGGAAATCCTGCAACATATTCGCACCGGTCATCCCCAGGAGCGGCGTGAACCGGCCGGGCTGCCTGCACCACCCTGGCAGGCCCAGCGGACCTCGGAGCTGTCCCTTGGGATGGTGGCCAGTGTGCGCTAGAGCGGCTTCGTTGGTGCGGATAGGCATGACGTGAACACAGACCGGGGGGCGGAAGCGCGTCCCGGTCGCCATTTCAAAGGATACTGAAATGGGCAGGTTCGACAACCCATTGGCCACGACCGAATACTACTGGCGGCGGGCGCAACGCATCGATCAAGTCCTGCACCGGTGGTTGAGTCAGAAGGTCGGATCTTTAAATTGTTCCGGCCAGGGATCCCGACCCCGGCACCGGGAAGGCCCCAACCTCCAGGAGCTGGACCAGGCGGCCCGGGCCATGCTGGACAACATCAACCGCGCCCCGGAGCCGTTTCCGACGGCGGGACCCGCGGCGGCTCCGGATCGGTCCCGGGTGGGTCCGCCCGTCGTTCCGAGCGCATATTCCGAAACTCCGGCCCCGTCCGTGGCGGCTGCCTGGGGCTGTCCATTTGCCACCCTGGCCGCCCGGCCGGCGGCTCCGCCCCCGCTCCCCCCGATCATGCCAACGGGGATCGCACCCCGTGGTGCGGCCCCCCCGGCCCCGCCGTCATCACCAGTGGTGGCGCTCCGGCCCCGTTTCCGGCCGGGGGACCGTCCGCCCTCGCCCCTGGGGACCACCCCCCGGGCCACCCCGGCGGCCCACGCGCCCCAGGGTCCTTCCGGCAGCTCCGTGGTCAACCCCGGGGCCATCCGCGTGCGGGCGCCATCGGCCCCCCGCAGCATTCAATGCGCCGCCGCCAGCCTGGGCATTACCCAATTCGCCAGCAACACCGACGTGGACCGGGTGCAGTTCCGGATGATCACCGCGGTGGAGGAGGGTCGCCTGCCCCGGGAGGAAGGCCGCAAGGTCATGGAATTGCTGGGGGAGATACGCCGCAAGTTGCAGGAAGGCGGGGCGGTGGGGCTGCCGGTGCTGGGGGGATGAACAAGCCCGTCGCCCACTTGGTACACTTGCCCCGTGAACGGGAGTTGAGCAATATCCTGTTCGTATCCGTTCACCGCAAAGCCGAAAACCGCTTGTTTGAGCTGGAGTTTCCGTGTCGCTCAGGACGTTCGAGGAACGGCGGGCCGGGGAGAAGGTCCGGCGGGAAGGGGATGGCGGACGGGGTGGGATTCGAACCCACGGAACCTTGCGGTTCGGCGGTTTTCAAGACCGCTGCCTTCAACCACTCGGCCACCCGTCCGCTGTTGGGTCACACCAGCGGAGCGATGCGCTCCAGGCCGCCCATGTAGGGGCGCAGGGCGTCGGGTATGGCGACGCTGCCGTCGGCCTGCTGGAAATTCTCCAGAATGGCCACCAGGGCGCGGCCCACGGCCACGCCCGAGCCGTTGAGGGTGTGAACCGGTTCCGCCTTGTCCTTGTCCCCGCTGCGGTAACGGGCCTTCATGCGCCGGGCCTGGAAGGCCTCGGTGTTGGAACAGGAGCTGATCTCCCGGTAGCGGTTCTGGCCTGGCAGCCACACCTCCAGATCATAAGTCTTGGCGGCGGAAAATCCCATGTCGCCGGTGCAGAGCGTGATGGTGCGATGGGGCAGCTCAAGCCGTTTCAACACCTCCTCGGCGCAGGCGGTGAGCTGCTCCAAAGCCTCATAGCTCTGCTGGGGGGCGGTGATGTTGACCAACTCGACCTTATCGAACTGGTGCTGACGGATCAGCCCTCGGGTATCCTTGCCGGCGGCCCCGGCCTCGCGACGGAAACAGGCCGTCCAGGCCACCAGTTTCATCGGCAACTGGCTGGCGGACAGGATCTGCTCCCGCACCAGGTTGGTCAGGGGGACCTCGGCGGTGGGAATCAGGTAATAGGCATCGTCTCGGGTGGCGAACAGCTCCTCCTCGAATTTGGGCAGTTGGCCCGTGCCGAACAGGGAATCGGCATTGGCCAGCATCGGCGGCAGGACCTCGGTGTAGCCATGTTCGCCGGTGTGCAGGTCCAGCATGAAATTGCTCAGCGCCCGGGACAGCCGGGCGCCGGCGCCGCGCAATACCGTGAACCGCGCCCCGGCCAGGGCCGTCCCGGCCTGGAAGTCCAGGATGCCCAGCCGCTCCCCAACGTCCCAGTGATTGAGCGCCGGGAAGGAAAACTCCCGCGGCGTACCCCAGCGGCGCACCTCCTGGTTGGCGCTCTCATCGGCTCCGACCGGCACGCTGGCATGGGGCAGGTTGGGCAGGTCGACCAACACCGCCAGCACCGCTTCCTCGCGCTGCCGCAGTTGACTCTCCAGCTCCTTGAGTCGGGGGCCGATCTCCTTCATGCGCCGGAACAGATCTTCGGCGTCGGCCTTCTCCGCCTTGCGCCGGCCGACCTCCCTGGAAATGGCGTTGCGCTCGGCCTGCAGGGCCTCGGTTTCGGCCTGCAGGGTGCGCTTTTCCGCCTCCAATGCCCGGAAGGATCCCAGATCGCGTCCCGGACCCCGGGTCCGCAAACGCTCCTCCACCCAGTCGGGCCGGGCACGAATCTCCTTGATGTCCAACATGATCCTATTCCTCTCCAGCCGCTGTGCCGGTCCCGTCATCCGGGGTTGCGGCAGCCGTTGCGTCCGTGTCCCCGGGCGGGGGGACATCCCCCTCCTCACCGGTCCCGCCTTCGGATTCGGCGATGCGGGCCACCGAGCTGACCCGCTCCCCCGGACGGGTATTGAGAATGGTCACCCCCTGGGTGTTGCGGCCGGCCAGACGGATGGAGTTGACATCGGTGCGCAACAGAGTGCCCTGGTCGGTGATGAGCATCACCTCGTCGCCCTCATGCACCGGCAGCGCCCCCACCACTCCGCCGTTGCGGACGCTGGTGATGATGCCCAGCACGCCCTGACCGCCCCGGTTCTTGGTGACGAACATCTCCTGGACCGTGCGCTTGCCGTAGCCGTTCTCGGTGATGGTGAGGATCTGGCAGCCGGGGGTGAGAACGGTCAGGGCGATCACCTCGTCATCCCCCTTGAGGCGCATGCCGCGCACGCCCCGGGCCACCCGGCCCATGCGCCGCACCTGCTTGGTGCGAAAACGCACCGCCTTGCCGCTCTTCGAGAACAGCATGATGCGCCCCGGCAGGCGTTCCAGCTCCGCCACGACCTCGTCCTCGCCGCTGTCGGCCGCCTCTTCCTCCTCCGGCGTCTCGACCTCCTCCCCTTCCGGATCGTCGTCCTCCAGGGGGTCCTCCTGGGCGTCGGCGACCAGCTGGGGCAGCAGCGCCACCCCCACCAGGTCGTCGCCCTCGTTGAGTTCGATGGCCTTGATGCCGTTGGCGCGGATATTGGCAAACAGGGACAGAGCGGTCTTCTTGATCAGGCCCTTGCGGGTGGCGAACAGCAGGTCCCACCGGTCCTGCTCCTCGGCGGGCACCGAAGCGGGCAGAATCTGCCGCACCTTCTCGCCGCTCTCCAGGGAGAGCAGATTGACCAACGCCTTGCCCCGGGCCAGACGGCTGGCGGCGGGAATCTCGTAGACCTTGAGCCTGAACACCCGGCCCCGATCGGTGAAGCAGAAGATGGTGTCGTGGCTGGAGGCGATGAACAGTTGCTCCAGAAAATCCTCGTCCCGGATGTCCGTGGCGCTCTTGCCCTTGCCGCCCCGGCGTTGGGCCCGGTAGTCCACCGACGGCTGCCGCTTGACGTAGCCGGCGTGGCTGACGGTGACCACCATCTCCTCCTCGGGGATCAGGTCCGCCATGGAGAAATCCCCGACATCCTCGACGATCTGGGTGCGCCGCGGGTCGGCGAAGGCGGCCTTGATGGCCACCAGCTCGTCCTTGATCACCCCCATCAGCACCTGGTCCGAGGCGAGGATGGCCTTGAGCCGGGCGATTTCACCCAGGATGCCCCGGAACTCGTCGTGGATCTTCTCCTGCTCCAGGCCGGTCAGACGGTGCAGGCGCATGTCGAGGATGGCCTGGGCCTGGTCGGCGGTGAAGCGGTACCCCCCCTCGACGAACTGGGGCGAGGCCACCGGGCCGGCCTGATCCATCCCCTCGCTGCCGGGTCCCAGGGCGGCCAGCAGCATCGCCTCCACCGGCCCCCGGTCCCACAGTTCGGCCAGCAGGGCGTCCTTGGCCTCGGGGGGGGTTTTGGCGGCCCGGATCAGGGCGATCACCCGGTCGATGTTGGCCAGGGCCACCGCCAGACCTTCCAGGATATGCCCCCGGGCCTGGGCCTTGCGCAGTTCGAACAGGGTGCGGCGGGTCACCACCTCCCGCCGGTGGTTGATGAATTCCTTGAGAAAGCCCTTCAGGTCCAGCAGCACCGGCCGGCCGTTGACCAGGGCCAGGGCGTTGACCCCGAAGGTGCTTTGCATGGCGGTGTGCTTGCAGAGCAGATTGAAGACCACCTCGGGATGGGCATCGCGCTTCAGCTCGATGACGATGCGCATGCCCTCCCGGCTGGATTCGTCCCGCAGATCGCCGATGCCGGGGATCTTCTTTTCCCGCACCAGCTCGGCAATGCGCTCCACCAGCCTGGCCTTGTTCACCTGGTAGGGCAGTTCATGGACGATGATGGCTTGGCGGCCGTCCTTGCGCTCCTCGGTGGTGGTCTGGGCCCGCACCACGATGGAGCCGCGCCCGGTTTCGTAGGCGCTGCGGATGCCGGCGAAGCCGTGGATGGTGGCGCCGGTGGGAAAATCCGGACCCTGGATGAAGCGCATCAGGTCGCGGTTGTCCAGGGTAGGCTGGTCGATGAGGGCGCAAACCCCGTCCACCACCTCCCCGAGATTGTGGGGTGGGATATTGGTGGCCATGCCCACGGCGATGCCGGAGGAGCCGTTGACCAGCAGGTTGGGAAACTTGGCCGGCAACACCAGCGGCTCTTCCAGGGAGCCGTCGTAGTTGGGGCCGAAGGTGACGGTTTCCTTGTCCAGGTCGGCCAGCAGCTCGTGGGCCAAGCGGGTCATGCGGACTTCGGTGTAGCGCATGGCCGCGGCGGAATCGCCGTCCACCGAGCCGAAATTGCCCTGGCCGTCCACCAGCAGATGGCGCAGGGAGAAGTCCTGGGCCATGCGCACGATGGTGTCGTACACCGCCACGTCGCCGTGGGGATGGTATTTACCGATGACATCGCCGACCACCCGGGCCGACTTCTTGTAAGACTTGTTCCAGTCGTTGCCCAGTTCGTTCATGGCGAACAGCACCCGCCGATGGACCGGTTTGAGGCCATCGCGCACATCGGGCAGGGCGCGTCCCACGATCACGCTCATGGCGTAATCCAGGTAGGAGCGCTCCATCTCGTCTTCGATGTTGACGGGCACCGGTTTGGGCCAGGAACTGGCGTCGGACCCGGAGGGGGAATCGGTCATGGAGGTTGGTCCGCCTTGGTCATGCTCGCTGCAGGGTCAGTCGGGAGCCCGGGGGCTCCGTCGGAGTTCGGGATCATGCAGTCTACCGGATGGTGGCCTGCCTGCCCACCCCCCTTGAGGCTCTCTGTTTGGACCGACCTAAAAGCGAAAGTAGATGAACGGCTGGGTCTCGGCCAGGTTGAAGACCAGAACCAGCATCAGGATCGCGGCATAGACCGCGGATTGCAGCGGCAGGGGACTCCGCAGAAACGCCGCCCGGTAATCCCAGCGTTCCCCCAGGGACTGGAATCCCAGGGCCAGGACCATGAGGGTTGCCGCGGCGAGCATGCCCCGGTCGGGAGCGGTCCAGTGTCCGACATCGGCCAGGCCGGCCAGGAACTGTCCCAGATCCCCGAGGCTGGCGGCCCGAAAGGGAATCCAGGTGAAAGCCACCAGGTTGAACACCAGCAGCCGCCGGCCCCAACCGGCACGGACGCCGGCCTTGGCCGCGCCGCGCCACCAGCGTTCGAGGCACAGCAGAACGCCGTGAACGCCGCCCCAGACCATGAAGGTCCAGGCCGCCCCATGCCACAGGCCGCCCAGCAGCATGGTGAGCATCAGATTCCGGTAGACGCCCCGGGTCGTTGCCATGCGGCTGCCGCCCAGGGGGATGTAGAGGTAATCCCGCAGCCATGAGGACAGGGACATGTGCCAGCGACGCCAGAAATCGGTGATGCTGGCGGCGGCGTAGGGACGGTTGAAGTTGTCCGGCAGCCGATACCCCAACAGGGCCGCGCTGCCGATGGCGATGTCGGTATAGCCGCTGAAGTCGAAATAGATCTGAAAGGTGAAGGCGTAGACCCCCAACCAGCGCTGCAGCACATCGGCCCCGGCGGCCGGGTCGAAGGCCAGGTCGGCATGGAGCGCCAGAGAGTCCGCCAGCACGATCTTCTTGCCCAGGCCCCGGAAGATCAGGAACAGGGCGTTTTCTACCGTATCGAGGTCCCAGGACGGCGACTGACGGGTCTGGGGCAGAAACTGCGCCGCCCGGACGATGGGACCGGCGGTCAGTTGCGGGAAGAACGCCACGAAGAACATGAACCGCACCCAGGAATGCTCCGCCGCCAGCGTGCCCCGGTAGACATCGATGGTGTAGCTCATGGTCTGGAAGGTATAGAACGAGATTCCCACCGGCAGCAGGATGTTCAGATCCACCCAGCCCAGGGTCCAGCCCAGATGGCCGGCCAGTTCCGCCACCGCCGAGGCGAAGAAGTTCAAATATTTGAAGAAGGCCAGCAGGCCCAGATTGGAGGCCAGGGAGACCGCCAGCCAGACGCGGCGCCGCAGCGGCGCGGTTTCCCGGGCCAGCGCCAGCCCGGCCACATAATCCACCTGGGTGGAGAAGAAGATCAGCCACACCTGCCAGCCGTTGCTGCTGGCATAGAAATAATAACTGGCCAGCAACAGGATCCAGAGCCGCAGGCGCGGCAAACCCAGGGTGCGGATGGACAGGAACAGCACCACCAGGAAGAACAGCAGATATTCCCAGGAACTCAACAACATGGCCCATCACCCTCCCCCGGGAGCCAGGTGGGGGCGCAAGGCCGGGGCCAGCCGTTCGGCCAGGATCCGCGCCCCGCTCCAGGCCAGATGCATCCGGTCCAGGAAATGTTCGTCCGTCAGGCCGGCGGCCCCGGGGTTCAGGTAGACTCCGCCATGGCCCCGCACCAGGGGTTCCACCTGTGCGGCCAGGAAGCGCTCCAGGGTGGCCCGATCCCACCAGCCCGAGGCATAGGCGAACGGGGCATAGGGCATCACGTTGACGATGACCAGGCAGCCCCGGGCCCGGATCATCTCCAGGGTGGCGATCATCAGGTTGCGGTTGTGGCGCAGGGCGCGCTGCTGGTCGGGATGATGGGTGGTCAGGGGAATCCGGCGCGGCTCGGCGGCCAGTTGTCGATGGATGGTGCGGAAGTAGTCCGGGTCGGTCACCAGCTTGGCCAAGCCCCCGCCCCGCAGCGCCAGCTCCACATAGGCCACCCGGCCCTGCCGGACCTTGGCCTGGGTCTTCACCGAAAGTCGCTGGTAATGGCGTTGCAGGGCCAGGGCCTTCGCCGACCGGGACGGTGCGACCAGGTCGGCATTGACCTGGCGGTCGTCTCGGCGCCCATGGCCCATCGGCAGCGGCCGGATGCGCTCACGCAGCCACATCAAGCGGCTCTTCAGGCGTGGCCAGGGGGAAATGGCCAGCAGATGATCGCCGATGACCGCCGCAGGGACATGCCAGGCCACCAGGTTCGGCAGATCGGCCAGCGCCATGGGATAAATGGCCCGGAAGGTCTGCTGGAAGAAATTTTCCGGGTGGATCGACCACAGCAGGCGGGTGCCGGGTCGCAGATGCGGCAGCAGGTCCCGCACGAACAGGTATTGACTGAGGAAGAAATGCGAATCCAGGCCCAGGTTGATCGACCGGGTGCCCAGCAGCAGATCCAGCCATTCGGGATGGAGGCCGAAGTAGGTATTGGAGTCGCCGAGCAGCAGCAGATCCACCGGGTCCTGGCGGTTGCGGAAGGCCTCCAGACGGCGTTGCAGGGGCGTGGGCTCCGGGCGGACCGCAGTCACGTCCAGGTAAAGGACGAACACCACCATCAGGGGCATGGCATAGCCGAGATGGCGCCAGATCCGGCGCCGGATGTCCCGGGCGGCCGCCGTGTTCAGAGCAGACCCTCCCCCTCGCCCAGCAGGTTGTCCTCCTGACCGGGTGCGGCAGGGGCGGGGATGGCGTTGGGGCCATGGGAGTTCTGGTCCGGATTGACCCAACCCGGGGCCGCCAGCAGGACCGAAGGCGGCTTGATGCGGGAGACATAATCCAGCACCGCCAGGATGTCCTTTTCCTCCAGAGCCTTGATCTGCTTCAGCTTGAGGGGATGGACGTTGCGCCGCTTCACCCCTTCCCGCATCCATTGGAACTGCCGCAGCATGTACTGGTAGTTCTGTCCCTGGATTCTGGGATAGTAGGAGCGTTCATCGCCCTCGGCGTGGGCGCCGTGACAGAACCGGCAATAGTCCCGGTAGACGGCCGCCCCCCGATCGAGGTCGGTGCCATCGCCGGTCATGTTGTCCGGATTCATGGGCAGGCTGGCGATGTAGGCCGACACGTCGGAGAGGGCCTGCTCCCCCCCCACCTGGTCGGGCAGCGCAAAACGAAACATGGTGGGATTGTCCCGGTTCTTCATGCGGATGTCCTGCAACTGCTTGATCTGCACCGTGCGGTACTGGCCGGCGATCTGCGGATACTGGCCGTCGGCGGAGCCCCAGGCGTTGGGCTGGTGGCATTTCTCGGAGCAGAGACGGAAATAGATCTCCCGGCCGCGGTTCAGGTCCGGCCCCAGGCGCAGGGCCTTGTCGTCGTAGCCGCCCCGGTTCATCCAGCGCTGCATGACGAACTCCCGCATGGGGGTCTTGCCGGCCTTTCTGCGGTCGCGTTCCAACTCGTTGTCGATCTGGAGGTTGCCGGCGGGAAACATGTCCGACTCGAACAGTCGGGTCAGCACGGCCTCTTCTTCCCGAAAGCGCTTCTGCCGGTGGTAGAGCAGGCTGAGATTGTAGAGCGGGACGCCATAATCCGGTTGCAGTTCCAGGGCCTGCTTGTAGTATTCCTCCGCCTGGGCGTCGTTCTTTTCCTGGGAGGCTTGGCGGGCCATGCCCACCAGATCCTTGGGCGAATGGGCCCCCCCGATCTGGCAGGCGGCCAGCAGAAGCAGCGGGATGGACAGCAGCAGGGCTTTCCGCACCATGACGGGCGACTCCAGGCAGAGGCGGCAACGGCTTTTTCCGGGTCATTCTGGAACAAACTGCAGCGGTTGGCCACCCTTTTCCACAGCCGCAAGCCCTCAAAGAGAGCTGTGAAACAGCGGCGGTGCGGCCTGGCAGGCCTGGTCCGGGTCTGTCGGACGGCCGACGAAGAAGCCCTGCAGTTCGTCACAGCCCGCCCGGGACAGGATCTCCATCTGCCGGGCGTTTTCCACCCCCTCGGCCACCACCTGCAGGCCATAGGTCTGGCCCAGGGCGATGATGGCCTGGATGATGGCCATGCTCTTGTGGTCCTGGTGGATGTTGCGCACGAAGGAGCGGTCGATCTTCAGGGTATTGATGGGCAGTTGATGGAGCCGGCTCAGGGAGGAATAGCCGGTGCCGAAATCGTCCAGGGCCACCCGGATTCCCAGGCTCCGGAAGCGTTCCAGCAGGCCGATGGCCGTCCGGGGGTTCTCCATCACCACGCCTTCGGTGATTTCGAATTCCAGATAGTGGGGCAGCACGCCGGTTTCCAGCATGACCTCGGCCACCAGACCGGGCAGCCGGGGATTGTTCAACTGGCGGGGGGACAGGTTGATGGCCACGGTAAAGTCCTCCATGCCATCCTCCAGCCACCGGCGGATCTGCCGGCAGGCGGCCCGGATGATCCATTCGCCCAGGGGAATGATCAGCCCAGATTTTTCCGCCAGGGGGATGAACTCCCCGGGCAGGACCGGCTCGCCGCCGCCGGCGTCCCAGCGCACCAGGGCCTCGAAGCCGGTGACCCGGGCCTGGGCGGGGTTCCATTTGGGCTGATAATGGAGGATGAACTCCCGGTTCTTCACCGCCTGCCCCAGGCGGATGAATTTTTGCAGCCGCACCTCCATTTCCCGGCTCATGGCCGGTTCGAAGAATTCCATGCGGCCGCTGCCCAGGATCTTGGCTTTGCCCAGGGCGGCGGCGGCGTTCTGGATCAGTTGACTGGGTTTTTCGCCATCGTTGGGAAAGATGGTCACCCCCATGCTGGCCGACACCCTGATTTCGCTCCCGGAAACCTCGAAAGGTCTGACCAGGACCTCCTGCAGCCGCCCGATCAGGGACACCACCTGGTCGGTGGCCGTCAGCCCGAGAAACAGGTAACCGAAGCGGTCCTCGCCCCAGCGGGCCAGGGTGTCGGATTCCCGCTTGACCTTTTTCAGCCGCTGGGCGGCCTGCACGGTCAATTCTTCCCCGGCGGCCAAGCCGAAATTGTTGAGGCACTCCTGGAGCCCCTCCAGCTCCAGCAGGATCGTGACGATGATCTCCCCGGTGCGGCGGGCATGGCGCACCGCCTGTTTCAGACGATCCTTGAACAGCCGCCGGTTGGGCAGGCCGGTGATGAGATCCTTGGAGACCTCCTTCCTGAGCTTCCGCACCATCTCGCCCTGGGGCGAACAGTGCCGGAACACCCCGGTATAGCCGCAACATTGGCCGGTCGTCCCATCGGCCAGGGGCTGCAGTTTCAGCAACCCGGGAACCTCCTTGCCCAGCCTGTCGGACATTCGGGCCTCGCCGGTCCAGGGCTGATCGTTCAGGGGCAGGGTGGCAGCCGGCGCGAGGCCGCTGTCCCCATGGCCGGAGAGGACCAGCGACTGGATGGGCCGGCCGAGAACCTGGTCCCAGGCGTATCCGGTTTGGGCCAAAAACGCGGCATTCACCCAGGTGACCCGGCCATCGATCCCGGTGGCGAACAGGGGGTCGTTGGTCAGGTTCAGCAGTTGCCGGGTCAGCAGCCCCCGGGGCGGACTGTGCAGGGCAATGGCGCCGGCCACTGGCAAATCCGCTGGATGGCAGGGCAGCGACAGGGTCATGGAACCGATCCGTGGGGATTCGGCAGGCTGCATGGCCAGCATGGGGCTCGGATTATTCACAGGTGGTTCTTTTCTTCTCGGTGGGAGTCCAGAGTCTCAGGCGGGGACCCCGGCGAGGCGTCTCCGGTTGACGTAGAGACTGTTGCCGGGAATCTTCTTGGCCAGTTTTTTCACTTCCGCGGCCACGCGGGAGACCTCCATGAAGTTGGCAAAACAGCCGGGGGCCGCCTCCACCACTCCCAGTGACAGGGAGGTCAGGGGATGAAACACCTTCTTGCCCTGCCGGTTTTCGGCCTCGTAACCACCCTTTTCCAGATGGACCGGCTCGAAGAACGTCCGGATCACCCGGCCGAATTCCTCCAGACCGCTCCGACAACGGTTTTCCCAGTCCGGGCTGCGGAACAGGATGATGAAATCATCCCCGCCGATGTGACCCAGAAAGTCCCGCTCATGGTCCACCATCCCCGACAGCACCGAGGCGGTGGCCTTGATCACCGCATCGCCGCTCTTGAAACCGTACACGTCGTTGAAGGGCTTGAAATGGTCCAGATCGCCGTAGCAGGCAAAAAAATGCAGACCCTCCTCCAGCCATTGGGTGGCCATGTCGTTGATGGGCACGTTGCCGGGCAACTGGGTCAGGGGGTTGGCGTAGCGGGCGCCCTGGATCTGCATGTCGGTGATCTCGCGCATCACGTCATGGCCGGTGCCCACCCCCAGATAGGCCTCCTGGTCGCAGACGATATAGCCGCTGATCAGGTTGTGCCGGGAGGCCTCCACCAGCCGCCGGCTCAGCTCCGGAACGGTGATATCCCGGGGCACCACCAGGGGCTGGTCATCCATCAGCACGGCACAGGGCTTGTGGCCGAACAGCTCGTGGTGGAACGGCCGCGCCAGCCGCTCCATGAATTGATGGCGATTCAACAGACCCACCGGACGGCCGTTGTCCAGCACCGGCAGCAGATCCAGGTGGGGATGGGCCTGGAACACACCCAGGACATCGCGGTTCTTGGTGTCGGGCGGAATGGGAGGGGCGCGGATGATCAGGCCTTTCTCGAACACCGTATCCCGCCGGTAGGAGGTGTGGTACAGCGTGTTGCCCCCCTGGGTCAGCAGATCCATGACCTTCATGGGAATCAGGGGCACGGGATCCGGCCGCGGCCGGGCGATCCAGTACCCCGAGCCATGGGTCGCTCCCAGTTCTTTCACCATCCACAGCTCGCCTTCGGTCTCGATGCCCTGGACGAACAGGCGTGCCCCGCCGGCCCGGGCCAGCTTGCCCAGATCCTCCAGATGCCGCCGCTTGACCGGATCCCGATCGATGTGTTGCACGAAGCAGGGATCGATGAAGATATTATCGATGCCACCCTCCCTGAGGCCTTCCATGACGGCCCGGCTCAGGTGATGGACCGCAAACGCTTTCCCCGGGGGGGCCTGATCGGGTTCGGACACCTGCCAGAGGGTCGGCAGGATCGCGATCGCCGCCCCGGGATCAGCGGCCTGGGGCTCCTGATCCCGGGGGTCCCGCTCCAGGGTCGCCAGGGGCTCGATGCGGGCCAACAGGCAGCCGGGCAGCTGCAGATCGACGAACCGCCGGGCCAGAATCCCGCGCATCGCACGGTCCAGCAGGCCGATCATGCCCGCCCCACGGGCGGCTTCCAGCAGCCGGGCCGGAGGATGCAGGGAGGTATCGGACGGCCCCCGGATGCGGCCCTCGAAACCGAAAATCGAACCGTCGGCCAGATTCACCACAGGTTGGAAGAGTGTGCCCAGCAGTCCCCCCTGGAGGATGTCCGCCAGCCTGGCGGCCAGGGGTATGGCCCCTCCCGGTTGCACCGGGGGGGATGTCTTGAAGGTATGTTTCCAGACCATTTCCATGCCGAAATCCTCCCCTCTTCGCCGCAGTCGCCGTGCCGGCGTTTGTCAGACCGTCCTGACCCGGAGGAAGGAACCTTTCTCCGTGCCAGGACGGTCGGTTTCCGAAGACAAGAGGATGGTTCCCGACCCTGCCACCGTCCCCCCTTCCCGGTTGGAAGGCAGAGCCGGAAACCCCCGGACGAGCTTTGCGTCCGGTCAATCACCCAGCCGTGAGTGCCGACAGCCTCACATCTTCAGGTTGTTCAGCTCGGCGGCATCCTTGCGATAGCGCTCGCGCTCGGCGGCGGGCATGGGGATCAGGCCGCGCTCGGCCAGATAGCCTTCCTCGCCCCAGGCCCGTTCGCTGGTAAACTCGCCCAGGAATTCCTTGATGCCGGGCACCATGCCCACATGGGCCTTCTTGACATAGACGTACAGCGACCGGGACACCGGATATTTGCCGCTGGCGATGTTGTCGAAGGTGGGGGCCACCTCGCCGACCACGCTGCCCTGCAAACGGTCCTGGTTCTGGTCCAGGAAGCTGTAACCGAAGATGCCCAGGCTCTGGGGATCGGCCACCAGCTTCTGCACGATGAGGTTGTCGTTCTCGCCGGCTTCCACATAGGCCCCGTCCTCGCGGATGCTGTGGCAGAGGGCCTTGAACTTCTTCTCATCCTTCTTTTCGGCCTTGATCTCGGGGAAGGTGGAGCAGCCGCCCTCCATGGCCAGTTCCACGAAGGCATCGCGGGTGCCGGAGGTCGGGGGTGGGCCCAGAACCCGGATGGCCAGATCCGGCAGATTGGCGTTGACCTCTTTCCAGGTCTTGTAGGGGTTGGGGACCATCTTGCCCTTCACCGGCACCTCCCGGGCCAGGGCCAGGAAGATGTCGCTCAGTTCCAGCTTCATCAGGGTCGCGGAACGGGAGTTGGCCAGCACGATGCCGTCGAAGCCCACCTTCACTTCGGTGATCTCCTTGGCGCCGTTGTCGGCGCATTGTTTCACCTCGGACTCCTTGATACGCCGCGAGGAGTTGGTGATGTCCGGATGCCCCTCGCCCACGCCGGCGCAAAACAGCTTCAGACCGCCGCCGGAGCCGGTGCTTTCCACCACCGGGGATTTGAACGACGAGGAGCGGCCAAACTGTTCCGCAACCGCCGTGGCGAAGGGATAGACCGTCGATGATCCCACGATGCGAATCTGGTCCCGGGCCTCGGCCGGACCGCTGGTGAGCATCAGGGCTCCACAAATGACCGCCGCGGCGGTGGCTGGGATGGATCGGTAACTGTTCATGATCTCATGGACTCCTTGGTTTGGTTGACGATGGGTGATGGGGCATCCCGGCCTCCCAACCGCCGGGAAATATTATTTAATGATATTTTTCAATGACTTGAAAAAACGGGTACTCTCCTTCTTCTGCTGACTGATGCGCTTGAGGGTCTTCCGCAATTTTTTTTTCTCTTTCCGGTCCTCCTCGGTCTTCATCCGATGGTGGATTTCCCCCTCGGTAAAATTCAGTTTCTCGATGGACAGGGACAGATCCTTCAACATCTTTTTCTGTTCCTTCTCCATGATATCCAGCAAATCGGACTCTTTCATGAAGCACTCCTGACCACTTCTTCCAGGGCCTGGCGGATCTGTGAGCCCTTCTTCTGTTGATCTTGCAACAGAATCAGGGTCTTCTTGACCTTTTCGGCCCTGTGCCCGTCCGTTTCGGCCTGGAGCCGATCCAGCAGCTCCCGCTCCTTGATCTCAAGACGTTGCAGAACTTCGGTGATTTCGAGCAGGG
>PEAP01000218.1 GCA_002753665.1 Magnetococcales bacterium DC0425bin3
GATTCCTGAGGGCTTGGGTCGTCCAGGATATCCGTGGGCCATGGCAGGCCGGGGGGAGGTTCATGGCGGACTGATTCCGGGCCACTGGGAGCGTCCATGAAGCGGCAGGGTGGTGGTCACGGTGGTGCCGGTTCCGGGGGCCGATTGAAAATCCAGGGTGCCCTCGTGATGTTCCACGATCATCCGGCTGATGTACAGCCCCAGGCCGATCCCTTCGGCCTCGGTCTTGGTGGTGAAGAAGGGGGTGGCGATCTTGTCCTGGTCCTCCCGGGAGATGCCGACACCTTCGTCCCGCACCGTGACCTGGATGGCCTGGCGGGCCTCGTCCAGTCCCACCGCGACGGAGACGCCCTTTTTGCGGTCGGGCAGGGCCTGCAGGGCATTGTGGATCAGGTTGATCCAGACCTGTTCCAGCTGCTGGGGGTTGCCCCGCACCGGCGGCAGCGGGGCGGCCGGCAGGTCCAGGACGAAATGGTCGGTATGCTTGATGATCTGATTTTGCAGCACGCTGACGGCGGCCTGGAGGGAGGCCGGGATGGGAACCTTCTGGTCCATGCGCCCCTCGTCCTTGCGGGACAGGTGTTTCAGGTTCAGAACGATGCTCTTGATGCGGTCCGAGTTGTTGCGCAGCGCATCCAGCAGCTCGGTGGCCAGGGCCAGGCCCTCGGCGGCGGGCACGCCGGCCAGGGCGAAGCCGGCCTGATGGCGGCTGTGGCGTTCCAGCACCGGCATGGCATCCTGCCACAGGCGTTCGAGGGAGCTGGCGGCGAAGCGCAGGCTGTTGTTGGGATTGTTGATCTCATGGGCCACGCTGGCGGCGAGTACGCCGATGGAGGCCAGGCGGGCGTTGCGGATGGCCTGCAGCTTCAGGGTGCGCTTTTCGGTCACGTCGGTGGAGACCAGCAGGACCTTTTCGATGGCGCCGCCGTCGGCGCCCAGAGGAGCCAGGCGGATCTCCCACCAGGTGTCGTCGGTGCCGGACAGCAGCTGGCTGTCCGGCTGGCCGCTGGCGACCACCCTGGCCAGATCATGGCGGCCCTGTTCCCGGGCCGCGGGGGGCAGGGCGGCGAAGAACGGACGGCCCGGCGCCAGCTCTGGAAAGGGCGACTGCCGGGTGCGGTTGCAGAACAGGACCAGACCGGTCGGATCCACCAGCATGATGTGGTCCGGGGAATTTTCGAACAGGAAGCGCAGCTTCTCCTCGGACTCCCGCAGGGCATCCTCGGCCTTCTTGCGTTCGGAGATGTCCCGCAGCACACCCAGGAAGGAATCGCCCTGTCCCAGGTGGATCCTGGCGACGGACAGTTCCAGGGGAAACACCTGTCCATCCTTGCGGACCGCGCGCAGTTCCAGGGTTTTGCCGATCACCGGTCCCTGGCCGGTATCGAGGTAGCGCTGGATGTAGACGTCGTGGTTTTCCCGGTGGGGGGACTCCATGAGCAGGCCGACGTTCTGTCCCACCAGCTCCGCGGCGCCGTAGCCGAAGATCCGTTCCACGGCGGGGTTGACCGATTCGATGACCCCATCGGCATGGATGGTGATGATGCCTTCCAGGGCGGTCTCGACGATGGCCAGCAGCCGGGAGCGGCTGGCCTCCAGCCGTTCCTCGGCTTTCTTGCGTTCCCGGATCTCCTGACGGAGCTGGAGGTTGGAGGCCTTGAGTTCGCTGGTGCGCCGTTCGACCAGCTCCTCCAGGTGGTGGGACAAGGCATGCAGATGATCCCGCTGGTCCTTCAGCTCCAGGTGGGTTCTGACCCGGGCCAGCACCACGGGCGGATTGACCGGCTTGGTCAGGAAGTCCACCGCGCCCAGCTCCAGGGCCCGGGCCTCGTCGGTGGCGTCGTCCAGGGAGGTGAGGAAAATGACGGGGATTTCCCGATGCCGGGGCGCGGCCTTGAGCCGCCGGCAGACCTCGAAGCCGTCCATGCCCGGCATGAGGACATCCAGCAGGATCAGGTCGGGCGGATTGGACTGGATCACCGCCAGGGCATTGGGACCATCGTTGGCCACGATGATTTCATGAACATCGCTCAGGATTCCGCCCAGGACCTCGATGTTGCCGGGGTCGTCATCGACCAGCAGGATCTTCTTGTCCTTGTTATCGTTGTTCATGCGTTGTGACCTCTGGACCGTACCCCTCTGGTGGAGCGTCCGATGTGGCCATCATCGGTAGACTTCGCGCCGATGCCCGACTTTCAGGACCAGCACCACCAACCGGTCATCCTCGATGGTATACAGGATCCGGTAAACACCGGCGCGGATGCGCCAAGTATCGGCAGTCCCCTTTATTTTGATCGCTCCATGGCGCCTGGGGTTGATCTCCAGTCCGTCAATGACACTTCGGATCCGAGTCCAGGTCGAACGTGGCAGGGCGCCAATCTGCTTTTGCACCTTACCGGAGAGAATGACTCTATAGACCATGCTTCAGGTCCAGTTCCGCTTTGACCCGCTCCCAGGAAATACCCGGCTCCCCGCTATCCTTGAATTCCCGGTACAGCCGGTTGGCATCCTCGGCATCCGCCATATCTTCGAGATAATTGGCCATTGCCTCCCATATCAGGTCATCCATGGCGCGACCCGTTCTTTGGGCCAAATCCAGGAAAGGCGCTTCGAGTTCCACAGGTACTGAAATGGTGGTCATGCTGTCATCCTCCAGGGCCAACAGCCGGGACGTTGCCCGGCAGCAGGGTTACCGTGGAAGCCGCGTCAGCGGCGTTCACGGCACGAGGGTGGAGGGAGGCTTCCCCCATCCATGAAAGTTACAGC
>PEAP01000057.1 GCA_002753665.1 Magnetococcales bacterium DC0425bin3
AGTAGTTGAAATCAAGAAAAAACCAACCTGTCTTGGATTCAGGGATCTGCCATGCAGCTTACCGATCACGATCTGCTCCCACTCCAATGGGGAATCTCTCGTCATGGTATTCAGTTCCTTGATCCTTCTCCAGTACAGACCTCTTTACCACCATGCCCATTGTGACGGGGGCAGAAGCAAGCGAATCCGGGGAGGATATTTAAAGGTAAACATTTAGAGTATACCCGATACAAGAGCCAGCTGCAACCAGAATCCATCACCTGCCCAGGGCAAGCGCATTTGAGATCTGGTTGACCGTGACCAAAACCACCGCCAAGATGGAATCGCCAAGTGATCAAATTGGCTGCGAGCAAGGGAGATCGACGCATGACCATTCCTTTCGAAGAGAGCCGGAACACGTGTGGCTCGGAACGGTCTACCGCTCCCGCAGGGCATTGGCCCGGGCCTTGAGGATCGGCTTCAGCAGGTAATCCAGGACGGTCTTGCGGCCGGTGATGATGTCCACCATGGCCACCATGCCGGGGATGATGGGCAGGGGATTTTCCGGGGTGCCCAGGTGGCTCTTGCCGGTGCGGACCTGGATCTGGTAGTAGCTCTCGCCGGACGAGTCGGTGATGGTGTCGGGGCTGATGTGGGCCAGTTCCCCGGGCAGGCCGCCGTAGATGGCGAAGTCGTAGGCGGTGAACTTGACCAGGGTGGGCAGGCCGGGGCGCAGGAAGGCGATGTCCGCCGGGCGGATGCGCGCCTCGATCAGCAGGTTGTCCTCCAGGGGCATGATCTCCACCAGATCCATGCCGGGCCGCACCACCTGGCCGATGGTGTTGACCAGCAGGCGGATCACCGTGCCCCGGACCGGACTGCGCACCGCGGTGCGGGTCACCCGGTCCTCCAGGGCGGTGGAGGACTCCTGCATGCCGGCCAGTTCTCCCCTGGCCTCGTTGAGGGCCGCCAGGGTCTGGGAGCGGAACTCCAGCCGGGGTTCGTCGGCCTTGCGGCGGGTTTCCTCCAGCACGGATTGCACCCGGGGGATGGACAGGGTGGCGTTCTCCAGGGCGCCCTCCAGCTCGGCCACTTCGCGCTCCAGACGCAGCAGCTCCACCTGACTCATCACTCCCTGCTTGACCATGGGGGCGGTGATGTGCATTTCCTTGCGGGCCAGCTCCAGGCGGCGGCTGATCTGCTTCTTGGTGGCGCTCAGCTCCACCAGCTCCTGCTCCTTCTGGGCCACCTGTTTCTGGATGATCTCGATGGCGGCGGCCAGGGAATTCCTGCGGTTGAGATAGAGATCGTTTTCGCTGGCCGCCTGGTCGGGCCGCTCCCGCACCACCTCCGGAGGCGGCTGGAAGGGCTTGTCTTCCGCCTCGGCCTGCAGGCGGGCGACCCGCGCCAGCAGCGCCAGGTAGCGGGCGCGGTTCTCCCGGAAGCTGGCCTGGGCCTGGGTGTCGTCGATGCGCAGCAGCACCATGCCCCTGGCCACCATCTCGCCTTTCTTCACCAGGAGTTCCGAGACGATGCCGCCTTCCAGATTCTGCACCACCTGGATCTTGCCTGAGGGGATCACCTGGCCCTCGCCCACGGTCACCTCGTCCACCGAGGCCCGCCAGGCCCAGACCAGGGCGGCGGCGAAGAAGAGGAACACGAACATCAGCAGCATGTGGGACATGGGATTCAGTCCCCGGGTGCGGGCCGCGTCGTGTTCGCTGTAGAAGTCGCTGTCGCGCCATTCGGCCATGTCAACTCTCCGGCCGCCGCAGGCGGCCCTCCGCCAGCAGCTTGAGGACCCGCTCCCGGGGACCGTCGGCCGCCACCCGGCCCTCGTCCAGCACCACCAGCCGGTCCACCAGGGTCAGCAGGCTGGCCTTGTGGGTCACCAGCAGCAGGGTCCGGCTAGCGGCCAGCCGGGTCAGGTGGGCCTTGAAACGGTCCTCGCTGCCGCTGTCCATGGAGCTGGTGGGTTCGTCCAGCAGCAGGATGGCCGGCTGTCCCACCAGGGCCCGGGCGATGGCGATGGCCTGCCGCTGCCCACCGGAGAGTCCCTTGCCCTGTTCGCCCACCGGCATATCATACCCCCGGGGATGGCGGCGGATGAAATCGTCCACTCCGGCCAGGGCGGCGGCGCGCAGCACCTCCGCGTCATCGGCGAACGGCGCCCCCAGGGCGATGTTGTCCCGCACGGTGCCGAAGAACAGCACCGGATCCTGGGGGACGCAGCCCATGTTGCGCCGCAGGTCGGCCGGGTCGATCTGGCGCAGGTCCACCCCGTCGGCCAACACCGCCCCCTCCTGGGGCTGGTAGAGTCCCAGGACCAGTTTCAGCAGGGTACTCTTGCCCGAACCGATGCGGCCGATGAACCCCACCCGCTCTCCGGGCTGGATGGTCAGAGTGACCTCATGCAGGGCCGGGATGGATTGCCCGGGGTATTGAAAGGTCACCTTGTCGAAGGCCAAACCGCCGGCCAGACAGGGCCGGTGCAGGAACTGGCGGCCATGGGGCCGCTCCACCGGCAGGGCCATGATGCGGTTGAGGGCCTTGAGGGACACCAGGGACTGCTGCAGCCGCACCACCAGCCCGGCCACCTGGGCCAGGGGGGCCAGGGCGCGGCCGGAGAGGATGGTGCAGGCCACCAGGGCGCCCATGGTCAACTCGCCGGCGGCGATCAGATAGACGCCATGGATCACCACCGCCACCGAGGTCAGGCCCAGGGCCAGGGTGGCGAAATTGACCGCCAGGGAGCTGAGAAAGCGCGAGGTGAGGCTCGATCGGGCGGTCAGGCCGACGCATTGCTCCCATTTGCGCTGGGCCACGCCCCCGGCGCCCAAGATCTGGAGGTCCTCCAGGCCGGACAGGCTTTCCACCAGGATGGCATGCTTCTGGCTGGATTCCTTGAAGGTCTTGCGCACCACCCGGTTGAGGGGAAACTGGATCAACAGCCCCACCAGGATCACCAGGGGCACGGTGAGCAGGGGAATCCAGACCAGATCGCCCCCCAGCAGCCCCACCACCCAGAGGAACAGGAACAGGAAGGGCAGATCCAGCACCACCGTCAGGGTGGCCGAGGTGAAGAAATCCCGCAGCGCTTCGAATTCCTGGAGGTTCTTGGCCAGGGCGCCGGTGGAGGCGGGATGGGCGGCGGCCCGCAGCCCGGTCACATGCTGGAACAGTTGGCTGGCCATCAGGACATCGGCCTTCTTGCCAGCCATGTCGAGAAAATAGCCCCGCAGGGAGCGCATGACGAAATCGAACACGAACACCGTGGCCGCCCCCAGGGCCAGCACCCAGAGGGTTTCCAGGGCATTGTTGGGGACCACCCGGTCGTAGACGTTCATCACGAACAGGGGGCTGGCCAGGGTGAAGAGGTTGATCAACAGACTGGCGATGATCACTTCGCCGTAGATCGGCCAGAAGCGCCCCAGGGTGCCCCAGAACCAGCTGGTGGGCGAGGTGGTGGGGGACTCCTGGCTGCGGGCGTCGAACTGGAATTCCGGCCGCACGAACAGCGCATGGCCTGTATATTGCTTTTCGAGATTGGCGAGGGCCATGGGCGATTCGCCCTCACCGGTTTCGGGCAGCACCAGGCGCGCCGTGCGGCCGTTGTCCTCCCAGGCCACCAGCAGGCAGGCTTGGCGGTCCTTGAGCAGCAGTACCGCCGGCAGCAGCAGCGGGGAGATGCGCGCCAGCCGTTTGCGCACCACCCGGGCGGCCAGTCCGGCCCGGGCGGCGGCCCGCACGAACAGCTCCGGGGTGAGGCGGTTGTCCACCAGGGGCAGGTCGGCCCGCAGGGCCTCCTCGGAGCGGGGCCGGTGCCAGTGACGGGTCAAGAAGGCCAGACATTGCAGCAGGGGGTCGTCCCAGGCACTGGCTTCCGGGGGCGTTGCCCATTGCGGGGACACAGGCGCCGATGGGGTTTCGGGTGATTCGGGATTGTGCAAGCCTGCTCCTTGGACGGCCGCGCCGCGGTGAAAAGTTTGTGACAGACTCTGAATTGAACCTCCCGTCGTTCGGGGTCATCATATCCCACGGCGGGATCGGGACGGGAGTCCCGCTCCATTCGGGAGCGCCAACAGCAACTGCCAGCAGGGGGGATCATGCTCGGCCTGTTTTTCATGGGTCTGGAGGATTTCCTGGACACGACCCTGGACGAAGAGGCCTGGAACCGGGCCTTGGCCGGGGCCGGGTTGGGTCCCCGGGAATTCGATCCCGGGCAGGATTATCCCGAGGAGGAGGCCATCGCCCTGGTGGGGGAGGCCGCCCGCCTGCTGGATCAGCCCCTGGACCAGACCCTGGAGGGCCTGGGACGCCATATGGCCGGCGGCCTGATGGAGATGGGCGTGTCCATGGGGCTGGTGGCCGAGGAATGGGGTTCCATGGATGTGCTGGAGCGGCTGCCGCAGTTTCTGCCATCGGCCATCGCCGCCTACAATCCGGACGTGGAGCCCTTCGACATCCGCACCCTGCGGTTGCGGCACGGCGAAACGGTGATCGCCTATTTTTCCCAGCGGCAGCTTTGTTCACTGATCAAGGGCATCGTGCTGGGGCTGGGGGATTATTTCGACGAGCCGGTGGCCTACGAGGAACCGGTCTGCCAGCACCGCGGGGCGCCCCTGTGCCGTATTTCGGTGTTTCTGGACGATCCCCTGCTCCTGCGCTTCGTCGATGTGCCCCGGGAGTTCGAGACCATCCGCCGGCGGGGCGAGGAGATCACCCTGTTCAACCAATTCCAGGGGGTGCCTCTGACCGGTCCGGCCCAGGTGATCGGCTACGACCGCGAGGAGGCCACCATCCGCGCCATGCCGGAGCAGTTGTCGGCCATGGCCCATCAGGGGCGCACCTACATTTCGGTGCCCCATCTGCCCATCGGCCTGTCGGCCCAGGTGTACCGGGTGGACCCGCAGACCGGCAGCGCCCGCCTGCACAAGATCGAACTGGCCGACGGCCATATCGGCCATCGCACCCACAACCGGGTGGAGCCCGAAAAGCCCATTCCGGCCCGCTTCATGGTCGAAGGCCAGGAGTTCCGGGCCAGGCTGATCAACCTGTCCGCCGGGGGCGCCTCCCTGTCACTGGACGCCAAAGCGCTGGTGGACGAGCGCGCCCTGTTTAACCCGGTCTGGGTCAGCTTCACCCTGCCCCTGAAGTACATGTCCTTCGGCGACACCCTGGAGCTGGGTCCCCAGGAGCTGGCGGCCTGGGGCAACCTGCTCCATGTGGAGGAGCAGGGCAAGCAGCGCATGGTGCGGGTGATCTTCCAGGACCTGACCAGTCGGGACCGGGCACTGATCCACGAGTTCCACCGGGAGCGGCGGGAGAAGGTGGTGGATGAACTGCGGAAGATGACCGGTTGAGACCCGTCATCAGCCTCACACCCGGGGGGAGGGATTGATCAACGCCTGATCGGGCAGCTCCCGGGGGGTGTCGATGAGGACCCGGTTGCCGACAATGTGCAGGCGGCCCTGGGCGAACAGGCGGGCGGCCAGTGGATAGATGCGATGCTCCTGGACCAGGATGCGTCGGGACAGGGCCGGCACGTCGTCGTCCGGCAGCACCGGCACCACGGCCTGGGCGACGATGGGACCGGCATCCACCGTGGTGCTGACGAAATGCACCGTGGCGCCGGAAAACCGCACCCCGGCCTCCAGGGCCTGCTGCTGGACATGCAGGCCGGGAAAGGCCGGCAGCAGGGCCGGGTGGATGTTGAGCAGTCGCCCCTGGTAATGGCCCACGAACCAGGAGGTGAGAACCCGCATGAACCCGGCCAGGCAGACCAGCGCCACCCCGGCGGCGTCCAGCTCCCGGGCCATGGCCTGTTCGAAGGCCTCCCGCCGGTCGAACCCGCGGTGGTCGATGACCGTCACCGGAATGCCGGCCCGCTGGGCCCGTTCGATGCCCAACACCCCGGGATTGTTGCTGATCACCAGGGCGATGCGGCCGGGGATGGTGCCGTCGGCGCAGCGGTCGATGAGGGCCTGCAGGTTGGAGCCGCTGCCGGAGATCAGCACGCCGATGGCGCAGGACCGGTCAGTCATGGACGATCACCCGAGGCTCCCCCTCGGGACAGTGGCTGATGGCACCGATGACGAACGGCTGTTCGCCGTGGCGGGTCAGGCTGTCCAGGGTTTGGGCGGTCTGGTCGGCGGGGATCACCACCAACATGCCGATGCCGCAGTTGAAGGTGCGCAGCATCTCGTGGTCGGTGACGTTGCCCAGGCGTTGCAGCAGGGTGAACAGCGGGGCGCGGGGCCAGGCGGACCGGTTCAGCTCCATGCGCACGCCCGGGGGCAGGATGCGGGGCGGGTTGTCCCAGAAGCCGCCGCCGGTGATATGCACCAGGCCCTTGACGGTCACCGTCTCCCCCAGGGCCAGCAGGGATTTGACGTAGATCCGGGTGGGGGTCAGCAGGGCCTGGCCCAGGGTGGTGTCCTCGAAGGGCGCCGCCAGCCCTGGTCCGCCCTGGCCCAGCACCAGCCGGCGGATCAGGGAGTAGCCGTTGGAGTGGGGTCCGGAGGAGGCCAGGCCGATCACGGTGTCGCCGGGGATGATGTCGTGGCCGTCGATGATCCGCGCCCGGTCCACGATGCCCACGGCGAAGCCGGCCAGGTCGTATTCCCCGGGGGGATAGAAGTCGGGCATTTCGGCGGTCTCGCCGCCCACCAGGGCGCAGCCGGCCTGCCGGCAGCCCTGGGCGATGCCTTGGATGACGGTGGCGGCGGTGTCCGGCTCCAGCTTGCCGGTGGCAAAATAATCGAGGAAAAACAACGGCTCGGCCCCTTGCACCACCAGGTCGTTGACCGACATGGCCACCAGGTCGATGCCCACGGTATCGTGGCGGCCAGTGAGAAAGGCCAGCTTGAGCTTGGTGCCCACCCCGTCGGTGGAGCTGACCAGCACCGGATCGGCACAATCCCGCCAGCGGGGGGCGAACAGGGCGCCGAAACCGCCGAGATCCGAAAGCACCTCGGGGCGGCGAGTGGAGGCCACTGCGGTCTTGATCATTTCCACCAGCCGGTTGCCGGCATCGATATCCACCCCGGCGTCCCGATAGCTGACCGGGGAGACGGGGGCGGGGGATTGGATGGTCATGAACGGAACACTCCTGGCAGCCTTTTACCCTGGGGAGCGCAAAGAGTACTATTACAGGCCGGCGCCTGTCCATTGGCCGATCACGGCAACCATCGGGTGGTCGAATTCATGGGGTCGAAGCACGGTATCGGAAGACGGTTGATCTTGTGGCTGGCTCTGCTGCTGGTCCTGATCCCCGCCACCGGGGAAGCGGACGAGGCCCTCTATCGCCTCGAAGGGGTGGGGGTGGTCCTGCCCGGATCCCGGGACGAGAGCCAGGATGCCCGGCTGGCGGCCATGGAATTGGCCAAAAAAGAGGCCTTCCAGCGCCTGCTGCGGCGCATGTGCCTCGCCGACGAGCGCCGCGGGCGGGATCCCGCCGTCCAGCTCAAGGGGCTGGATCCCCTGATCCAGCGCCTGGTGGTGCGTGCGGAGAAGCGCATCCCCACCGTGGCCGGGTCGGAGGTCCATCTGGTGGCCGACATCACCTTCGACCGTCAGGCGGTGCGCGGTGTTCTGGAGCAGGTCGGTCTGGTCTGCAACGAAATCCCCTATCCCAAGACCCTGCTGTTGTTCGGGCGGGGCGATGGCCGGCTGGCCGATCCGGGCAGTCCCGGGATCCAGATGCTGGTGACCGCCGGGCATGCCTATGGCTTCCAGGTCGGGGAACCCCTGGGGGACATGGATGACATGATCAATCTCTCCCTGGAGAAGGTGGTCAACGGCGATGCCGGCCTGCTGGAGTGGGTCCAGCGGCGCTACCAGGCCGGCCATCTGTGGGTGGTGGAGCTGGAATCGGTCCCCGGCCGCAGCCGGGACCAGCGCCCCGCCGCTCTGAGCCTGGTGGAGGTGAAGAGCAACGGGGAGCGTCGGCGCTTCCAGGTGCAGGCCAGCGGCGGCTGCGAGGGCAGTTCCGACCCCCAAGCCTGTCTGACCGGGGCCATGTTCGGCCGGACGTTGCAGTTGGTGATGGACCAGTGGATCGGCCAGCACCGGCAGCAGCAGCAGCCGGCCTACGGCGGCGGTCTCACCCTGCGGGTGGACCACGGCCTGCGGCTGCCCCGGTATGCCGCTCTGGAGCAGGAACTGCGCAAACTCAACGGGGTCTCCAACCTGCGGGTCGTTACCCTGACCGCCCGGGAGGCGGTGCTGACCTTGGACTACCAGGGCCGCCACGAGCAGCTCCAGGAGGCCCTGGCCGGACTGGGATGGCGGGGGGACCTGACCCCCGGGGAAATCGTGGTCAGGCTGCCATGAATCTGCCGAATTTCCTTTCGCTGCTGCGCATCCTGGCGGTGCCGGCCTTCATTTGGCTGGTGAGCAACGGCGAGCTGGTGGCGGGCTGGATTCTGTTCGCCGCCGCTGGGGTCACCGATGCCCTCGACGGCTATCTGGCCAAGCGCCTCGACCAGGTCACCGAGCTGGGCAGCTATCTGGATCCCCTGGCGGACAAGCTGCTGCTGGTCTCCGGCTTCGTGGTTCTCACCGTGGAGGGGTTGATGCCCCTGTGGTTGACGTTGGCCATGGTCACCCGGGAGATCCTCATCCTGGTGGGAGCCCTGGTGGTGCAGCTGCTCACCGGCCATCTGCGCATGGAACCCCTGAAGGTGAGCAAGGTCAATACCGTGGCCCAGATCGTCACCGTGTGGCTGGTGCTGTTCTCGGCCGCCCATGGGGGGGTTCTGGTCTGGGCCATCGGGCCCCTGTTGTGGTTCACCCTGATCACCACGGTGGTCTCGGGACTGATGTACGTCTTCGAATGGTCGCGCCGGGTGACCGAGGAGACCGGCGGATTCCCCCCGGCATGATGCCCGCTCCCCAACGCCAGTTGCTGCTGGATTTTCCCCTGGATCCGGTATTCACCCATGCCACCCTGGTGGTGGGCGCCGGCAACCGTCTGGCGGTGGAGGCGGTGCGGGGTTGGGAGGCTGACGGGGGAGACCCCTTCGCCAGTCTCACCCTGTGCGGTCCTCCGGGTACCGGCAAGACCCACCTGCTCCAGGCGGCCCTGCAGCGGGTCGCGGCCCACGACCCGGGACCACCGGGCCTTTATCTGGACCTGGCCGCCCTGACCCGGCGCCTGCAGCCCGATGGCGGGGAGCCGGTGGCGGCCCTGGGCCGGGAAGGGCTGCTGGCCGGGTTTCTGGCGCGGTGCGAGGGTTGCCGCTGGGCGGCGGTGGACGACTATCACCAGCTGGTCGCCCACCCGGTGTTGCAGGAGGGGGTGCTGTTCCTGTTCAACCGCATGAAGGAAGACGGCGGTCGCCTGCTGTTCGCCGGCCGTCGGCCCCCGACCGAACTGCCGGAGCTGCGGGAGGATCTGCGCTCGCGCCTGCTCTGGGGGCCGGTGCTGACCCTGGAGCCGCCGGGGGACGGGGAACTGACCGCCATCCTGGCCAAGATGGCCGGGGACCGGTCGGTGCGGATCAGCCCGGAACTGTTGAAATTCCTGGTACGCCGCCTGCCCCGGCAGGTGACCGACTATGCCGGAGCCCTGGAACGCCTGGACCGGGCGGCCCTGGAGCTGAAACGCCCGCTGACGGTGCCGCTGGCCAAGGAGATCCTGGGGTTGTAGGGCCGGTTCTTCAGTCAGCCAGATGGTCCGCCACCGTGGCCGCCACCAGGGCCGGGTCCACGCCCTTGCGCAGCACCGCCTGCCCGATCCGCTCCAGCAGCACGAAACGCACCTGCCCGCCTTCCACCTTTTTGTCCCGTCCCATGGCGTCCAGGTAGGCCTGGGGCGGATGGCGCGGCGCCCGGGTGGGCAGGCCGGAGCGTTCGATGAGCCGGATGACCCGTTGGGGGACTGCGTCGGCACACAGACCCAGACGCCGGGACAGATCGGCCGCCAGGATCATCCCCATCCCCACTGCTTCGCCATGCAGCCAGTTGCCGTAGCCGGCCAGGGTCTCGATGGCATGGCCGAAGGTATGGCCCAGGTTGAGGAGGGCGCGCTGGCCGCTTTCCCGCTCGTCGGCGGACACCACCCGGGCCTTGATGGCGCAGCAGTCGCGGATGACCGGCACCAGCATGGCGGGATCGAGGGCCAGCAGGGCGTCCAGGTGTTCCTCGATGTGTTGGAACAGGTCCGCGTCCCGCAGCAGGCCGTGTTTGATCACCTCCGCCAGCCCGGCCAGAATCTCCCGGCGGGGGAGGGTGGCCAGGGTGGTCACGTCGATGATCACCCGCCGGGGCTGGTGGAAGGCGCCGATGAGGTTCTTGCCCAGGGGATGATTGATGCCGGTCTTGCCCCCCACCGAGGCGTCCACCTGGGACAGCAGGGTGGTGGGGACCTGGACGAAGTCCACCCCCCGCAGGAAGGCGGCGGCGGCGAAGCCGGTCATGTCGCCCACCACCCCGCCGCCCAGGGCCACCAGCAGGGTGGTGCGTTCGCAGCGCTGGGCGATCAGGGCGTCGAAGATCCGGTTCAGGGTGGTCCAGTCCTTGTGGTCTTCGCCGTCGGGCAGCTCGATGGACA
Source organism: Magnetococcales bacterium DC0425bin3 (assembly GCA_002753665.1). Lineage (GTDB taxonomy): Bacteria > Pseudomonadota > Magnetococcia > Magnetococcales > DC0425bin3 > DC0425bin3. The sequence goes on from PEAP01000057.1 coordinate 10,535, forward strand.
ACACGCTGAAGCCGGCCCCGGCCAGGGAAGTGGTCACCCGCTCCAGGTAGAGGGGCGCCACGGTGTCGTTGGTCACCACCGCCACCTGCCGGCCCCGGGCCAGGGGGCGAAGGTCCGTGCCCAGGTGGTCCAGCAGGCCGGAGCCGATGTGAATCTCGTAGGAGCGTTCCCCCAGGTCCAGGGGCAGAATGGTGGTCCGGGTCATGGTGCGGGCTTTCCGCTGCAAGGGTTTGGGAGCTGGAATCGTGTATGGCATTGCCATTGACGGCAAATGCGGTAAGCTAAGGGAGCGAGGGGCCGGGAAGCAAGTCCGAGCGGCGCCCGGGTATTCGAATCACAAGCCATCCGATCGAGCTTCAATGGCCAGGAAGGCCGGCAGCGTATCATGGGGAAACAACCGAGCAGGCGGGGCAAGAAAACCCGGAAACCGCGGAGCAAGCTGAAAATCTTTTTGCTGCTGGGCTTGCTGACGATGGTGGGGGCCGGCGTCTACGGCTATGCCGTCTACCAGCGCTACGCCAAGGATCTGCCCAACCTCGACAGCCTGACCTACTACCAGCCCAATCTGGTGACGCGCATCTATGCCCGCGATTACCAGTTGCTGGGGGAGTTCTACGTCCAGCGGCGGCGGTTCGTGCCCTTGAAGGACGTGCCCCAGACCCTGATCAACGCCTTTCTGGCCATCGAGGATTCCAATTTCTATTCCCATCACGGCATTGACCCCAAGGCGTTGGTGCGTGCGTTCGTCTCCAACGTGAAGGCCGGGCGGGTGGTGCAGGGCGCTTCCACCATCACCCAGCAGGTGGCCAAGACCTTTCTGTTGACCAACGAGCGCACCGTCAAGCGCAAGGCCAAGGAGTTCATTCTGGCCCTGCGCATCGAGCGGCGGTTCAGCAAGAACGAGATTCTGGAACTCTACACCAACCAGATTTATCTAGGCGCCGGCGCCTATGGGGTGGGGGCGGCGGCCCGCATCTATTTCAACAAGGATCTGGCGGACCTGGATGTGGGCCAGATGGCCCTGCTGGCCGGCCTGCCCAAGGCGCCCAGCCTGTATGATCCCTGGCGGTCGCCCACGGCCGCCAAGGCGCGGCAGCGGCTGGTTCTCAGGCGCATGGCGGAGGTGGGGCACATCACCCCGGAGCAGGCCCAGGCGGCCATGGATGCTCCCCTGGAGCTGGCCCGCCCCATCATTCCCCTGGAGCAGGTGGCGCCGCATTTCCTGGAGCATGTGCGCCGGACGATCCATGCCGAATGGGGCTACGAGCAGCTCTACCAGGGGGGATTGGACGTTTACACCACCCTGGATCCCAACCTGCAACGGGCGGCCCAGGCCGCGGTGCGGCGGGGTCTGATCGACTATGATCGTCGCCATGGCTACCGGGGGCCGCTGGCCAAGGTCGATTTTCGGGTCACCCGGCCCGAGGACTGGCGCAGCGCCGAGGCCAAGCTGGTCAAGGAGCGTTTGGACAAGGAACGGGTGGGGATCTACCAGAAGGGGCTGGTCACCGGGTTGGATCCCAAGGGGCGGGAGGCCCGGGTATTGTTGGTGGACGGGCGGGAGATCGTCCTGAACCAGAAGGTGGAGACGCTGCAATGGGCTCGGCTCCGGAGCAAGAGTCCCTTCAAGCATCCGGTCGGCCCGGCCATCAAGAAGCTGGGCGATGTGCTGGCGGTGGGCCATGTCATTCTGCTGGAGCCGCCGGAGAAGGAGGGGGGCGCCTACCAGCTGGCCCAGGATCCGGATGTCGAGGGTTCTCTGGTGAGCCTGGATCCCCACACCGGCGAGATTCTGGCCATGGTGGGGGGCTATGACTTCGAGCGCAGCGAGTTCAACCGGGTGACCCAGAGCCGGCGGCAGCCCGGCTCGTCCTTCAAGCCGATGCTGTACGCCGCCGCCCTGGAGCTGGGTGAATTCAGCCCGGTGAGCCGCATCGACGACAGCCCGATCCCCATCTACTACACCGACACCATCACCGGCGAACGCAAGCTGTGGAAGCCGGAAAACTATGGCAATGAGTTCCATGGTCCCATGACGTTGCGGGTGGCGCTGGAGAAATCCAGCAACCTGGTGACCATCCGGGTGGTGAGACATCTGGGCCTGGATCGGGTGCTGCCCATCCTGGCGAAGTTCGGGCTGGTGATTCCACCCGAGCGGCGGGATCTGTCGCTGTCGTTGGGTTCGGTGGGGTTCACGCTGATGGAGATCACTTCGGCCTATGGGGTATTCGCCAACGGCGGCAAGCTGATCGATCCGGTCTATGTGTCCCGGGTGCAAGACCGCCAGGGGCGCACGGTGTTTCGTCATTCCGGCGGGGACTGCCTGCTTTGTCATCAGGAGCCGACCCAGGAGATTCTGGCCTCGGTCATGCTTGGCGACCGGACCCGGGGGAACCAGCCGGAGAAGAACCCCCTGTCCAGCGCCCGGCGTCTGTCGCCGGAGACCGCCTACCAGATCACCAGCATGCTCCAGGGGGTGATCACCCACGGCACGGGCTACGAGGCGGCCAAGCTCAAGCGTTCCCTGGCGGGCAAGACTGGCACCACCAACGACATGCGGGACGCCTGGTTCGTGGGCTACAGCCCCTCGCTGGTGGCCGGGGTGTGGGTGGGCCACGACGACAGCACGCCCCTGGGTCAGGTGGAGACCGGCGCCCGGGCGGCGTTGCCCATCTGGATCAAATACATGGGCGAGGCCCTGCGCAACCGGCCGTCCAGCGGCTTTCCGGTGCCCAAGGGCATCCGCCTGGAGTCGGTGGATCCCGCCACCGGCCGCACCCCGGCCCCCGATGCCCGACGGGTGGTGATGGAGGCCTTTCGGGAGGACCAGGGTCCGGAAGAGATCGAGTCCCCGATCCTTGGCAGTTCCGAGGGCGCTTCCTCCTCGCCGGAGCGGATTTCCGACGGGTATTATTGAGGGCCGCAACGCCTTGGGCCGTCAGGGGCATATCTCCACCAGGGTGATGTCGTCCTGGTAGCGGTCGGTCTGGCAGAATTCCTGGAGAGGACCGTAGATGGCTTCCAGGGGGGCGCCCCGGGTGGCGTGGTCGGCGAGGAAGCGTTCCACGCGAGCAAGCTCGAACAGTTCGCCGGTCGGGTTGCGGGCCTCGATGATGCCGTCGGTGAAGAGATAGAGGCGGTCTGCGGGTTGCAAGTCCAGGAGGGTGCCCGGCGGAAAGGGTCGGTCCACGGTCCGGATGCCCAACGGCAGGAACTCCGAAGGAATTTCCCGCACCTGGCTGGAACCCCTGAACAGCAGGCAGCCGGGCAGCCCGGCGTTCAGCACATAGGCGCGGCGTCGGGACGGCTCCACCTCCACCAGGCAGGCGGCGAAGAAGATGCCGGCCGGCAGCCGGGCCCGCAACTGGTTGTTGATTTCCCGCAGCAGATCCGGTCCCCACACCCCCCGCCCGGCCAACCCATGGAAGATGTAGGATACCAGGGGACCGCCGATGGCCGCCGCCAGGCCATGACCGGTGAAATCCCCCAGCAGCACCACCTGGTTGCCATCGGGAGCGAACAGCGACAGCAGCAGATCACCGGCGGTCTGCTCCACCGGGGAACACAGCCAGCGCAGATGGCGGCTGTCCAACTGGTCGGCTGTGCGCATGCGGAGCAGGATGGTCTCGATCAGCTCCCGCTCCTCCCGCAACGTCTGGTTCTGCTGCGCGATGGTGAGGGTGGCCTCCCGCAGGGCCAGATGGGTCTTGACCCGGGCCTGGACGACGGGCGGTGAGAACGGCTTGGTGATGTAGTCCACCGCCCCCAGTTGCAGCCCGAGGAGTTCGTCGGTTTCCTGGGCCTTGCCGGTCACGAACATCACCGGAATGTCCCGGGTGCGGCGGTCGGCCTTGAGCTGCCGGCAGACGGCATGGCCATCCATTTCCGGCATCATGACATCCAGCAGGATCAGATCCGGCAGCGGTTCGATGAGCGCCGCTTTCAGGGCGACCCGGCCGTTGACCGCCGGCCGGATCCGGTAGTTCGCGCCCAGGACCGTCTTCAGGATGGTGATGTTCTCCGGGGAATCATCCACGATCAGGATGGTCTGGCGTTGCGCGTCAATCCGCATCGGACTCCTCCAGGGGGATGCCGGCCTGGAGCGCCCAGTGGCGCAGGGCCTCCAGGGCGCCTTCGTAGTCGTAATCGTCCAGCAGTTGTTGCAGGCTGGCCTGTCGTTCCCGATGCTGGCGGCCCATCACCAAGGGGTCCATCTGCCGGATAACTTCTTCCACCTCGGCGTTGAAGGACCGGAGACAGTGCGCGGCCTGCCGGAACAGCGGGGTCAGCGCCGCCAGGTCCAGGGGTTCGTCCGCGGTGGGCGGATCGCTGGCGTCCGGTGACGGCAGGACGGCGGCCAGGGTGGCGAGTACCGTGCCCAGTTGGGCGGTGGTCTGCTCCAGCAGAAGACCCACGGGGGCCGGGTCGGCATTGGCCTTCAGGCCCTGTTCGAGCTGCAGCGCCGTCCGGGCCAGGTCGGTGGCGCCGATGGTGGCCGCCACCCCCTTGAGGGTGTGGGCCATGCGCTCCAGGGTCGGCCAGTCCCCGGCCGCCAGCAGGCCGGCCATGGTGTGACCGGCCGAGCCGTGGAGCCGGACGAATTGGCTCAGAATGGTCAGATAGAGTTCCGGGCTGCCATCCATATTGCGCAGGGCCGCCCGGGTGTCGAGCCCCGGCAGCGGGGGCAGATCCGCCGGGGAGGGCGGCTCCGGCGCGATGGGTTCCGGCGGCGGCGTGGCGGCGGGACGCAGCCATTTGTCCAGCACGGCGTACAGGGCCTTGGGGTCGATGGGTTTGGTGAGGTAATCGGTCATGCCGGCCGCCAGACAGGTTTCCCGGTCGCCGGTCAGGGCGTTGGCGGTCATGGCGATGATGGGCAGGTCGCGCAGGGCGTCGTTCTGCCGGAGGCGCCGGGTGGCTTCATGGCCGTCCATCTCCGGCATCTGCACATCCATGAGGATGGCATCGAAGGCGCCGGCGGTCACCTTGTCCAGGGCCTCCAGTCCGGTGGCGGCCGTGTCCACCTCCAGACCCAGCCGATGCAGCAGGCCCAGGGCCACTTCCTGGTTGACCTCGTTGTCTTCCACCAGCAGCACCCGGCAGCCGGTCATCCGGCGGGGATGGTCGGCGGCGGCCGGCGGGGGGGTCGCCCCGCCCAGGGCCTGGGTGATCCGGTCCACCAGGGCCGTGGCGCTCAGCGGTTTCATCAGGAAGTGGGGCACGTCATCCCGGGCCGAGGAGGCCATCAACTCCTCCCGGCCGTAGGCGGTGATCAGGATGAGGACCGGCGCCTTCGGGCCCAGCTCCGCGCGGATGCGGCGGATGGCCTCCAGGCCGTCCAGGCCGGGCATGTTCCAGTCCATGAGTACCACATCGAACGGCCGGCCGGCGGCGGCCTGCCGAACCCGCTCCACGGCCTGCAGCCCGTTGGCGGCCTCTTCCACCTGGACGTGCAGGGGTTGCAGCATGTCGCAGCAGACGCGGCGCGCCAGGGGATGATCGTCCACCACCAGCACATGCAGTCCGGCCAGCCGGGACGGCGGGACGGGCGTTGCCGGCGCCGGCGTGGCGCTGGCCACCGGCAGGGTGAGCTGGAAGCTGAACGTGCTGCCATGGCCCGGTTCGCTGGTCAGCCGCAGTGCGCCGCCCATGCCTTCCACCAGGTGGCGGCTGATGGCCAGCCCCAGGCCGGTGCCGCCGTAGCGGCGGGTGGTGGAGGCGTCGGCCTGGGTGAAGGCCTGGAACAGCCGGCCCATCTGTTCGGGGGTCATGCCGATGCCGGTATCCGTCACCCGGAACAGCAGTTCGGCCTGGCCGGCGCCGACGTGGATGGGGATGATGTCGAAGCAGACCTCGCCCTGTTCGGTGAACTTGATGGCGTTGTTGACCAGGTTCAGCAGGACCTGCCCCAGGCGCAGCGGATCCCCCAGCAGCAGGGGCGGGATGCGGCTGTCCACGGACACGATGAGTTCCAGGGATTTTTCCTGGGCCTTGGGCGCCACCATGGCCGCCACCTGGTCGGCCACCTTGTCCACGGAGAAGGCAATGGTTTCCAGGGTGAGCTTGCCGGCCTCGATCTTGGAGAAGTCCAGGATGTCGTTGATGATCTTCAGCAGCGACCGGCTGGCTTCGTCGATGCGGAACAGGTAATGCTGCTGCTGGGGGGTGAGGGAGGTCTGCAGCACCAGGTGGGCCATGCCCATGATGGCGTTGATGGGGGTGCGGATCTCATGGCTCATGTTGGCCAGGAACAGCGATTTGGTCTGGTTGGCGCTTTCGGCGATCTGGCGGGCCTGGGCCAGGATGGAGGTCTCCCGGTGCAACACCAGGTAATAGCCGAGCATCAGCAGGCTGACGATGAGGGTGATGAAGATGCCCAGCATGCGGTTGATCAGGGCGGTCTGGTGCAGCCGGCCCAGCAGGTCGGTGAGGAACCATCCGCCCCCCGTCAGGAACAGGGAACCGAAGGTCAGGAAGGCGAAGTAATGCTTGTTGAACAGGGACGAGGCCTCGTCCCGGGCGGCTGCCATGCCCCAGATGGCCGCCGACAGCAGGGCCGCCATGCCGGCCCGGACCAGCTGGATCGGGAGGCCTGTCCAGAGCAGGAAATTGTCCGGGTTCACCAGGTTGCCCGACCAGAACGGCGCCGCGGCCACGAACGGGCCGGTGGCGATGCCGTATCCGGCCAGGGCGAGGGCGCCCAGCCGCAGATGGAATCGTTGCCGGCGATTGGCTCCGGAGCAGCCGCGCCACAGCAGCCAGCTGCCGGCCAGGCTGGCCGGGAGGGCCAAGCCATAATGGAGCAGCGCCGGAAAGGTCGCCGGGTCCCGGGTCCAGGACAGGATCCCAATGGGGACCAGCAGCGCCAGGGACAGCCCCGGCACATACGCCCGCCTGGCATGGACCATCAGCCCCCGCCAGGCGAATTCCGTCAGGAAGACGAAGGACAGAGTCAGCAGCACGAGGCGCAGGCCCAGGAAGATCCGGGAGTCGCCGAAGGCCATCCGGGCCAGCTCCGACCATTCCAGGATGCCGTATACGAGACCGAAGCGTCCCAGGAGCGGCCAGGACAGGGGTGATTCGTCCTCCCGGGGAATGGACAGACAGACCACGCCGAGGATCAGGAAGCTGACTCCATAGATGAAATAGATGTAATCCATCTGCCCCCTGAAGAACTGGGTCAGGGGCAATAATTGACTTGAGTCAAGTTCGGAATTGCGCAGAGAATGAAAAGGCATGCCACTGACCGGATGTCGATGAGGGTAAGACCGGATCTCCCCGGACTGCCCTGCCGGAGAGATTGACCCACCATCTTATCCCATTGTTTCGGGATTTGTCGTGCAGAATCTATTGACCGATCGTAACGGTTCATCAGTAAATTTCATCCCCTTCACCGCCCCTCCGCGGCCCGCGATCCGTCCGGGCCGGCCACGGGGCTGCGTGCCAGGGCAAGCGCACTTGAAAATCATATGAAACAGGCCCAATATGTTGCAAAATACCCCAAGCCGCCACCTCCTTCGACTTTCCAGCCTCTCCAGAGCATGAAATACGATATTACCCTGAAATCCCTGCTCCAGTCCCTCCCTCAACGGCTGCTCATGCTGCTCACGGGTCAGGAAGCCTCGGAACTCCTCCCCGTCGAGTTTCCCTCGGTCAAAAGCCGCCTCCCAGACCTGGTGGCCCGCCTGCTCAATGGCGCCATCTTCCACCTGGAACTCCAAAGCACCAACCACGCCAATATGCTCGGCCGCATGCTCGAATACTACACCCTGTTCCGCGCCCAGTACCCCAAGGCCCCCATCATCCAACTGGTCCTCTACGTCGGCCCGGGACAGCCCGACTTCCAAACGGAAATCGTGGAGGAAAATCTCACGTTCCGTTATACTGTCATGGACATCCGCGAAATCGACTGCCGCCTGATGCTCGACAGTCCCTGCCTGGAGGAGAACCTGCTCGCCATCCTCTGCCGCCTGGAGGACGGCCGCCAGACCATCCGGGCCATCTTGACCCGCATCGCCGCCCTGGCCCCCAAGGCCAGGGCCGACGCCCTGGAAAAACTGGTGATCCTGGCCGGCCTGCGCAAGCTCGACGCCGCAGTCAAAAAAGAGGTGACGGAAATGGCCATTACGGTCGATGTGATGGAAAACGCCTTCCTGCGGGATATCTTCGATAGGGGGGAAACAGAAGGCATCCAGAAAGGCCGGCAGGAAGGCCGGCAGGAAGGCATCCAGATCGGCGAACAAAAAGGTCGGCAGGAAGGCCTGCGGGAAGGTGAAATGCGCTCCCTGCTGCGCCAGCTGGAACGGCGCTTTGGCTCGGCGCCGGATTGGGTCGAATCCAGACTCGCCAAGGCCGATGTGGATACCCTGGAACAGTGGTCGGGAAACATTTTTGACGCCGAATCCCTCGAAGATGTCTTCCAGACCCGGAATCCATAGCAGAGCGTTGAAAAAGCCATTCATGGCTTTTTCAACGTCGGGAACCGCAAGCAGAGTTTGCGGTTCCCTCACGGAAGCAACGGAGTTCCAATCCGTTGCTTTCCTTCGAATCCATCCATGAATCGGTTGAGAATGCTCTTCTGACGGGCGGTCAATGGCTCTCCTCCAAAGCGTCGCCAGAACTCCGCCTTGCGTAGCACCGCTTGGCTTTGATCCATGGCGGCGCCCACCGCCCGGCTGAAGGCATCGACGAACCAGGTCAGCCAACCCGTGATCTCCAGGCCACCTTTCTGTGTCCGTTCCAGCACATCATAGTAACGGTTGCGGTCCTGTTGAATGCATGCCGAGACGCTATAGAACCGTTGCCCGGTGCCTTCCATCTGTGCCAACGCCAAGTCGGCAATGGCACGAGCCAGACGGCCGTTGCCATCCTCGAAAGGATGAATGGTCACGAACCAGAGATGGGCGATGGCGCTGCGCAGCAGGCCGTCAGGCGCAGGCGGATGGTTGAACCACTCCAGAAACTGAGCCATTTCATGGTGTACAGTGTCAGCGGGCGGTGCTTGATAGTGAACCTGCTGTCGCCCTTCGGGGCTGGAGACCACCTGCATGGGTCCATCCTGGTCATTGCGCCAACGCCCAACGGTGATCTTCCTCAGGCTCGAATACCCCGTTGGAAACAACGCCGCCTGCCAACTGAACAGCCGTTCCGCCGTGAGCGGTTGCCCATGGTTGTGCATGGCGTCCAGCATCATCTCCACTCTAAGCGCCATTGCGTCGGCGGGCTTGGCGGGGCGATGGTTTTCGGATACTGTGTGATTGTTGTTGCGTTGCGACTTGCCGGATCCCGTTCAGGAGACGCTGTCCATGTCTGCAGGTGCTTTGAATATCCCTATCGTTCAAATCGACATCGCCGGTTTCTCCAGATGGAAGACTGTCCCGGAACAGCGGGCGGTACTCGCCCGGCTCGACGGGGTCTTGGCGGGCGTCCTCAAGCACTTCACGGGGTTGATGGACCCGCGGGAGGTTTTCGAGTGGCAAAGCCTCGGGGATGGCTACTACATCATCCTGGCAGGTTGCAGCAGCCCGATGGCCATGCGCTTTGCCGTGGATCTGGAATCGGCGCTGCGCGAGGACAACGCCGCGCACACTGACTACGAACTGCGCCTGCGGGTGGGTTTCGGGACTTTCAAACCGCTCCATTCCGACCGCGAAATGAGTCCCTCCGCCGGAGGCAACCACCTACTCCGCGAAGACGTCCTCCAGGGATCGGGCATCCAGCACCCGGTCGGTCCAGGTTTCCAGGGTCGGAAGATCGGCTCGGACCACGTTGCCCGACGCCCAATCGGGCAACGGGCCGAAGCGGCGGGCCAGCAGGCGTAGCAGCAGGGCAGCCTCGCCTTCCTGTCGTCCTTCCTGTCGTCCCTGGCGCAACCATTCCGGCTTGCCCTTGGCGATCACATCCTGCGCAAACTGGGACATCATGGTCTCTTCCTCCCCTGGACGCACCCGCCGAATGATCTCGCGCAGCGTCCGTTCGTCGTAGCTCCGAAAGGTCTCCACCACATAACGCAGAAGAAACGGAAAATCCTCCGGCGCCTGCGCCAGGGCCTCGGCCAAAATGTCCCGGGCGGCGAGTTGCCGGCCATCCCGGGTGGCGTACTTGGCCACCAGCAGCCACGCCCGCAGCCGGGGTTGCTGGGACAGGGCGCGGTCGTCGATCCTCCCCAGATCCAGCACCGTGAATCGGTCAGGTGGGTGCGCAGCTCCTCGTCCACGAACGAGCCGTCCACCAGCTCCGGCGGATCAGGAGACAACATCTCCGCCACCTCCTTGGGCAGCCGCTCCCGCAGCAGAGTTCCCGCCGTCTCCGGCGTGGAGAGCAACGCCTTCAGGAAACGGTCGTGGGGCTGGGCGAGATCGGTCACGGCGGCGCGCCTTCATGCTGGGGAATCTGGTCGCGCGGCATCGGCGCTCC
>PEAP01000058.1 GCA_002753665.1 Magnetococcales bacterium DC0425bin3
GCTGTCTCGCACCTGGTCTCCTGGAGCGAGGACAGCTGCCTGTCCCTGTGTCGCGGCTTTTGCAGCGTGTTGCGTCCCCCCCTGGGCCGTCCGTCCTGCCAGGTCGGCCCCCCGCCCCCCATCCTGGCCCGCATGCTGGACCAGGCCGAGGAGTTCCATCGGCAACATCGAGGGGTGGTCTGGTCACTGGGCGCCTTCGTCGCGGCGCTGGTGGGGGTGATCATCCTGCTGCTGACCAATATCGTCCGCCGTCGCCGGGCGGAATGGGCCCTGCGGGACCATCAGGCTCTCTTGGAGGACCGCATTCGGGAGCGCACCGCCGCCCTGCGCCAGGAGGTGGCGGACCGGGAGCAGGCCGAGGGCGCTGTCCGCCAGGTTCTGGACTCCATCCAGGACGCCCTCATTCTCCATGATCTGGACGGGCGCATCGTCGATGTGAACCGGAAGATGCTGGAGATGCACGAGGTGACGGCCGAGCAGGTGCTGGGCCGCACCCCTGTCGATTTTTTCGCCCCTGGCACACCGATCCAGGGGCTCGGCGCCCTTTGGAAAGCGGTCTACGACGGCGTCCCCCAGACCTTCGAATGGCGCGCCCTGGCCCCCGGCAGCGGCCGGGTGTTTCCGGTGGAGGTCAGCCTGCGCCTGCTGCGCTTCCGCGGGGCGGACCTGATCCTGGCCACGGTGCGGGACATCTCCGCCTGGTTGGCCCGGGAAGGGGAACTGCGGGAGATGGAACAGGAACTGCGGCTGGTGTTCAACGGCGTGCGGGATGCGATCGTGGTCCATGACGCCTCCGGCTACATCGGCCATGTCAACCGCGCCGCGCTGCTCCTGTTCGGCCTCGACGAGGTGACGCTGGTGCGGCGCAATCTGGCCGACTATTCCGCCCCTGGCCAGGACGGGGACCACTTGCCCCGGGTGTGGCAGCGGGTACTGGACGAAGGGGAGACGCCCCGCTTCGACTGGCGCTTCCAGCCGCCGGGCCGGGAAGGGGCGCTGGAGGTGGAGATGTTCCTCCAGGCCATCGATACCCGGGAAGGGCGGCGGGTGGTGGCCACCCTTCATGATGTCACCACCCGCCGGCGTTACGAAAGTCGCCTGCGACGCAACGCCGAGATCCTGGACATGGTGGCCCGGGGAGCGCCCCTGGCCGAGGTGCTGGAGATCATCGTCGTGACCACCGAGGCCGAACATCCGGGCTGGCTGGGCGCCGTGATGATCCTGGATCCGGATTCCGGCCGACTGGTCACCGGGGCGGCGCCCAACCTGCCCCAGGCCTTCGTCGCATCCCTGGGCGCCAGTCCGCGGGACGGGGAAGCCGGGCTCTGCGTCCAGGCTGTCCGGCAGGGGGAGACGGTGGGGCTGCCCGATCACGCCGGAGAACCGGATGCCTGGGGGCTGCGGTCCGGCTGGTGCCAACCCATCCTGTCCACCCATGGTCAGGTGCTGGGGGCCTTTGCCCAGTTCCACGCCCAACCCCGCCAGCCCGACCAGGCGGAACGGGACGCGGTGGCCCACGGCGCCCGGCTGGCGGGCATCGTCCTGGAGCGGGTGCGGACCCGGCAGGAACTGGAGCGCCAGCGTCAGCTCCTGGAGGGGATCGTGGACAACAGCCCGGCGGCCATCTATGTCAAGGATGCCGCCGGCCGCTACCGGTTGACCAATCCCCAGTGGGAAAAGGTGACCGGGGTGCCCCGGGAGCAGGCCCTGGGTCGGCATGGCTCCGAACTGTTCGGCATGGAGGTGGCCGCCAACCTGCGCAAGGAGGATCTGGCGGTGCTGGGCAGCCGCCACCCGGTGACCTCCGAGGAAGTGCTGCAGAACGACCAGGGCCGCCGCACCTTCCTGTCCCTGACCTTTCCGCTGTTCGACAAGACCGGCGCCATCCACAGCACCTGCGGCATTTCCACGGACATCACCGCCCGCAAGGCCATGGAGGAGGATCTGCGCCAGGCCCGGGAGGCCGCCGAGGCCGCCAACCGGGCCAAATCGGCCTTCCTGGCCACCATGAGCCATGAAATCCGCACCCCCATGAACGGCATCCTGGCCATGGCGGAGCTGCTGGCGGACATGGACCTGCCGTCCCGGGCCCGGGCCAATCTCCAGATCATCCGCACCGCGGGCGCCACCCTCCTGACGGTCATCAACGATATCCTGGATTTTTCCCGGATCGAGGCGGACAGGCTGGTCCTGGAGTCCATCGCCTTCGATCCCCGGGCGCTGGTGGAGGACCTGCTGGAGATGTTCCGCGGCGGCGCCCGGGACAAGGGCATCCGCCTGGTGCGCCGCATCGCCCGGGATCTGCCCCCGGCTCTGCTGGGCGATCCCACCCGGGTGCGGCAGGTCTTGTTCAACGTCGTCTCCAACGCCGTCAAGTTCACCCTGGCTGGCAGCGTGAGGGTGCGGGTGTTCCGGGAGACTCCGGTGGTGGACGGCCTGGTTCCCTTCGCCATCCAGGTCCGGGACACCGGCATTGGCATCCCGCCGGAGAAGATGGCCGATCTGTTCCAGTCGTTCTCCCAGGCCGACAGCTCCACCACCCGCCAGTTCGGGGGCACCGGACTGGGGTTGGCCATCACCCGGCGTCTGCTGGACCTCATGGACGGCAGCATCGACGTTGAGAGCCGTCCGGGCAAAGGGTCCACCTTCACCATCCGCATGTCCCTGCCCGAGGCCCCCGCCGCCAGCCTGCCCGTGGCCGAGTCCGCAACTTCCCGGTCGATGGCCGAGGCGGCGCCGGATCTGGCCGGCAACCGGATTCTGGTGGTGGAGGACGATCCGGTCAACCGCCGGGTGGTCAAGGGCCTGCTGGAGGGGCTGGATCTCCAGGTCGATTATGCGGAAAATGGCCTGCAGGCCCTGGACATGATGGAGGATCCCGGCCTGGAGCTGGTGCTGATGGATTGCCAGATGCCGGAGATGGACGGCTACGAGACCACCCGCCGCCATCGTCGCCGGGAACAGACTGCCGGAACCGGGCGACGCTTGCCGGTGGTGGCCCTGACCGCCTACGCCATGTCCGGCGACCGGGAGAAATGCCTGGCCGCCGGCATGGACGATTATCTGGCCAAACCGGTCACCCGCCAAAACCTGTTCCAGGTCCTGGGCCGCTGGCTGGCGGGGGAGGGGACCGCGTCCTCCCCATCGAATCCGCCGCCGACCCCGGGTGGTGAAGTGGTTCTGTTCGATGTGGCGTTGTTCGAGGAAATATGTCAGGTCATGGGGGAGGACTTTCCCGAGTTGGTTCGGATCTATCTGGATCTGTTGCCAAAACGGCTGGAGACCATCCTCGATGCCCTGCAGTCCGGCTCTGCCGGCGGTCTGGCCAACGCCGCCCATACCCTGAAGTCCACCTCCGCCCAGCTGGGCGCCCTGCGCCTGTCCCATCTGGCGGTGGAGCTGGAAAAGCTGGGCCTGGCCGGCGATCTGACCGCTGCCGCCGCCCTGTTGCCCGGGTTCCGGGAGACGGTGGAGACCACCAGCGCCCTGCTGACCGCCCGAATGACGGGAGATAACCAAGGATGAACCTGTCTGATGGTTGCGCGAAAGCCATAATGGTTGCGCGAAAGCCATAATGGTTGCGCGAAATGGCTGTATAGTTGCGCGAAATCCGTAATGGTTGCGCATAGCGTCCTAAATCCGTGAAGAGACCGTTTTGGCGAAACAGATTTCCGAGGACGAACTGGCCGTCATCGAACGGGCTGTTCGTGGCCATCCCGAGGGGGTGTCGACCCAGCAGATTTTGCATGCCCTGGTGCCCCCTCTGCCGCTGCGCACGCTTCAGTATCGTCTGAAATATCTGGTCGGTCGTGAGCGTTTGATCAAACATGGCACAGGACGCAATGCACGGTATTGCCTATCGTTCACACAACCTGCTCCCGAACCTGCCTCGTCGAGTCCCCTCGGGGGGGTGGGAAGGGCGTCATTCCCTTGCCCCTGTCGTCGGCCGGATTGGCGATCCGCGACCTGATTCGACGGCCGACCGAGGCGCGCAAGCCCGTGGGCTACGACCGCGGTTTCCTCGATGACTACCGCCCGAACGTCAGCTTCTACCTGTCCCCAAGGGAGCGCGCGCACCTGGCCGAGGTTGGACGGCCCCAGAGTCCCATCCAGCCGGCCGGTACCTATGCCAGGCAGATCCTGAACCGGCTGCTCATCGATTTGGCTTGGAATTCGAGTCGGCTCGAAGGCAACACCTATTCGCTTCTGGATACCAGACGCCTCATCGAACTCGGCGAGCAGGCGGAAGGACGGGCGCATCTGGAAGCGCAGATGATTCTCAACCACAAGGATGCCATCGAATTTCTGGTGAGCGCTGCCGGCGACATCGGTTTCAACCGGTACACCATCCTCAATCTGCACGCGCTGCTCGCCAATAACCTGCTCGCCGACACCACGGCCGCCGGCCGGCTGCGTTATATTGCCGTCGGCATCGAGCATTCCGCCTTTCATCCCCTCGAAATGCCGCAGCTCATCGTGGAATGCTTCGATCAGCTCCTCGCCACGGCGGAAGCAATGATCCGGCCGTCGGAGTTCGCGGCCTGGCGGGAAGTCTGGGATGCCAGGTGATGGCAACGGGCCTTGCCGTGGAAGCCGGAAACCGGCTTTCATCGATGGGAGGGTGGAGGGAGGCCTCCCCCATCCATCAAAGTGAGTGAGTCAGGCGAACGGCGTCGGGTCGCCCGCGCCCTCCCGCAGCACCCGGGGGGCGTCGCCGGTCAGGTCCACCAGGGTGGAGTAGCGGTCGCGGGTGGGGCCGCCGTCGATCAGCAGGTCCACCACCTTGTCCAGGCGCTCGCGCATTTCCCGGGGATCGGAGATGATCACCCCCTCCCGGTCCGGCAGCTCCATGGAGGTGGACAGCAGCGGCTTGCCGAACTCCCGCAGCAGGGCCAGGCAGATGGGATGGTCCGGAATGCGCAGGCCGATGGTCTTGCGTTTGGGCAGCAGGGTTTTGGGCACCTCCCGGGTTGCCTCCAGGATGAAGGTATAGGGACCGGGCAGGTAGCGTTTGAGCAGGCGGTAGGTGCCGTTGTCCACCCGGGCATATTGGGAAATGTCCGCCAGGTCGGGGCAGAGGATGGAGAACTGGTGGTTGGGGGACAGCTGCTTGATCTTGATGATCCGCTCCACCCCCTTGCGGCTGAAGATGGAGCAGCCCAGCCCGTAGTTGGTATCGGTGGGGTAGACGATCACGCCGTCTTGTTCCAGAATGGCGGCCGTCTGGCGCAACAGACGGAGCTGGGGCGTGACCGGATGCATCTGGAAGAATTGGGCCATGGGTTGGCTGCCTTTCCACTGGCTGACGGGGAGGAGGTCTTTCGGGGATCCGGCACGGATGGCATTCTTTCCGTTTGGGCGGCCCGCGTTATTCTGGAATGAAATCAGTCCCTCCACAAGCACAATAAGGACCGGCCGATGCCTGCCTATCGTTCCCGCACTTCCACCCATGGCCGCAACATGGCCGGCGCCCGGGCCCTGTGGCGGGCCACCGGGGTCGGCGACGGGGATTTCGGCAAGCCGATCATCGCCGTGGCCAACTCCTTCACCCAGTTCGTGCCCGGTCATGTCCATCTGCAGGGTTTGGGGCAGCTGGTGGCCCGGGAGATCGAGGCCGCCGGGGGCATCGCCAAGGAGTTCAACACCATTGCCATCGACGACGGCATCGCCATGGGCCATGGTGGCATGCTCTACAGCCTGCCCAGCCGGGACCTGATCGCCGACAGCGTCGAATACATGGTCAACGCCCACACCGCCGACGCCCTGGTCTGCATTTCCAACTGCGACAAGATCACCCCCGGCATGCTGATGGCGGCGCTGCGCCTGAACATCCCGGCCATTTTCGTCTCCGGCGGTCCCATGGAAGCCGGCCGCGCCATCCTGAGCGACGGCGTGGCCCGCAAGCTGGATCTGATCGATCCCATGATCGCCGCCGGCGACCGGTCGGTCAGCGAGGACGATCTGGCGCGAATGGAGCGTTCGGCCTGTCCCACCTGCGGGTCCTGTTCCGGCATGTTCACGGCCAACTCCATGAACTGTCTCACCGAGGCCCTGGGGCTGGCCCTGCCCGGCAACGGCACACTGGTTGCCACCCACGCCGGCCGGCGGGAGTTGTTTCTGGAGGCCGGCCGGCGCATCGTCGCCCTGACCCGCCAGTGGTACGAACGGGACGATGCCACGGTGCTGCCCCGCGCCATCGTCACCTGTGCGGCGTTCGAGAACGCCATGACCCTGGACATCGCCATGGGGGGCAGCACCAACACCGTGCTGCACCTGCTGGCCGCGGCCCGGGAGGCGGAGGTGCCCTTCACCATGGCCGACATCGACCGGCTGTCCCGCCGGGTGCCCTGCCTGTGCAAGGTGGCCCCCGCCACCGAGAAATACCATATGGAGGACGTGCATCGGGCCGGAGGGGTCCATGGCATCCTGGCCGAACTGGCCCGGGGCGGACTGCTCAATATGAATTGCTGCACGGTGGCCGGGATGTCCCTGGGGGAACGGTTGGCCCGGGAGGATCTGCTCGCCCCCGAGGTGAACCCGGCGGCCATTGCCCGTTATGCCGCCGCGCCTGGTGGCCGGCCCAGCCTGGAGCCTTTTTGTCAGAACACCCGCTGGGAGACCCCGGATCTGGACCGGGAGCAGGGCTGCATCCGCGACCTGGCCCATGCCTATTCCCGGGATGGCGGCCTGGCGGTATTGTTCGGCAATGTGGCCCGGGACGGCTGCATCGTCAAGACCGCCGGGGTGGATGAATCCATCTGGACCTTTTCCGGTCCGGCGCGGATCTTTTCCAGCCAGGAGGCGGCCTGCGAGGCCATTCTGGGGGATCGGATCCGGGCCGGGGACGTGGTGTTGATCCGCTACGAGGGTCCCCGGGGCGGTCCGGGCATGCAGGAGATGCTGTATCCCACGTCCTATATCAAATCGAAGAACCTGGGCAAGGCCTGCGCCCTGGTGACCGACGGGCGCTTTTCCGGCGGCAGCTCGGGGCTGTCCATCGGCCATGTGAGCCCCGAGGCCGCCGAGGGGGGGGCCATCGCCCTGGTGGAGGAGGGGGATATCATCGATATCGACATTCCGCGCCGGCGTCTCGATGTCCGGGTGACCGACCAGGAGCTGGAGCGGCGGCGTCGGGCCATGCTGGCCCGGGGGACGGAGGCCTTCCGACCCACCGACCGCCAGCGGGTGGTGTCCAAGGCGCTGCAGATCTATGCCGCCATGGCGACTTCCGCGGCCCAGGGAGCGGTGCGGGATCTTGGAGCGCTAACAGCGCTAACGCGGCAACCTCAATGACCGACGGAGAAATGGAAGCCTGGTTCCGGCAGCACCACCTGCCTGCCGCGGCGGCGGGGTATTGGGACCATGAAACCGGCGCCACCAGCCTGCCCACGGTGGATACGCAGCGCATTCTCCGCCACCGGTTTCCCGACGCCGACCCGGCCAGCATGGCCGCCACCCTGACCCGCCTGCGGCCCGGGGAACCCTGGGTGGCCCAGGCGCTGATTTCCGGCATGGGCTGCGTGTGCGGGGACGATCCGTTCCGCGAGTGACCCGTGACGGGTGGGCCGGTGAGTTCATTGAACGGAAGGAGTTCGAAGCCCAGACTGAAAACTCAGATATCCCGGTCAGCAGCGGCACGGTGGCGGGAACCAGCCTTGCCGTTATTGTTTTTGCAGAGAAACCAATAATCTCGTAGCGAAGACAGCCGGAAACCGATCCAAGAGTCGTTCGATCCACCGCAGCACCGGATAGGCCACGGTGGGATAGAGCTGGCGCCCGCTGAACCCGCCGGAAGCCACATAGGTGAGGGCCGATTTTCGGATTCGAGCCACCAGCTCCCAGCCGTCGAGTGCGTCGGGAATTTCATGTTTCACGAAGACTCTCGACGCATTCCCCTGGGCAGCATAGTAGCGCAGGACAGGGGAATCGAAGTGCGGGGGGCCTGTCCAGTCGATGGGTTGGTCCAGGCCCAGAGGTTCTGGATGGAAAACGCCGTAAACCATGCGTCCCAACCAACCCACGTCAGGCTCGAAGATCGTCAGACGTCCTCCGGGACGAAGCACGCGCCAGGATTCGGCCAACGCGGATCCCGGGTATTCGAGATGATGGAACACATCGAACATGATGATATTGTCCAATGAACCGTCTTTGAAATCAAGATGGTAAGCGTTCTCCTCGCGATCGATCCAGGGGTTGCCGAAAAGATCGCTCGTGATGCAATCCGGTAGAACCTCCTTGATTTTTCCAATACCCGATCCGATTTCGAGGCACCCACCCCCGTGGGAAGGCGCCAGGCAAGCGGCGATTGCGCTGTGGAAGTCCCGGTAACAGAGCCTCAGCGCAGGTTTCCGCTCCCACATGAGAGCGTTGGCGTGAATCTCGTCGTTGTGCCTTTGAATGGTCTGCGTTGTCCCCATTGTGTCCCCGATCCGCATACCCCGTTCAGGAGGGTGGAGGGAGGTTTCAGAGCCCATGGCGAACAAGGTCATGCCCCCAGCCGCCGCACCCCCAACCCGGTCAGCAGCAGCACGCTGGCCGCCGCCAGCCAAACCGGAACCGCCGCCTCGGCCGGATCACGGGCGAGGATTTCCGCGGGCAGCGGGGCCAGGTTCCACGTCTGGGCGATGGCGTCCACCGCCAGGCCCAGACCCATGGCGCTGAGAAGAATACCAGACAGATAGGCGGTCAGCACCCGCCCGCCCAACTCCCGGCGAATAATTCCCAGGGGCGCCAGGTTGGTGGCCGGACCGGCGATGAGAAACGCCAGGGTCATGCCCGGGCTCACCCCGCTGTACAGCATGGCCGCGGCCATCGGCGTGGATGCCGTTGCGCAGACATAGACCGGCATGCTGATCAGCACCATGGCCAGCATGGCCAGCCAGCCGCCGCCGACCAGTCCCTGCATCTGGCCGGGATCCATCCAGGTCTGCACCACCGCGGTCAGAACGATGCCAATGGCGATCCAGGGGGCGATGTCGTCCCACAGGTTGGTCAGGGCATAGGCGAGGCCGTCCCGGGTGCGGGTCAGGAAGGGGGCGTCGGCCCGGGCGGGAGCGGCCGGACCACAGCCACAGCCGGAACCGCCGCAGCCATCGGCCGCCGCCGGAGCGGCGGCCAGCCCACCAGTCCCAGGGGGCGCCGCGCTGCTTGCGACCGGAATCACCGGCCCGGAAGATCGCGTGGCCGGCTCGATCCGCAGGATCGGCCGGCCCAGCGGCCGATGCGGGGCGGGAGGCGGTGGGGGCGCGGACTCCTCCCGTTCGGCCAGCAGGGTGAGCAGACCAGCCAGGACCGCGCTCAGAATCGCGGCCACCGGCCGCACCACGGTCATGAACGGCCCCAGCATGGTCCAGGACAGCGCCACCGAATCGATCCCGGTCTCCGGAGTGGACACCAGAAAGGCCACCGTGGCCGGCTTGGAGGCCCGACCCCGGCGCAGCCCCATGGCCACGGGGATCACGCTGCACGAACAGAGCGGCAGCGGCGCTCCCACCAGGGCGCCCCGCACAATGGGACCGATCCCCCGCCCCCCCAGCCAGCGGGCCACCAGCGCCTCCGGCAGCCAGGCCTTGACCAGCCCGGCCAGCAGCAACCCGACCAGCAGCCAGGGGGCGATGTCCAAGAGCAGATCCAGCAGGTTGTTCAGGAACGACATGCGCGTACTCCTTGTCGATTGACCGTGGAAGCCGGGAACCGGTCAGGCCAGCAATCCCCCCACCGTGACCACCGCCAGGGACAGGCCGTAGGCCAGGGCCAGGGAGAAGACGAAACTGTAGGCGGCCCATTTCCACCCCCCCGCCTCCTGGCGGATGGTGGCGATGGTGGCCAGACAGGGCGCGTACAGCAAGGCGAACACCATGAAGGTGAAGGCAGTGAGGGGCGGCATGGTGCCGCTCAACGCAGCCCGCAGGCTGGCGTCCTCGGCGGTGGCCTCCTCGCCCTGCGAATAGAGTACCGCATAACTGGCCACCACCACCTCCTTGGCCACCAGCCCGGTCAGGATGGCCACGGTGTCCTTCCAGGTGAACTGCAGCGGTTCGAACACCGGCGCCACGCTGCGGGCGATCTGGCCCAGATAGCTGTTCTCCAGGGATTCCTGGGCCTTGAGGCGTTGCAGGGCGCCGATGGCATGGCCAATGGAACGGGCAGAAGGTTGTCGTTGGAGTTCGGCGATGCGGGCGTCGTAGTCCTGGCTCCAGGACACCTGTTGGGGGAATTCCTGCAGAAACCAGATGACGATGGAGCCCACCAGGATCACCCCGGCCACTTTCTGCAGAAAATTCATCGCCTTGTCCCACATGTGGATCATCACCGCCCGGGCCGTGGGCAGGCGATAGGGCGGCAGTTCCATCACGAAGGCCTCGGTGCCATGGCGGGCGAACAGCCGGTTCAACAGCACCGAGGCCCCCATGGCCACCGCGATGCTGAGAAGATACATGACAAACACCATGGTGCCGGCCATCTGGCTGAAGAACGCCCCGGAAAACAGGATGAACACCGGCAGCCGGGCCGCGCACAGCATGAAGGGGCTGATGAGGATGGTGATCATCCGTGAGCGCTGATCCTCGATGGTGCGGGCCGCCATCACCGCCGGGACATTGCAGCCGAAGCCCATCACCAGGGGAATGAGGGCCTTGCCGTGCAGGCCGAAGGCATGCATGGCCCGGTCCATCAGAAAGGCCGCCCGGGCCAGATAACCGGTCTCGCTGAACAGGGCCATGAAGAAGAACAGGATGACGATGTTGGGCAGAAACACCACCGTGCCCCCCACCCCGGCGATGATGCCGTCCACCACCAGATCATGGGTCATGCCCGGGGGGATCAACCCGTCGAAATAGGCCGACACCACCCCCACCCCGGCGTCGATCCAGTTCATGGGATGTTCCCCCAGGGTGAACGTGGCCTGGAACATCACCCACAGCAACCCCAGGAACAGGGGAATGCCCAAAAAACGGTGCAGAAACAGCGCATCCAGCCGGCGGGTCAGATCGTACCTTCCCCCGGCCGGTCCGGCCGGCATCCGCACCGCTTCGCAGACCATGCCATGGGCAAAACCGAAGCGGGCGTCTGCGAACAGCAGGTCGCAGCCCTGGCCATGGTCCCGGGACAGGTCGTAGCGCTCCCGCCGCACCATTTCCTGGAGATGGGCGTGATCGCCCTCCCGGCTCAGCATCAGATCGTCCCCCTCCAGCAGCTTGATGGCCAGCCAATGGCACTGGGCGTCGTCCAACTGGCCCGGATGCAGCTCCTTGACCAGCCCCGTGACCCGCTGCACGGCTGCTTCCAGGTGGCTGTCGTAGGTGGGAAAAATCGGCCGGTGGGCCGCCTGGCTCTGGAACACCGTCACGATGGTCGCCAGCAGGGACTCCAACCCGGCCCCGGTGGTGCCGACGCTCTCCAGAACCGGACCGCCCAGCATGTCCGCCAGCGCCCGGGTGTCGATCACCAGCCCCTTGCGGCGCGCCTCGTCCATCATGTTGAACACGAAGATCACCGGCCGTCCCATCTCGATCAACTGGGAGGTGAGAAACAGCGAGCGCTCCAGGTTGCCGGCGTCCAGCACATTGATCAGAACGTCCGCCCGGTGATCATGGATGAAATCCCGCGCCTCCCGTTCCTCCGGGGACTGGCTGGTCAGGGCATAGAGACCGGGCAGGTCCACCAGGGTGATGGTCTGCCCGCCATGGGTCACCTGCCGATAGGCCGCCTTGACCGTCACCCGCGGGTAGTTGCCCACGCTCTCCTTGGACCGGGTCAGGGTGTTCAGCAGGGTCGTCTTGCCGCAGTTGGGGTTGCCCACCAGTCCCACGGTGATGGCGGGGGATGTCGCACTCATGGCACGGCCTTTCTTGCGGGCGGATGGAAATTTCGATTCGAGAGGCAGGATGAATATGATAATCAATCTTATAATCTAAAACGGCATCAGGAACCTGTCAAAGCTTTTTCGATGAAAGTCGCGACACGATCTTCACGGATTGATGGTAGGAGACTACGAACCCTTTACCCGTCCAGGATCGCCATGGAGGCAGCGGAACGGTGGACGGCAGGGGGATTGCGCTTTTTATTGATGTATTTTCAAACGATTGTATTGAATTTTCCAGGATTGTTCCGGCGGGTCTGCCACGCTGCTGTCGGGGCCAGGGCGAGAAAAAACGCTGTTGGGACCGCCGCCGGTGACCGTAGGCTTTTGCCAGAGAGGGGATTCGGGGTTATCTTGTACGAACGATGCGTTGCTCATTCGTCTCATGTCCGCTCAAGGATCGATCATGACTCATGCCGTGGCAGCCGCGCCGGCGGGCATTCTGGCCCGGGGGGCGGCGCTTCTTCTGCTCTGTCTGGCCCTGGCCGCGCCGGTGCCCGGCGCCGGGGCCGACCACCGGGAGGCGGTCAAGAAGCTCCAGGCGTTCCTGGACCAGTTGCAGAGCATCGAGGCCAACTTCGTCCAGCGGGTGCGGGACTCGGTGGAGGGCAGCGTCAAGGAGAACCGGGGGACCTTTCTGGCCTTGCGGCCGCGGCTCTTCGTCTGGGACTATCAGGCTCCCTACCAGCAGCTGATTCTGTCCGACGGCGCCTGGATCTG
The DNA here is from genome assembly GCA_002753665.1 of Magnetococcales bacterium DC0425bin3. GTDB lineage: Bacteria > Pseudomonadota > Magnetococcia > Magnetococcales > DC0425bin3 > DC0425bin3. The sequence continues at coordinate 12,581 of PEAP01000058.1, forward strand.
GTACTACGAACCCGACCTGCGCCAGGTCACCCGGGCCCCGACCCGGCGCATGGAGGATACCCCGGCCGGTTTCCTGATCACCGGCGGCAGGATCGAACGTAAATTCCGTTGGCAGGTGTTCCAGAACCGTACCTACCGCTTGCCGACGGTGCGGCTGATCCCCCGGGGGGGCAACGGCCAGATCCAGGAAATTTCCGTCACCCTGGACGCCGCGGGCAAGAGCCTGCTGGGGCTGGGGGTGAAGGACACCCTGGGCAACCGCTCCGAGTTCAGCTTCCAGTCGGTGCGCATCAACGCCCCCCTGGACAAGAACCGCTTCCGCTTCACCCCCCCGCCGGGGGTGGATGTGGTGACCGAATGAGCCGTCTAAAGTCAGGTGGAGGGTGGAGGGAGGCTTCCCCCATCCATCGAAAGTCAGGTGGAGGGTGGAGGGAGGCTTCCCCCATCCATCGAAAGTCAGGTGGAGGGTGGAGGGAGGCTTCCCCCATCCATCAAAGTCAGTAGAAGAGACCACCATGCCCTCGTTCGATATCGTGTCCGAAGTGGATTTCCAGGAGGTGGACAACGCCGTCAACCAGGCCCGCAAGGAAATCCTCAACCGCTATGATTTCAAGGGCTCCAAGAGTACCGTGGAACGGGAAGAGGCCGTGATCACCCTCCTGTCCGAAAACGACTACAAGCTGGAACAGGTGCTGGACGTGATCAAGGGCAAGCTGGTCAAGCGCCAGATCGACCCGCGGGTGCTGGAGTTCGGCAAGGTGGAACCGGCCTCCGGCAGCATGGTGCGCCAGCGGGTCACGGTGCGCACCGGGGTGGAGTCCGAACTGGCCCGCAAGATCATCAAGGCCATCAAGGACAGCAAGATCAAGGTCCAGGCGGCCATCCAGGGGGGACAGGTGCGGGTCACGGGCAAGAAACGCGACGATCTGCAACAGGTGATCGCTTTGATCCGCGGGGCAGGGTTCGATCAGCCCCTCCAATACGAGAATTTCCGGGACTGACACGATGGGGCAGACTGGCCAGGGTCGCAAGGTGGGACTGATTTCACTGGGGTGCGCCAAGAACCTGGTGGACAGCGAATTCATGCTGGGCCAGTTCCGCGACGCCGGGTATGAGATCACCCCCGACCCGGACCAGGCCGACCTGCTGGTGGTCAATACCTGCGGGTTCATCGCCGATGCCGAGGCCGAATCCCGCGCCGCCATTCAGGAAATGGCCGATCTCAAGGCCCGTCATCCCGGCCAGCGGCTGGTGGTCACCGGTTGCCTGTCCCAGCGCTACGGCGCCCAGCTCGTCAAGGACATCCCCGGCATCGACGTGTTGCTGGGCTCCGGCCAGTATCAGGAATTGATCCGCGCCGTCCAGATTCCCCAGGCCGATCCCGACCGGCCGGCGCTGATCCTGGGGCCTCCCACCTACCTGCCCGACGGCAACGCCCGGCGCGTCTCCACCACCCCGGCCCATCTGGCTTATGTCAAGATCGCCGAGGGTTGCAACAATCCCTGTGCGTTCTGCGTGATTCCCCACCTGCGCGGGCCGTTCCGCAGCCGGCCGCCCCTGGAAATCGAGGCCGAGGTGCGGCAACTGGCGGCCCGGGGCGTCAAGGAAATCAACCTGGTCAGCCAGGACACCACCCTCTACGGCCGGGACCTCAGCCCCCGCACCGACCTGACCAGCCTGCTCAACCGCCTGGAGGACATCGACGGCATCCTCTGGATCCGCCTGCTCTATCTCTACCCCACCCTGATCAGCGACCGCCTGCTGATCACCATCCTGCGCCAGCCCAAGGTGGTCCCCTACCTGGACATGCCCCTGCAGCATTTCCACACCGACACCCTGACCCGCATGCGCCGGGCGGAACGCTCCACCTCGGTGCAGCGGCTACTGCGGCGGGTGCGGGGCGTGCTGCCCGATGCGGTGCTGCGCACCACCATGATCGTCGGTTTCCCCGGCGAAACCGACAAGGAATTTCAGGCCCTGTACGACTTCGTCGCCGAGGCCAAGTTCGACCACCTGGGGGTGTTCATCTATTCCGACGAAAAGGGCACCCCGGCCTACGACCTGCCCAACAAGGTTCCCGCCGAGGTGGCCGAGGAACGCATGAACCAGTTGATGATGCTGCAGCAGGGCATCAGCCGGGAAAAGCTGGTGCGGCTGGTGGGACAGACCATCCCGGTGCTGGTGGACCGGATCTCCACCGAAAGCGACCTGCTGCTGGAAGGCCGCTTCGCCGGCCAGGCCCCCGATGTGGACGGGGTGGTCTACATCAACGATGGCAGCCAGTATCCCCCCGGCTCCATGGTCCAGGTCAGGATCACCGAATCCCACGAATACGATCTGGTCGGCACCGTGGTGTCCGGGCCGTCCGGTTCCGGGGCCGGATGATCATGGCCGGCGGCGGTCCGGCCCGGGCCGTTTCCCGGTCCCTCCGCCCGCCCCTGGCCGACCGCATGCGGCCCACCCGCCTGGACGACATGGTGGGTCAGGAGTCCCTGACCGGCCCCGGCGGTTTCCTGGCCGCCGCCCTGGCGGCGGAGGCCCTCCCGTCCATGATCCTCTGGGGTCCCCCCGGCTGCGGCAAGACCACCCTGGCCCGGGTGGTGGCCGGCCGGACCCGCCATCACTTCGAGGCCTTCTCGGCGGTCTTTTCCGGGGTCAAGGACCTGCGGGGGGTGGTGGAGCGCGCCCGGGCGGTCCGGGCGGCGGAGGGGCGGCCCACCCTGCTGTTCGTGGACGAAATCCACCGCTTCAACAAGAGCCAGCAGGACGGCTTTCTGCCCTTCGTCGAGGACGGCACGGTGGTGCTGATCGGCGCCACCACCGAAAATCCCAGCTTCGAACTCAACAACGCCCTGCTGTCCCGCTGCCGGGTGGTGGTGCTGGAGCCCCTGGCGGAGCCGGCCCTGCTCGTGCTGTTGCAGCGGGCCATGGCCGACGGGGAGCGGGGGCTGGGCCGGCCGGACCTGACCCTGGAGGAGGGGGTATTGCCCGCCATCGCCGCCCAATCGGGCGGGGATGCCCGCCATGCCCTCAACCTGCTGGAGGCGGCGGTGGCCGGGCTGGCGGCAGGGGAGACCATCCTCACCCGGACGGCGCTGCAGCGCAGCCTGGCCACCCGGGCGGCCCTGTTCGACCGGGACGGCGAGGGGCATTACAACCTGATCAGCGCCCTGCACAAGTCGCTGCGGGGGTCGGACCCCGATGCCGCCCTCTACTGGCTGGCCCGCATCCTGGCCGGGGGCGAGGACGGCCTCTATGTGGCCCGGCGCATGATCCGCTTCGCCACCGAGGACGTGGGCAATGCCGATCCCCAGGCCCTGGCGCTTGCCATCCAGGCCCGGGATGCCTATCATTTCCTCGGCCCCCCCGAGGGGGAGCTGGCCCTGGCCCAGGCGGCGGTCTATCTGGCCACCGCGCCCAAGAGCAACAGCGTCTATACCGCCTGGCAACAGGCCCGGCAGTGCGCCGCCGGCAGCGGCTCCCTGATGCCGCCCCGGCATATCCTCAACGCGCCCACCGCCTTGATGAAGGAACTGGGCTATGGCGCCGGCTATCGCTACGCCCACGACTACGAAGGCGGCTATGTGGCCCAGGAATACCTGCCGGAGCCGCTGCGGGGCCGTCGCTTCTACCAGCCGGTGGAACGGGGCTTCGAACGGGAGATCGCCCGCCGCCTGGCCTGGTGGCGGCGCCTGAAGGAGCAGGAGCAACCGCAGTGACGCTCACCATCGCGCCGACCCGTGGTCCCAACGCCCCCCGGACCGCCCGCTGGAACTTTGCTGGATGGGGGAGACCTCCCTCCACCCTCCACCGATGCAAGCCGCTCCGCGACTTTCACGGTACCCTGGCCGGCGCCCCGCCGGGCCGGATGACTTGAGCGCGCCCCAGCCCGTTGACCGCCGGATCCGTCTGGCGGCCCTGGGACTGTTCCTGCTGCCGTTGCTGCTGTACGGCCGTTCGGTCACCTTTGATGCCATCAATTTCGACGATCCCCTCTACATTTTCGACAATCCCCTGGTCACGGGCGGCTGGACGGGCGAGCTGTGGCGGGAAATCTGGCTGGGCCGGGAGCCGGTGCCCCTGTGGATCCCGTTGACCTGGCTGTCCCTGAAGCTGGACTGGACCCTGTTCGGCGCCTTTCCCGGCGGTTTTCATCTGGTCAACGTGCTGCTGCACGCCGCCAACGGCGTCCTGCTGTTCCTGTGGCTGTGGCGGTTGTTTCCCGCCCGGCCGGATGCGGCCCTGCTGGGCGCCGCCCTGTTCGTCGTTCATCCCCAGCATGTCGAATCGGTGCTGTGGCTCACCGAGCGCAAGGAGGTGCTGGCGGGCCTGTTCGGCCTGGCGGCCCTGCATGGGTATCTGTCCCATGTCCGGAGCGGTCGCCGCTGGGGGGGGCCGCTGGTCCTGGCGGTGGCGGGCCTGGCCCTGTCCCTGATGGCCAAACCCATGTGGATCACCCTGCCGGTCCTGTTGCTGTTGCTGGATCGGTGGCCCCTGGACCGGCGCCTGCCCCTGGGGACGCTGCTGCTGGAGAAACTGCCCTTTCTGCTGCTCGGGGGCCTGTGCGCCCTGCTCACGGTGGGCCGCTACGGCGATTATCTGATCCCCACCGACCGGCTGGGCCTGGGGGAGCGCCTGGGTCATTTTCTGGTGACCCTGCCCGAGTATCTGAAAACCTTCTTCTGGCCGGTCCGGCTGACTCCCCTGTATCCGTTCCAGGAAACGGCCCTGCCCCTGTCCCAACTGGCGGGTGCCGCCGGACTGGTGCTGCTGCTGACCGGGCTGGCCTGGGGGCTGCGTCACCGCTGTCCGGCCCTGCTGGTGGGATGGGCCTGGCTGGTGATCGGGCTGGTGCCGGTATCCGGGTTGGTGCGCAACGGCATGCAGTCCATGGCGGACCGCTATACCTATATGCCGCATCTCGGCTTGTTGCTGTTGTCGACGGGGCTGTTGGTTCGGGTCCAACGCCCACTCTGGCGCCGGACGGCGCCCCTGGCCGCCGGTGGCGCACTGCTGCTCTGCCTGCCCCTGGCCCATGGCCAGGCCGGCCACTGGCGCGACGGGGTCAGCCTCTGGTGCCAGGCCCTGACGGTCACACCGGAAGCCCATTATTCCCACTGGCTGCTGGGGGGGGCCCTGCTGCAACGGGGGGAAGTGGCCCAGGCCCGCCGGCACTATGAACAGGCCCACCGCCTGGCCCCCGCGCAGGCGGAATACCGGGTGAGCCTGGGCAACGTCCGCCTGCTGGACGGCGATCACGCCGGGGCCGAGGCGATCTTCGACCTGGCCCTGGGAGACCAACCACGGGACGCCGCCCTGCTCAACGGCGTGGCCATGGCCTGGATGCGGGAGGGTGACTTCGCCCGGGCGGCGGCCTTGTTCGACCGCGCCCGAACCGGCAGCGGCCCCCGGGCCGCCCGGGAGCGGGCCGAGGCGCGCTTCCATCTGGGTCTGGCCCGAGTGGCCCTGGGCCAACGGGATCAGGGCCTGGCGGACCTTGCTGGGGCCTTGCGGGACCATCCGCTGCACCGGGGGGGCTGGTGCGCTCTGCTGCGCGGCGCGGTGGGCCACGCCTGGCCCGCATTGGCGCCAGTGGAGGAGCGGTATTGTGGGCGACCAACCTCACCTTCCACTGCTGGAAGCCGCTTCCCGGCTTCCACGATAACTTTGCTGGATGGGAGAGGCATCCCTCCACCCTCCACCGCTGGAAGCCGCTTCCCGGCTTCCACGGTAACCTTGTCGGAGGTCAGGCTGTGAAGCCATTGGATGCGGTACGCACCGTCGGCGAGTCGTTGAAAGTCGAGTTCAAGAGCGACCAGAAGCCGTTGGCGGACCGGGATCTGGTCGCCGCGGTGGTCGCCCTGACCAATACCGAAGGGGGCGATCTGTACCTGGGCATCGAGGATGACGGAACCGTGACCGGACTGCATGCCAATCATCAGGATCTCAATCGCCTCTCGGCCATGATCGCGGCCCGAACCATCCCCTCGGTATCGGTACGAACGGAGATTCTGGATAGCGATGGACTGACTGTTGCCCGCATCCTGGTTCCCAAGTCGCGCCATCTGGTGGCCACCTCGGATGGCCTGCTGCAACGTCGGCGATTGCAGATCAATGGCAGGCCGGAAGCCGTACCTTTTTATCCCCATGAGTTTTCCCAGCGTCAGGCGTCGCTTGGACTCGTGGATCACTCCGCCAGGCCCATGCCCAACCTGCCCGTGGATGCGCTGAGTTCATTGGAACGACAACGCATTCGGGACGCCATCCAGCGCCATAACGGGGATGCCGCCCTGCTTGCTCTGGGAGACGAGGAACTGGACGGAGCATTGGGCTTGACCATCACCACCGCGGCCGGCATTCGCTGTCCGACCCTGGCTGGTCTGCTGATGATCGGGCGCGAGGATGTGCTGCGCCAGTATCTGCCGGCCCATGAAACGGATGCGCAGGCCTATCATCTGCTCAAACGCATGCGCGACGAGGGCAAGATTGTCCAGCAGGGAGAACGGCGCTGGGCCTGTTATTCACGACCCGACCCTGGGCGGTAACCTTTCTATACACCGACTATAGGAACTCTATACGTAATATGTATAGCTCTATACATTATGTGCATAGCCTTTCCTGCCGCGGTCCGTCTCATTCCGCACCGGCTGGTGAGGGGCCTTTGTGAAAAATACCAGGGCGCTCTATACGAAAAATGGATAGAGTCTATAAATGTATGCATAGACTCTATGTTCACTCCCACCCTCCACCGTTGGAAGCCGCTACCCGGCTTCCACGGTAACCACCATTCCGAGCGCTGCTCCGGAGGGCGATGAGAACGGCCATCAGAACTCGAACACCGACGGTTTTTCGGTCTTCTTCTGTTTGGTCAGCTGGGTCAGATTGACGGTGCGCTCCGCCAGGAGTTTGGCCAGTCGCTGGTAGACGACGCGGCCGAACGCATCGTTGGCTTCGCACAGGGCGCGCAGCTTGTCGCCGTCGAGGCGGATGAAGCGGCTGTCGCCCTTGCTGATGAGTTCCGCCGAGGGGGAGGTGCCGAGCAGCCAGCTGATCTCGCCGAAGATTTCGCTGTCGATGGCCTTGAATTCCACGTCGGCGGCGGCTTCGGATTGGATGAATTTCTTGGCCACCGCCACCTGCCCCCGCAGTTTCAACAGGATCATGGGCGTGGGCTGCCCAACGCCCTCCAGTTCGCTCATAATCCGCTCCCCGTTCTTGAAATCGACGATCTCGCCGAATTCCGTCAGCTGTTGGAGGGTCTCCGGATCGGTCCCCTGAAACAGGGATTGGGCCTTGAGAGTGTTGAAGGGAATCATGACCGCTCTCCTGAATGAATGATCAGTAAAAATGCTGTTCCGTCCGCCCCGACTGTGCAGGATGCAGGATCCCAAAGAATCGTCATGGGGTCAACCAGTCTCGGCGCTGGGCGGGAATTCGGCTTCCCGGCGCAGGCGATCCACCTGGGCGGGGTCCAGCTCCTGTTCCAGCCAGTCCCGGCGCCGGGCGGCTTCGGCATCGCCGGCCCGGGCGGCGCGGTGGAACCAGAGATAGGCCCGGGCCGGATCCCGCGCCACGCCGCGGCCGATCTGGTGGCAGTGCCCCAGGTTGAACTGGGCATCCCGGTCGCCGGCCTCGGCGGCGCGCTGCAGCCACAGGATGCCCTCGGTGGCCGCCGCGGACCGCTCCGGCCCGCGGCCCAGCAGCAGCAGGCCGAGATTGAACTGGGCCGGAAGATGCCCGGCCCGGGCCGCCTTCCGGTACCAGAGTTCCCCCAGCCGGGGGTCGGCGGTGACGCCGATGCCGTTCATGTACATGTAGCCGGTGTTGAACTGCGCCACCGGGGATCCCCGCTGGGCCAGTCGCAGGAACAGCCGCAACGCCCGGCCATCCTCGGCTTGGCGATAGGCCGAGCGGGCGGCCATGAGGCCGGCGTCCAGATCCCGGGCGGTCTGGGGATCGGCGGGATGCTCCAGGCCGATGCTGCGGTCGAAGAGGGCGCGGTCCAGGTCGGGATAATACTTGCCGTGGATGGCGTCGGCCAGCTCGGCGTCGGTGAGGGTGTCGTACTGGCCCCGATGGCTGGCCCGGTAGTCCCGCAGCGAAACGAAGGTGCGCGGAGCGCCCTGGGGGTCCACGCCCAGGCGCTGGTAGACCGTGGCGCGGTCCAGATGGCTGAAGTATTTCTTGTACAGCCCCCGGGCCAGCTCGGCGTCGGTGATGTCCTCG
>PEAP01000219.1 GCA_002753665.1 Magnetococcales bacterium DC0425bin3
ACTGCGGATGCGCACATACCCCTGGCTGCCGAACAGATGGGACCCATAGCGTCCGGCCTGATCATCGATGGTGACGCAGAAGGGATGAATTCCCCTGCGCTGGACCTCGCGCACCGCCATGCGGGTGTCCTCGATGCCGTAGCGACCCTGGTAATGATCCACGTCATTGGGCTTGCCGTCGGTGAGCAGGAGCAACAGCCTGCGCCGGGCCGGCTGGGCCGCCAACAGATCGGCGCTGTGGCGAATCGCGGCCCCGAGGCGGGTATAGAAGCCCGGTTTGATGGCGCCGATGCGCCCCCGGGCCCGGTCGTCCCAGGGCTGGTCGAAGGGCTTGAGGAGGTGATACCGGACATGGTGGCGTCGCCGCGAGGAAAATCCATACAGCCCGAAGCGATCCCCGGTGGCGGACAGGGCTTCGGCGAACAGGAACAGGGTGTCGCGGATCACGTCGATGACCCGCCGCTGGTCATCCACCCAGGCATCGGTGGACAGCGACAGGTCGGCCAACAGCAGGCAGGCCAGGTCCCGGTCGCCGCGCCTGAAATCCCGCCACACCCCCGCCTCGGCCGGCCCCCGACCCAGGCTCCGGTCGGCGATCCGTTCCAGGCAGGCATCCAGGTCCAGCTCCATGCCCTCCAACCGACGGCGCACCCAGACGCCGTCCGGCTGCCAGTTGGCGATGAGGGAGCGCACGCGCCGGGCGGCGGCGCGCAGTTCGGCGGGCAGGGGGGCGGGGGCGGCCCGGGTCGGCACCATGGGGTACACCAGGCAATGGTCCGGCATCAGTCTGGCGGTCCGGTAATCCCATTCCGGCAGCCGGATGCCAGGTCCCACCGGCGTGTCGTCCATCGCGGCCGGCGGCAGATCCAGATCGAAACGAATCGCCCGGCTGGGCGCGCGGCCCTGGCGGCTCACCGTCAGTTGATCCAATTCCCGGGCGGCCCGCCGGGCGGTCCGGTCGTCGTCCTCGTCCTCGCTGGGGCGGTTGACCCGAAGCAGCTCGGCCCAACTGAAGATCGCATCGAACCGGCAGGCCAGCAGGCCGTCCGGCCGTTCCTCCTGACAGGTCCGTTCGCCCGGCTTGCGGACCGTTGGCTCCGCGGCGTCCCGTTGACGCCGCACCCCCGCTCCGCCATCGTCCAATTCCCCGACCGGCGGCCCGGCCGCCGTCCGAAGCGGCGGCCGGGGATGGGGCCACAGCGGTACGGGCATCAACCGCTCCAGGCCGGGGGGCGCCGGCAGCGCCGCGTCGGGATGCCGCAGGGCGTGCCGCAGGGTCGCCTCGGCCGCGTCGCGGTCCCGGTCGGTGCCCGCGGGACGCTGGGCCAGATGGGCTCGAACCAGACCATCATACCGGGCCACCAGGCCGGGCATGGCCTCCAGGACCTCCCGGGCGGCCCGCCGGCTGGACTGGAACCAGTCGGCCAGCGACTCCGGCGCGGCACCCCCGGTCCGGCCCATGAGGACCGCCAGCCACCGGTAGAGATCCCGGTTCAGGCGCTCCTCGGGAAACAGATCGAGACGGGCGGGCAGGTACAAAGCGGTGGCGTCCGACCACGCCCAGGGCACAGTCGATCCCTGGCCGGCGACCTTCTGCCAGAAACCACGGTGGCTGTGGTGGGGCTGATCGGGAACCCCCTTGATCTCCAGGCCGGAATCGCCGCCGGCGCTGCGAAACAGGATCCCCACGGTCCGGAGCATGGCCGGCAGTTCCACCGCCGCGTCCGGATGCCGTCCATGGGTCCGGCGGGTGATGAAGCGATCCCAGAATTGGCCGACCTGTTCTTCCATGCCCGGTCACTCCGCTGGGGAAAAGCCATGAATGAACCGGGAGGTCTTGCGCTCCGCCACGGCCTTGCCCCGCACCCAGACCAGGGGGGCGCCGCCGGCCTGGTGGCCCCGCACCCCCTCGCAGCTCTGCAGGCACAGCCCGCACTGGGTGCAGGTGGCAATGCGCCGCTTGCCGCCCCGGGGTTCCAGGCGCATGGGGCACGCCGCCACGCAGGGCGCTGCGCAGCCGGCGCAGGCGGCGGTGCGCAGGGTGGCGGCCAACGCCCCGGGGTTGGACATCCAGGCCAGGCTCTGGGCCATGCCCACGGCGCAGCCGAAGCGACAGAACAGGTGTCGGGCCAGCAGGAAATCGCTCCAGAACACCGCTGTGGCCACCCCGATGAACAGCCCCTGGGGAAACGTGAGGGTGCCGTGAACGAGGTTGGAGAAGATCAGTGCGGGGGGCAGGATATAGGTGATCAGGGAGACCGCCCAGACCATGGCCAGGCCCAGGGCGACCAGAATGGTCACCAGCGACCACGGGATGCTCCGTGGGACTGGTGCGGGGCTGGGCTCCCACAGGGTGGGTTTGCCCAGGGCCTTGAGCATCAGGCCGTTGAGCCATTCCACCACGGTGAAATGGGGGCAGAGCCAACCGCAGTACAGACGCCCCCAACGCCGGGCGATCCAGAGTACCCCCACCACCACGGCCAGCACCGGCAGGATCAAACGGACGGTAAGACCGAGGGCGGCCGCCACGGGGGAGGTGGCGGCCGCCTGCAGAAACGGCCCCAATCCCAACGTGAACTGTTGGCCCAGCAGCACCAGATGCCCCTGAACCAGATCGAAGCGCAACAGATCCAGACTGGGGGCCAGCAG
>PEAP01000220.1 GCA_002753665.1 Magnetococcales bacterium DC0425bin3
ATGGTCATCCAGAAAGGCCGGGGTGTGGGAGCATCCCCCGCCCCAGACCGCATGCCAGCCGTCCGCGGTGCGCATCTCCCGGGTCAGGAAGTCCAGGGCCGTCAGGGCCAGGCGCCGGCTGTGGTCATCGTTCTCCAGGGCGGCATGGCGCAGCAGGCCACGGATCATCAGGGCATTCCAGCCCAGCAGCACCTTGTCGTCCCGGGCCGGGGGGACCCGGGTCCGACGGGCGCTCAGCAGCAGGTCGGCACTGCGCGCCAGGCGCGCCGGGGCCTCCGGGCCGAACGTGGCGATCAGTTCCTCCGGCGCCATGGCCCGATGCAGGATGGAGCGTCCCTCGAAATTTCCCCCCGGTGTCACTCCCCAGGCGCCCAGGGCCAGGGCCAGATCGTCGCCCGTCAGCAGGGCGGCCAGCTCCTTGGGGGTCCAGAGATAGTACCGCCCTTCCTCGCCCGCGGAATCGGCATCCAGGGCGCTGGCGAAGGCGCCATGGTCCAGGCGCATGCGCCGCTCGACCCAGGCCACGATGCCCCGCCGCGCCCGACGCCGTTCGGGGTCCACCCCCAGCAGGGCGTCGGCTTCGGCCAGGAGCAGCAGCATCTGGCCGTTGTCGTAGAGCATCTTTTCGAAATGGGGCACCAGCCAGCGGTCGTCCACGCTGTAGCGGGCAAAGCCGCCGCCCACCTGGTCCATGAGCCCGCCGGCGATCATCCGGTCCAGGGTGAAGGCCACCGGCTCGGCATGGCGACGCTGGCCGCTGCGCCAGGCCAGGCGCAGCAGCAGGCGCAGGTCGGTGACATGGGGAAACTTGGGCGCCTGGCCGAATCCGCCATGGACCGGATCATGATTGGCCAACAGCCCCTCGCCGTAAGCGGCCAGATCCGGGGCGTCCGCCCCCCCGTCCGCGTCCGCCGCCAGGCGCTGCAGGGCCGTCAGGTGCCGGACCACCTGCTCGGCATGTTCGTCCACCTCCCCGCGCCGTTCGTGGAATACCCGGGCCACCCGGTCCAGCACGCCCATGAAGGACGGCAGGCCCCGGCGGCCCGGGTTGGGAAAATAGGTCCCGGAAAAGAACGGTTTGAGCTGGGGCGTCAGAAACACCGACAGGGGCCAACCGCCGCCCTGCCGGGTGAGGAGCCGATGGGCGCCCTGGTAGATGTGATCCAGATCCGGCCGTTCCTCCCGGTCCACCTTGATGGCGATGAAATCCTCCCGCAGCCGCCGGGCGACGGCCGGATCCTCGAAGGATTCGTGGGCCATGACATGGCACCAGTGGCAGGCGCTGTAGCCCACGGAGAGGAAGATCGGCTTGTCCTCCCGCCGCGCCACCGCCAACGCCTCCGGCCCCCAGGGATACCAATCCACCGGGTTGTCGGCATGCTGGCGCAGATAAGGACTGGTACTTTCCCGCAATCGGTTCATGGGGGTCCGCTCCTGGTTCCTGGAAAAGCCCGACAACGGGCAACCAGACCGATCAGACCATGGCGGACCCGAATGGTTCCACGGCGGGCCGGCGGGGACCGTGACGCCTCCGGGTGGCCAGCCTCGCCGGCGAACCGTCCCTACCCGAACAACCGCACCCTGAAGATCACCCGGAAGATTCCGAAGATGTGATGCCAACGGATCTTCTTGCCGTCCTCGTAGGTGCGGCCGTTGTAGTTGATGGGCACCTCGAAGGCCACGCAGCGCTGGCGCATCGCCGTGGAGAGGATTTCCGCATGCTGCTCCCAGCCGTTGGTGCCCAGCTGGTTCGGATCGATCAAGGTTTTCTTGAACAGCACATAGCAGGTATAGATGTCGGTGAAGGTGGTATTGAACATCAGATTGAAGAACAGGGTGATCAGCCAGTTGCCCACCTTGTGCCAATAGTAGAACACCCGGGTGTAGTCCGGATTGGAGAACCGGCTGCCCACCACCAGGGTGGCGCCGAATTTCAATACCGGAAACACCATCTTGACGTAATCGGCCGGGTCGTATTCCAGGTCGGCGTCCTGGAACAGGATGTAGCCGCCCCGGGCCTGGCGGATGCCTTCCCGCACCGCGGCGCCCTTGCCGCCGTTGACCGGCATGCGGATCAGCCGGTCGTAGAGCTGGGGATGCTCGGCCAGCAGGCGCGGGGTGGCATCGGTGGAGCCGTCGTCCACCACCAGGACCTCCAGCTCGACCCCGTCCAGCCGCTGGTCGCGGACCTTGGCGAGGATCTCCAGAATGGTGCCCGCTTCGTTGTAGACCGGCACCAGGACCGTCAGAATCATGATCTCATCCTCCCACCCGCCACAAGGCCCAGTCCAGTCCCTCCCGTTCCACCTGCAGGAAGGACCCCACCGGGGCGCGACCGAAGAACCACAGTCTGATGAATACCGAATCCGCCAGTTCCGGCCCCACCAGCCAGCCCTCCCCCCGGGGCAGGTCCACCAGCAGGGTGAGCTGGTCGGGACGGCCATATTCCTTCACCATCACCCCCTGGCCGTCGAACTGGCCCAGGGCGGCCAGGGGGGCGGTCTGATCCCCGGCCCGCACCAGGCCCTGCTCCGGATCCACCCCCACCGGACCGGCCGGGAGACGCTGGGGGGGGAGCTGGTCGAACACCCAGCGATCCGGCCGCCGGGCCAGGCCGGTCAACCGGACGATGAAGGGACTCTTGCC
>PEAP01000059.1 GCA_002753665.1 Magnetococcales bacterium DC0425bin3
CCATCCGAACGGTGAATCAGGCGGCGACCCGGTTGCTGGGGTATCCAATTGAAAATGCCCTGATCGGCCAACCCATCGGCAATGTTTTTGTAGAAGAAGAAGAAGAAGAAGAAGAAGAAGAAGTTGCTGCAGTCCTCCGGGGGATCAATCTGAAATCCATGGCCTCGACCGGCCGTGCCAGCAACCTCGAGACCATTGTCCTGGCCAAGGATGGGACCAGAATTCCGGTTCTCGTCTCTGGTGCCGTCCTGGGTTGGGGCTCCGGCAACGGCACCGGGGCGGTCATCACGTTCAAGGACATCACGGAGCGGAAGCAGGCCGAGCTGGCCCTGAAGGAACGGGAAGCCCATCTTCGGTCGATCCTCGACCATGCCCTGGATGCCATCGTTACCCTGGACAAGGATGGCCGGATCACGGAATTCAACCCCGCGGCGACTGCGCTGTTCGGCTATTCCCAGGAGGAAGCCATCGGACAGATGGCGGCCGACCTGATCATCCCCCCAGAGCTGCGCAAATTCCACAGTGCCGCCCTGGCCAATCAGGTCAATCATGCCCGTCGTACCGGAAGATCCCCGCGGATCAATCGCAGGGTCGAATTCCAGGGCTTGCGGGCCGACGCCGAACGGATCGATCTCGAAGTCGGATTGACCGCCATATCCCGGAATGGCGAACTCTGTTTTACCGCCTTCATGCATGATATTACCGACCGCAAGCAACTGTTGAAATCTCTCAAGGATACCCTGGAGGTCGCCGAGTCGGCCAACCGGGCCAAGAGCGAATTTCTGGCCAACATGAGCCATGAGATTCGCAGCCCGATGAACGCCATCATCGGCATGACCGACCTGGTGCTGAACACGCAGCTCTCCCCGGAAGACCAGCGGGAGAATCTGCAGATCGTGTTGCGGTCTGCCGAATCCCTGCTGGCCCTGATCAACGGCATCCTCGATCTCTCCAAGCTCGAAGCCGGGCAGATCGTGCTGGAAAGAATCCCCTTCGACCTGCGCAACCAGGTCGAGAATGCCTGCGAAACCCTGGCGATCCGCGCCCATCAGAAGGATCTGGAACTCTACTGCGACCTTGCACCGGACGTACCGGAAACCCTGGTGGGGGATCCGCTCCGCCTTCAGCAGATTCTCATCAATCTGATCAACAATGCCATCAAGTTCACCGACACAGGGGAGGTGATCGTGCGGGTCGAGGGGGAGGCCGCTGCAACCGCCGACCCAGGCAGCCTGGTGCTGCACTTTTCCGTTGCGGATACTGGCATCGGTATCCCACAAGAGAAGTCGGATCTGATTTTCGAACGGTTCACCCAGGCCGACGGCTCCACGACCCGCAAGTATGGCGGCACGGGTCTGGGTCTGGCCATCTGCAGGCGTCTTGTGGGCCTGATGGATGGGGAACTCCAGGTGGACAGCACGCTGGGCAAAGGCAGCGTGTTCCATTTCACCGTCCGCATGGACCGCAGCGCGCGATCCCCGGGAAGCTGGGCCCATGGGACGCCCGGGGGGATGGACCCGGCGACGGCCAAAGATGCCGCGCCCCTGGCCGGAGTCCAGGTCCTGCTGGCTGACAGCCATGCCACCGGGCGCCGGATCGTGGGCGGGTTGTTGTCCGGGTTTGGGGCTGCGGTGCGATTCGCCGACTGCAAATCCACCTTGCTTGCGGCCCTCGAACTGCCCGGCCGGCATAATCAGGTCTGCAACCAGGCCTGCGACGTGCTGATGGTGGACAATATCCTGTTGCGGGAACTGCTGGCCGGGTCAGGAAAACCGCAGAGTCTTCTTCCGGGCGGCAACAAACCGTTGCTGCTCCTGCCGGCCGGTTTCAACCTCCAGGAATACGCCGACCACGACTGGCTGCAGGGGGCCATCTCGTTGAAGAAACCCGTCAGGCGCTTCCAGCTCCTGAAGAAGATCAACCAGGCCCTGGGGCGGACGCGGCCCGAACCGCTGATCCGGCCCGGACTGCCGAACAAGGCCCAACCCGATACGGTTCCCCTGGGGGTCCTGTTGGTCGATGGTCTCCTCAGCAATCAGCGGCTGGTTTCCGCGATCCTGGGCCAGGCCGGCCATACGGTCACCATCGCCAACAATGGCCATGAAGCACTCGACCTGCTCCGCGCTGCCTCCTTCGACATGATCCTGATGGATTTGCACCTGCCGGAATTGGACGGCTTCGAGATCACCCGGCGCATTCGCAAACAGGCTTCGACCCATCCCGTTGCCAATCCGCAGGTGCCCATCATCGCTGTCGGCGCCCAGGCCCCGCGGGGGGAGGAAGACAAGTGCCTGAATGCCGGCATGAATGGCTATCTGAAGAAACCCATTCGGACCCACGAGTTGCTCCAGACGGTCAACCGGTTCACCCCTGCACGCAACCCGACCGCCGGCAACAAGGCCCTGACGAGGTCCCCCCTGATCAAGAACCAGGGAGGGATCGATCCGACCGTTCTATCGAGAGAAATCAACGTATTCCTCGATGAGGCGCCCGGCCATGTCGAAGCCCTGCGCACCGCCCTGGAAAAAAAGAACTCACGGCAGGCCATCAAGGAAATCGGCTGGCTGAAGAATGCGGCCCAGGGCATCGGCGCCCAGCGGGTTGCGGTACAATCGATGCGGCTCCGTGGCCAGGCGGAGGTGGAAGACTGGGAATCCTCCTGGAAAGCCTTTACAAGACTCGAACAGATCTTCGCAGCAACTGTCGAGGTCATGACCAAAGAGGCCAAAGAGCCATGACCGATTGATCGGAACCGGTTCATCTCCCCAGGGAATAGCCCCGGTCCATGCCCTGCATGGTCCCGATCTCGGACTGCTGGCGCACGGGCCAGCCCACCGGGCGGGGAATGCCGTCCGCATTCTTCACCATGCGATCCACCAGCTTCCAGTCCATGTCCACGATCTGTCCGCGGCGGCGTTTCAGAGCCCTCTCCACCTCATCCACGGTCTGGCGGGGTAGCTGTTTCCGGCCTTCCTGGGTCATGGGTGGGTGGATCTCCAGATAAAGCATGCCGTTGTTGTGCCACCCGGCCTTGGCGGGTTGATCGATGATGCGCACCAGCAGGCCCGGTTTCACCTCCTTGAACAGGTGAATGATGTCGGCCGGATAGAGCCGGATACAGCCGTGACTCACCCGACGGCCGACGCCATAGGGCTTGTTGGTGCCATGAATCAGATAGCTCTCCAGGGTCAGATAGATGGCATGGGTACCCAGGGGGTTTTCCGGTCCCGGCGGCACCACCGCCGGCCAGGACGGATCCTCCTGCCGAACCGAGGCCGGCGGGTACCAGGAGGGATAGGCCTTCTTGCCCCTCACCCGCGTGATGGCCTTGGGAGTGTCGAACCCTTCCCGCCCCACCCCCACCGGATAGGACTCCACCAGTCCATCGGGACGCCGGAAATAGAGGCGCATTTCCGGAAGATTGATCACCAGCTCTGGATCCTTGGAGTTCCCCGACGGCGGGACTGGATAGATGCGCAGAAAGGGCAGGCGGATCAGGGCCCCGGCCGGGGGCACCCAGGGATCCACCCCGGGATTGGCCAGTTCGATCTCGTTGTACCCCAGGTCATAGGCCAGGGCCACCTGCAGGAGGGTCTCCTTGCCCTGGATCAGGTAGCCGGCCATCTCCCGACCCAACACCTCTCCCCCGGCCACCGGGACCAGGGGCACCCGCGATCCGGGCACCGGTCCATCCAGCAGCGTGGTCAATGAGCCGGCCAGGCGGAGGCTGACCTGATCCCGGTCGGCAGCGACGGCCGTGGGGCTGATGAAACTCCCCGCCACCAGCAAAGCCGCCAACCGTCTCCATCCACGCGCTGTCCTTCTCACGTTGCCGCCCTCAAGAATCCGCCAGGCGCCGCAACAAATGCAGGGCGGTCTGGCTGGTCTGATAACGAATCCGGTCCCGATCTCCCCGGTAGTTCCCCTTGTGCTCCACGCTGGCCCCGGTGCGGGCCACGGCGGCCAGATGGACGGTACCCACCGGTTTTTCCGGCGTGCCGCCATCGGGTCCGGCGATGCCGGTGACCGCCACCGCCAGATCGCATTCCGTATCCCGCAGGGCGCCCCGGGCCATGGCCAGGGCCACCTCCGGGCTGACCGCCCCGCAGCGCTCCAGCAACACCTTGTTGACCTCCAGCAGCCGGGTCTTGGCACTGTCGGAATAGGTCACCAGGCCATGCATCAAATAGGCGCTGCTGCCCGGCAGGGCGCCAAGACGGGCCGCGATCAGACCGGAGGTGCAGGATTCGGCGGTGGCCACCTTGAGATTCTTGTCCCGCAACCGCTCGGCAACCACTTCTTCGAGCGGCTTGGGCTCCATCGCATAGAGCCGCTTGCCCAACAGTTCCTTGAGACGACCCTGGGACTCCTCCCCCATCACCGGCGGCACCCACAGGGCGCAATCCCCGTCGGGCAGGGGTTGCAGGCGGCATTGGGGGCAGGCCTCCTCCCCCAGCAGTTCCTTCAGGGTCACGGGGTGGCCCCCCCCCTCCACCAGCCAGTACACCGGCAGCCGTTTGGGCCGGATCTCCGGTTCTTCCTCCCGGATCAGGTGGCGCACCACTTCGATCAGCCCATGGCGCAGGCCCCACACACCCTGTTCGCAGAAGGCCACCATGCGCCCCCGGCGACGGACGGCAAAGCCGGCCCGTTCGCCCTTGGCGTTCAGCAGGGGCCGGGCCCCCACCACCCGCAGTTCCTGGCCCTCGACGCTGTCCAGACCCAGGGACAGACCCAGATTGGAGATGACCGAGCGCCGCAAGCGGCTGCCGGTTTCGCCCTGGACCAGGATCAGGTTGTAGGTTTCGGACAATTGGGTGGGGTCCAGGGCATCGTCCTGGTCCACCTCCATGACGTGAATTTCACTGAAGCCAATCGATTGCAAAATCAGGTCCAAGTGGGGGCGCCCCAGAGGAGACAGCACCCGTTCCTGATCGCTCCAACGGGGAATTACCAGCAGACACTTCATGGGGACTCTTTTCACCTTTCCCTGTGATAGAGTTGACAGGCACGGACATGATTCCACGCCATGGTTTCCAACCGAAATCCCGACTTCGGCGGAATCACGCTCCTCCCAAAGGGCCCCACCGTTCCAGGAGGGCCAGGATCAGGGCGCCATAGACTCCGGCGGCCAGATCATCCGCCATGATACCCCATCCGCCGTGCAAGCGTCGATCCAACCAGTTCACCGGCCAGGGTTTCCAGATGTCGAACAGGCGGAACAGGCCGAATCCCAGCGCCAGCCAGAGCCAGCCCGGCGGGGCCCAGAGCATGGTGACCAGATAGCCGGCGGCCTCGTCGATCACCACCTCCCGGGGGTCATTGTGACCCAGATGGCGGCTGGCGACATCGGCGGCCCACAGCCCCACCACTGTCAGCACCCCCAGGGCGCCAGCCAGCACCAAAAATCCACCTTCCTGCAGCAGGGCGCACAGGGGCACCGTCACCAGGGTGCCCCAGGTTCCCGGCGCCCCGGGCCACCGCCCCACTCCACCCAGGGTGGCCAGGAACAGAGCCAGCCGTGTCGCGGCCACTCTCACGCCTTGCCGCCCAGATAGGCCTGGCGCACCCCGGGATCGGCCAACAGCGCGGCGCCGCTGCCCTCCAGACCGATGACCCCGTTGACCAGCACATAGCCCCGCCGGGCCAGCCGCAGGGCCTGATTGGCATTCTGCTCCACCAGAAAGATGGTGGTGCCCTGGACGGCAATCTCCTTCAGGGTGATGAAGATCTGACGGATGATCAACGGGGCCAGTCCCAGGCTGGGTTCATCCAGCAGCAGCAACCGGGGCCGGCTCATCAGGGCCCGCCCGATGGCCAGCATCTGCTGCTCGCCCCCGGACAGGGTACCGGCCCGCTGCCGGTGGCGCTCCCGCAGGAGGGGGAACAGTCCGTAGATCTGCTCCAGCAACCCGGCCAGCCGGGTGGGGGACTCCCGGCCCCCGCCCAGGGGCATGAGACCCATGGCCAGGTTGTCGGCCACCGTCATGGCCGGAAAGATCCGCCGACCTTCGGGAACCTGGGCGATACCCAACCGGGCGATGCGGTGGGTGGGCAACCCGGTGATGTCCTGTCCCTCGAACAGGATCCGTCCCGCCGCGGCCCGAGGTTGGCCGAACAGGGTCATCAGCAGCGTCGATTTGCCGGCGCCGTTGGCCCCGATCAGGGTGACGATCTCGCCCCGGCACACCCGCAGGGACACCCCCCGCAGGGCCTGCACCGCCCCGTAGGCCGCATCCACCCCTTCCAGGGCCAGAATGGCTTCCGGATCACTGCTCATGGGCCGCCCTCCTCCTCCATGCCCAGATAGGCGGTCAACACCCGGGGATCCTGGCGCACTGCCTGGGGCGTCCCCCGGGCGATCACCTCGCCATGATCCAGCACCACCACATGGTCGGAAACGCGCATCACCAGGCTCATGTCATGCTCGATCAGCAGGATGGTGAGCCCATGCTGCGTGCGCAAACGCAGGATCAGGTCGCTCAGGGCTTCGGTCTCCCGGGGATTGAGCCCGGCGGCCGGCTCGTCCAGGCACAGCAGACGGGGGCCGGTGCAGAGGGCGCGGGCGATCTCCAGCCGCCGCTGGTCACCGTAGGGCAGTTCTCCGGCCAGCCGGTTGGCGGCGTCCCGCAGGCCCAGGATCTGCAGCCAGTCGAGCCCCCGGGCCACCGCCGCCTGTTCCGCCCGGCGGTAGCCGGGGGTACCCAGCAGCCCCGCGAGCAGGTTGCGCTCGACCCGCAGGTGCTGGGCCACCAGCAGGTTCTCCATCACGGTCATTTCCTTGAAGAGGCGCACGTTCTGGAACGTGCGGGCCACCCCGGCCCGGGTCACCCGGTGGGAGCCGCCGAACATCTTGTAGAACAGCCGCCGGGCCAGGGTCACCGGATCGAGAAAATCCGACCCGCGCAGGGGCTGGCCCAGGATGGCCACCAGATCCAGGGACCCGGTCGGCCCCTGGAGGGTGATGGCCCCGGCGGTGGCCTGGTAGAACCCGGTCAGACAGTTGAACACGGTGGTCTTGCCGGCCCCGTTGGGGCCGATGAGGGCGGTGATGGAGCCGGCCGAAACGGTGAACCCCACCCGCTCCAGGGCGGCGATGCCCCCGAAGCGCATGGTGAGTCCCTCCACGGTCAGCAGCGGGGTCATGGGTCCACCCCATAGGCCTGCCGGCGCAGCCCCAGCAGACCCCGGGGGCGCCAGACCATCATCAATACCATGGCCAAGCCGAAGACCAGGATGCGATAGTCGGCGAATTCGCGCAGCACCTCGGGCAGGATGGTCAGCACCAGGGCGGCGATGATCACCCCCACCGTGGAACCCAATCCCCCCAGGACCACCACGGCCAGGATCAGCGCCGACTCGAAGAAGGTGAAGGACGCCGGCGATACGAACCCCTGGGAGGCGGCGAAAAACACCCCGCCCACCCCGCCCACCGTGGCGCCCATGGCGAAGGCGGAGAGCTTGATCCCCACATGGTTGATACCCAGGCTGCGGCAGGCGATTTCATCCTCCCGCAGGGCCTCCCAGGCCCGCCCGATGGGCATGCGTCGCAGTCGCACCACCACATGGACCATGGCCATGACCATCAGCAACAGCACCAGGTAGATGAAGATCACCCGGTGATCGGCGGAATAGGGGAGGTCGAAATAGCCGTGGAACGTTGCACCGCCCTCCTTGGCGCGCCGGGCGAAGTCCAGTCCGAACAGGGAGGGATGGGGCACCCGCACGCCGTTGGGGCCGCCGGTGAATTCGACCCAGTTGTTGAGGATCAGGCGGATGATCTCCCCGAACCCCAGGGTGACGATGGCCAGGTAATCGCCATGCATGCGCAGCACCGGAAAGCCCAGCACCGCCCCGAAACAGGCCGCCAGGAAGGCACAGAAGGGTATGGCCTGCCAGAACCCCAGGTCCAGGTATTGATGGCCCAGGGCATAGCCATAGGCCCCCACGGCGTAGAAGGCCACGAAGCCCAGATCCAGCAACCCCGCCAGCCCCACGACGATGTTGAGCCCCAGGCCCAGGAGTACATAGATCAGGGCCAGGGTGGCCACGTTGATCCAGTATTTGCTCAACGCAAAAGGCAACGCCAGGCTCAGCAGCGCCAGCAGGATCAGGATCCAGATCCGGCCATGGCCCCGACCACCGGCCACCACCA
The DNA here is from genome assembly GCA_002753665.1 of Magnetococcales bacterium DC0425bin3. Lineage (GTDB taxonomy): Bacteria > Pseudomonadota > Magnetococcia > Magnetococcales > DC0425bin3 > DC0425bin3. Next base: position 8,156 of record PEAP01000059.1, read on the forward strand.
GCACGCTGCCCCCGGCCCGACCCCGGGCCAGGCGCCGGGCCAGGCGTTGCCCCGGTCCGGTGGCCAGCAATCCGTTGAGCAGCAAGCGCCCCCCGAACACCAGCGCCGCCAGCCACACCGGCTGTTGCCAGTGGACCACCACCTGGTAGCCGTCCAGCACCAGGCCGGTGATGGGACCGAACACCAGCAGGGCCAACAGGCCCCAGCGGGCGGCGTCCAGGAATCCGTCCCGGCCCGTCATACCTTTTCCACCTCCGGCCGGCCCAGCAGACCGCTGGGCCGCCAGATCAGCACCAACACCAGGATGGCGAAGGCGAACACGTCCTTGTAATCGGTGTTGACGAATCCCGAAAACAGCGATTCGGCCAGCCCCAGCACCACCCCCCCCAGCATGGCCCCGGGCAGCGACCCGATGCCCCCCAGCACCGCGGCGGTGAAGGCCTTGATGCCGGTGACGAAGCCGATGTAGAAGTCGAAGGAGCCGTAATTGAGGGTAACCAGCACCCCGGCCACCCCCGCCATGGCCGCGCCCAGGGCGAACACCGTGGCGATGATGCGCCCCGAATCGACTCCCAGCAGTTCGGCCATCCTGCGGTCCTGCTGGGTGGCCCGGCAGCAGCGGCCCAGGCTGGTGTGGTGCATGATCCAGGTGAGAACCGCCATGCTGGCCAGGGCCACCAGGACGATCACCACCTGCACATGGGTGATCTGCACCGTCCCGGCCGCGGCCTGCAACCGGAACTTGCCTTCCAGCAGGACCGGAATGCCCTGATTGCGGGCGCCCTGGCTGATGCGCACATAGTTCTGCAGCACCAGCGAGATGCCGATGGCGGAAATCCAGGGGGCCAGGCGGGTGGAGCCCCGCAAGGGGCGGTAGGCCAGGCGCTCCACCGTCCAGCCGTAGAGCGCGGTGAAGGCCATGGTGAGCAGCAGGGTCAGAAACAGCACCACCGGCAGGGATTGGAGCCCGAAGGCCGTGAGCAGTGCCAGAAAGATGGCGGTCAGGTAGGCGGAGACCATATAGATCTCGCCATGGGCGAAGTTGATCATGCCGATGATGCCGTAGACCATGGTATAGCCCACGGCGATCAACCCGTAGATCGACCCCAGTATCAGACCATTGACCGCCTGTTGACCGATGATGTGGAGGTCCATTGCTCCGTCAGCCGCCATCCCTGTGCCGTCATCATCCGCCGGGGCCGTTCCCGGCTCACCGTGACAGTCGCCACGCGACTGTCACGGTGGAGAAGGCTCCTGCGTCACTGGACCGTCACTGCACTTCCGCGTACTTGCCGTCCTCGGTCCAGCCGTACATCACATAGCTGGAGCCCTTCAGATCCCCCTTGGCATCCCAGGATTTGGGCCCCATCACCGTCTGCACCTCGTTGTCATGCAGCCATTGGGCCAAACCTGTGCCCTCGGTGCTGCCGGTGGCCTTGATGGCGGCGGCGATGGCCTGGAGGGTCGCATAGGAGTACAGGGTATAGCCTTCCGGCTCGTAGCCCGCGGCGCGGAAAGCGTCCACCACCCGTTTGCCCTCGGGAATCTTGCGCGGATCGGCGCCGAAGGTCATGTAGACCCCCTTGACATAGCGGGGGCCGCCCGCAGCCACCACGAACTCCTCGGAGACGATGCCATCCCCGGCGATCAGCGGCGCATCGAGCCCCTGCTCCCGCATCTGCCGCACCAGGGGGCCCGCCTCGCCGTGGAGGCCGCCGAAGTAGACCGCATCGACCCGCAACCCCTTAAGTTTGGTCACCAGGGCGTTGAAATCCTTCTCCCCCCGGGTCAACCCTTCGTAGATCACCTCTTTGCCGCCCAGCGTGCGCAGGTGGGCCTTCATGGCGTCCGCCAGACCCTGGCCGTAGGTGTCCTTGTCGTGAATCACCGCCACCCGCTGGGCCTTGAGGCGTTTGACCACGAACTCGGCCCCGGCCACCCCCTGCTGATCGTCGCGTCCACAGGTGCGGAAAATGTATTGCAGACCCCGTTCCGTCACCTTGGGATTGGTGGAAGCGGGCGTGATGCCCAGGATGCCGGCCTCGTCGTAGACCTCGGTGGCGGGCATGGTGCTGGAGCTGCAGAAATGCCCGATCACCGCCTGGACCCGGTCCGAATCCACCAGCCGGTTGGCCACCGCCAGGGCCTGCTTGGGCTCGCAGACATCATCCCCCTGGATCAACCGGATCTGGTTGCCGTTGATCCCGCCCTGGGCGTTGATGTCCTTGGCCGCCAGCTGGGCCCCGCGCCAGAGCTGCTCACCAAAAGCGGCCGATGAGCCACTCATGGGACCGGCCACGCCGATGCGGATTTCCCCGGCCCAGGCCCGGGAGGTCCCCGCCATCCCCATGGCCAAGGCCAACAGCAGTGTCAATCCCCCATGCCATCTTTTCATAACCGGCCATCCTCTTTTTTATATGGTTTGGAATGCGACCATCAGGTTCCGATGCCGTCCCCTGCCCCGGCCAGGGACGGCTTCCGTTCCACCTTTCACTGTCCAGAGGCTCCCGGAACTCCGGGCCGGGGAGCGATGAAGTACAGCCGGCTGCCGGCCTCCTTCATGACCCCTGCCACCCGCTCCGCCTCGGCTCCTGGTCCCAGGAACCAATCCACCCGCCCCGCGCCCCGGATCGCCCCGCCGGTATCCTGATTGACCACCAGCCGGGCCATGGGCTCCCAGGCCCGGGGCGTCGGGCTGTCCTCCGCATCGAACAGCGGCCGGCGGGTCACCAGCAGAGCCGGGGCGCCCCGGGGAAAGAGCCGGTGATCGGTGGCCACCGAATGCCCCGGCGTGAGCGGCACCTGAATATTCCCCAGCGCCGGTCCCGCCAAGGCCCGGAAAAAGATGTACGACTGGTTGTGGTGCAGCACCCGGGTGACCTGATCGGGATGCTGTGCCAGCCATTGGCGCAGCGCCGGCAGGGTCAGCTCCTCTCGGGTCAAATGCCCTTCCGCAACGAGCAGGCCGCCGATGGCCCGGTAGGGATGGCCGTTGGCACCGTCGTAGCCCACCCGCAGCTCGCTGCCGTCGGTCATTTGTACCCGACCGGAACCCTGGATCTGCAGGATGAAGGCCTCCACCGGGTCATCGACCCAGACCAGTTCCAAGCCCCGATCGCGCAACGCCCCGCCGTCGATGGCGCTGCGGTCGTGGTAGGGACGCAGGGAGCCGTTTTCCACCCGGGCCACCAGCCGCTTGCCCTTCAGCTCCGGAAACCAGGCCCCCAGATCCGCCTCCAGCAGGTCGGGGGGACGCCGGTAGAGGGGCTGGGCAAACCGGGGCGATGGCTCCCGGGAGCCTTGGAGGGTCGGCTCGTAATAGCCAGTCACCAGGACCTCCCCGGCCCCGTTGGAACCGATGGATCTCAGCAGGAGATAATCCCGGCGCAGACGTTCCAGCAGCAGGCCAGCATCACCGCCGCGGGCCAGCCCGGCCAGTTCCCGGCAGGCCCGGGCCATGACCGCGGCGTCCACCGTCAAGCCGGCGTGAGCTTTGATGGATGGGGGATGCCTCCCTCCACCCTCCACCGATGAAAGCCGGTTGCCGGCTTCCACGGTAAAGACATAGGAACTCCCGGCGGGTCGTTTGGCGTAGTAGCCCGCGCTGGCTTCCAGGGCGGCCGCCCACTGGTCCAGCCCCGCGGGGCTGCGCAGCAGGCCAGCCACCTCGTCCCAGGGCGCCGCCACCAGGGCGTCCCCCGGCGGTGGGGCCGGCGGCGGCGCGATGGCCCGCTCCCAGGCCTGGAGGCCCCACAGCACCAGCAGACCCCAAACAAGAAAGGCCATGGGGGACAGTTTCCCCATGGCCCGCCAAGGATTCACCATTCTCTTCACGGGGCGCTCTGGGCCACCTCGTCGGGTTGCTGGAGCGCGCTCAGGTGCCAGTTGGGGTTCTGGGAGCCCACCGGGCGGGTGAAGGTCCAGTATTCATCCACAGCCACCGGCTGTTCCCGGCTGCCCTCCACCAGATTGTTCTGGGCATCCAGCACATAGTCCACCAGACTGACCTGCATGTGGACCGTGAGGTAATCCATGCCCGCTTCCTGCCAGGCTTCGGTGATGTCGGTCTGCTTGAACTGGATCCGCTCGATCACGTTGCGATGTCCCCGGGCCTGACCGTCCGCGGCCTGTTTTTCCACCATGGACCACATGCGCTCGGTCACCAGGGGTTTGAGGTGATCCACCTTCCAGTCGGCCCAGGCGGACTGGATCATCTCGAAGCAGGACCGGGCGCCGTCCAGGAAGCGCCGTTCGTCGAACGCGGGATCCATGGCGGCGATATGGCGCAGGCCCTGGGAAACCGGATCATCCGCCACGCCACTGGTGGTGAACTGTTCCGGCAGGGGCCCCCGGGACGCACCACCGGACTGCGGAGCCTCCTGCCAGGTTTCCCGCTGCACCGGGCCGACGCCGCCCGGGGCGGTGAGGACCCCGCCGCGCTGCTGCTGCCGGGCCTTCCACATCCGGAACAGCAGGTAGGCCACCCCGCCCAGCAGCAGCAGGTCCAGCAGGCCGAACCCGCCGGCCGCGCCGCCCATGCCTCCGAACAGCATGGAGCCGAGGAGTCCGCCCAGCATGAAACCGCCGATGCCGCCCATCAGCCCGCCCATCAGTCCGGGGCGGTTCATGGCGCCCGCCGGCTGGGCCGAATTGCGTGCGAAGGACCCCGGCTGGTCGGCCTGCCGGGGCTGGGCCTGACGCACCGGGGCGTCGAAACTGCGGGACCCCCGGGAGCCCATGGAGCTGCCGCCGCCGAACCGGCGAGCCTCCGCGTCCTCGGGCCAGACGGCGATGGTGCCGAAAGCCAGCGTCAGCCCCATGCCGAGCAGGGCGAAACGGTGTTGCATCTTCTTGATGGCATTCATGGTTGCGTGCCTCTCTAACTTTGATGGATGGGGGAGGCCTCCCTCCACCCTCCACCGATGGAAGTCGCTCTGCGACTTCCACGGTAACTTATGGTCGGTTCGAGTTGGGATGATCGTCCTGAGTCGCCCCGGCGGCAGCCCACAACACCTCCGCCAGGTGGCGCACCCGCACCGGCAGGCCGCGTTGCTCCAGGCCCGCGGCGATGTTGACCATGCAGCCGGGATTGCCGGCCACCACAGTCTTGGCGCCGCAGGCGGCGATGGCGTCCAATTTGTCCTCCCGCACCAGTCGGCTGGTGGGGGCATGGCGCAGCATGTAATCGCCGCCGGCGCCGCAACAGCGGTCGGAGCGGGGCAGGTCCACGGTGAGAGCCCCGGTGGCGGCCAACAGTTCCCTGGGCTCTGATACGATACCCAATCCGTGGCGGGATTGGCAATGATCCTGACAGGTCAGCCGGCCCAGGCCGGGATCGCCCAGGGCCAGGCGGCCGGCGGCGTCCCTGGATGTGAGAAAACGGCTCAGCTCGCTGACCTTGCGTGAAAATTCCTTGGCGCGGTCGCGATAGGCGGCATCTTTCGCCAGGGCCTTGCCATAGCTGCGGGCGGTGACAGCGCAGACCGAGCTATCGCAGACCACCGCCTCCACCGCGCCGGCGGCCGCGAAGCGGTCCAGCACCCGGCGGGCGTGATCCAGAAATCGTCCATGATCGCCGCTTTCCCGCAGGGGCGCCCCGCAGCAGCCGAAGCCTTCCGGCACCACTACCTGGCAGCCCAGGGCGCTGAGCAGGTTGGCCGCCGACGGGCCGATGGCCGGGTAGAAGGTCCGGCCCATGCACCCGCACAGCAGGGCCACCCGGGGGCCGGCAGCCGGTGGCGGCAGCAACGCCGGGGTCGGGGCCACCTCCAGGGGGATCAGGCGCTCCAGCCGGTCCAGGGGCGGCAGCAGGCGCAACAGCCCCCACCGCCGCAACCCGCGCCCCACTCCCCAGCGGCGGTAGCGGTCCAGCAGCCCGGCCAGCAGCCGGGTGGCGCCATGGCTGTCGGTGCAGCGATGCAGCAGAGTGGCACTCCAGGGACGCCGAACCGGGGGGGCCAGGCGGCGGCTGGCGATGACCAGCTTGGCCGGCCGCACCCCCGCCGGACAGGCCGGGTGGCAGGCACGGCAGAGCAGGCAATGATCCAGCAGGGGCCGCGCCGCTGCCGGACTCACCCGACCCTGCTGCACCGCCAGCACGATGGACACCCGCCCCCGGGGCGACTGGACCTCATCGTTGTTGACCCGATAGGTGGGACAGACCGGCAGGCAATAGCCGCAGTGGGTGCATTGGTCGGCGTTGTCCAGCAGGGATGAAAGACGCCGCTCCGATGGTTGGGGCATGGGCATGACCGCCAGGGTAGCGGCTCTCTCCTGACAAGGAAAGAGCCACCGGAAAAAGCTTGACATGCCGGGGAAAATGGGAGTTTCCTGGCAGACCCTGGAGCCAGCTGCGGGAAGCCGACATGATCATCGAAGTCCGTGACGACCACCTCCTCTACGCCATCATTCTGAAGCACGATTTCAACGACGACGGTGTCACCTTCCTGACCCCCAATCACCTGTCCCAGCAGCTGGCCTTCATGCGCCATCCGGGGGGCAAGATGATTCAGCCCCATCGGCATCACCAGCATCTGCGCAAGGTGTTCACCACCCAGGAAGTCCTGTTCATCAAGAAAGGCCGGCTGCGGGTGGATTTCTACGATCTGGATCACTCATACTATCGCAGCCATGTGCTGGTGGCCGGGGACGTGATCCTGCTGGTGGAGGGCGGCCACGGCTTCCAGGCCCTGGAGCCTCTGGAGATGGTGGAGGTCAAGCAGGGCCCCTACGACGCCGACCGGGACAAGGAAAAGTTCGAACAGGTGCCCGAGGATCGGATTCAATTCATCGATGTCGCGGCCTGCCGGGTCAAATGAATTCTTCGGACCCATCGGTCGCCTGCGGAAGGATGTCGCCTTGAAACGCCCCGTTCCGGTCAATACCCCCCGTCTCGACCGTGGCAACGAGCGGAAGTACCTGCTGGAATGCCTCGATACCGGCTGGATTTCCTCCGAAGGCCCTTTCGTGGACCGGTTCGAGCAGGCCATGGCCCAGCGGGTGGGACGGGTCCATGGCATCGCCGTGAGCAACGGCACCGCCGCCCTGGAAGTGGCCCTGGCAGCCCTCAGGATCGGCCCCGGGGACGAAGTGATCCTGCCTTCCTTCACCATCATTTCCTGCGCGGCGGCCGTGATCCGCCAGGGCGCCAAGCCGGTGGTGGTGGATTGCCGGCCCGATACCTGGAACATGGACGTCGACCAGATCCGGGAACGGATCAACAGCCGAACCAAAGCCCTGATGCCGGTCCACATCTACGGCCTGCCGGTGGACATGGATGCCCTCATGGACCTGGCCCGGCAGCATGACCTGTGGGTGGTGGAGGACGCCGCCCAGGCCCATGGACTGACCTGGCGAGGCAAGCCCTGCGGCGGGTTCGGTCATCTGGCCACCTTCAGCTTCTATCCCAACAAGCTGGTGACCACCGGCGAGGGCGGCATGGTGGTCACCGACGACCCCGACCTGGACCGCCGCTGCCGCTCCCTGCGCAACCTCTGTTTCAAGCCCGAAGATCGCTTCGTCCATGACGAACTGGGCTGGAACTACCGACTCACCAATATGCAGGCCGCCCTCGGCCTGGCCCAGGTGGAGCAGTGGGAGGCCTGCGTGGCCCGCAAGCGGGAGATGGGGCGGGCCTATTCCCGGCTGCTGGACGGTCTGGATCTGTTCCAGCGTCCCCCGGACCGGATCGACGGCGCCGATAATCTCTACTGGGTCTATGGACTGGTCATCGCCAAGGACCATCCCCTGACCGCCCGGGAGGCCATGGCCCGGCTGGCGGAGGAAAAGATCGGCACCCGGCCGTTCTTCATGCCCATGCACCAGCAGCCGGTGCTGCGCAAGAGGGGGCTGTTTGCCGATGAACGGCTGCCGGTTTCGGAGTGGCTGTGGGAAAAAGGCTTCTACATCCCCAGCGGTCTTGGACTGGACGACGCCAGCCAGCACCAAGTGGTGAAAACCCTGTGGCGGCTGTTCGGCAATGACCGATGAAAGTCGCGGAGCGCCTTTCATCGGTGGAGGGTGGAGGGAGGCATCCCCCATCAATCTAAGGTTACCGTGGAAACCGGGAAGCGGTTTTCATCGGTGGAGGGTGGAGGGAGGCATCCCCCATCAATCGAGAGTCAGGACTGGACATGCGGTCCGATGAATATGCCAAAATGTACCGGCTGGAGGACAGCCACTGGTGGTTCCGGGGCAAACGGGAACTGGTGGCCACCCTGCTCCGGCGCTGGGCTCCCCGCCAAGAGCCCGCTCCCCGTGGCCTGCCGTCACCGCGCCTGCTGGACGTGGGCTGCGGCACCGGCAAGGTCCTCGAACTGCTGGGCGACTTCGGCAACGCCATGGGCTGCGATTTCAGCCCCGATGCCATCGGCTTCTGCCGGGAGCGGGGTCCACCCTTTCTCGTCCAGGCCTCGGCAGCGGCCCTGCCTTTCGCCGAGAATTCTTTCTCCGTTACCTGTCTTCTGGATGCACTCTACCACCAGGGCATCCGAGACGATGTGGCGGTGCTGCGTGAAATCCATCGCATCCTGACCCCAGGCGGAATCCTGATCCTGACCGACTCCGCATTTCAGTTTCTCTACGGACCCCATGATCGGGCGGTTCATGCCCGACAGCGTTACTCGAAGGGCGAAATTGGCGCCAAGCTGCGCCTGGCCGGGTTCATCGTGCGCCGCCTGGGCTACTTCAACTGCGTTCTCTTCCCTTTGGCGGCCGCGGTGCGATTGCTGGACCGCTGGCGGAATGCCGAGGCGGCCACCTCGTCCCTGTCACCCGCGCCGGCCTTCCTGAACCGGATCCTGTTCGGCATCCTCTGGCTGGAAAGCCGACTGGCGGCTCATGTCGACCTGCCCTTCGGACTGTCGGTCTGCGCGGTGGCCCAGAAGCCGCTCACGGAGGAGAATCCCCAGGGCATCCCCCCTCCGCCACCGTGAACCCGCTGCTGGTGGTCAACAGGACATGGTCCCGGTCCCGATAGAGGGTCTCCCCGGCCTGCAAATGCACGACCAACCCCAGGCGGTCCAGGTCTAGACAGATCTGCTGTCCCTCCCGCGCGCCGCTGACCAGCCAGCCGGTGACGCCGGAGGCCCCGGACTGGCCGAGCAACCAGGTCTTGACCTGCTCCCGCGTCCCGACCTCCAATCCAGCATCACCCACCGGCGGCAGGATTTGGACGACATAATGGCCTTCCCCCCGGAGTGATTGCAGGTACTGACCGGCGAAAAAAGGCACGAAGGCCGGAGCGGCGATGAACAGGCGGTCCAGTTTGCCCACCAATCGATCGGGAAGTCGAGCCACCCGGAACGGTTCGCCCGGAGGATCCACGGCAACTCCATGGCGGATCCAGTTGACCAGAGGCCAGGAGAGGATGAGGATCACGCCGAGGCCCAGGAGCAGCGCACGCCACCGGACCGGCCAACCGGCCGCCATCAGACTCCACAGCCGCGTACCGCTGGAGGAGACCAGCAGCAGGGGCACCAGCAGACCCAGCACGCCGTCCAACCCGGGGGCGGCGTCCATGAACAGCAGCACCAGCCCGGTTCCTCCCAGCAGGATCCAGTGGCAGGGGTCCCGTTCCAGGGCGAAGAACCGCCGGTCGTCCCGGCGCCAACCCCACACCCCCACGGCGGCCAGCATAAGACCATAGGGGACATAATGCAGGACACCCGCCACCGTCAGACCCGACATCATGGACCACTGGGTCGCCAGGACCGGACGGCCGGGGACGGACGGCAATTCCACCAGGGCGCCGCCGCCTGGACCGGCCAGATGACAGGCCGCCAGCAGCAGTGCCGGCAGCAGGAAGGTGGCCACGAAGAAGGCCGGTTTGGGAAAGAAGTCCTCCTCCCGACGCCATTCCAGGAAAGCGATCAGCAGGGCAGCGGGTACCGCCAGGGGCGGGAAGGCCGGATGGATCAAGGCGCTGGCGCCCAGCAACGACCCCATGCCCGCCAGACGCGCCCAGCCCCGGCGGCCCGCCGTGGGGCGGTACCACAGCAGCAACCCGCCCAGGAGACTGGCCAGGGCAAGCATGGCCGGTCCCACCAGTGCCCAGTCGGCGCCGAAGGGAGTCACGGCCACCAGGACCAGAAACAGGCTCCAACGCCGCTGGTGATCGTCCCGGGATGCCAATGGATGGCCGGCCCGCAGCAAGGCCAGGGCCAGCAGGAGGGTGATCAGGACCACCCCCATCTGGAAAAAACGATAGCCGTAATAACCTGGCGGCCAGTGCAGCAGCTCCTGCACCTTCAGAAATCCGGCCTGCAGCAGGACATGGATGCGACTCTGGGCCGGCAGGGAGCCAATGGCCGCGCCGGGATCGGGATCCACTGTGGCGTGGTCCCCCGCCCACAAGGTCAGGGCGGGCAGGTAATGGACCATCTCCTCTCCCCGAGGGAACAGAACCAGGGAGCCGAACAGCAGGCTGGCCAGCCAGGCGGCCAGCAACAGCTTCCAGGCCGCGGCCAAAGAGCGGGGGAGGGCCGGTTCAGGCGGCGGGGTCGTGGGGTTGGAACGGATCGATTCCATGGCAGTCTCGGCAACGCAGGTCGGGAATTGGGGAACATCTTGTCGGATGAACCTGCTCTCAATCCTGGAATCCAGGGATCATGCCCCCCGGCCATTGGCGAAGCAAGAGTCCGACTCCCACGATCCGCTTCCGAATGATGGACAGCCGGTGGAGATTTGTCTAAGCTTCCCGGGCCTTGTTTTCCACACACCATCGTTACGGTTGCGTCCCCTTGCCGGGACCGAACCGTCTGCAGGGAGTCAGGTATGGCTGGACACAGCAAATGGGCCAATATCAAACACCGCAAAGGGGCTCAGGATGCCAAACGTGGCAAGATCTTCACCAAGCTGATCCGTGAAGTGACCGTCTCCGCCCGGTCCGGCGGTGGTGATCCGGAGTTCAATCCCCGCCTGCGCGCCGCCATTGCCACCGCCCGGGCCCAGAACATGCCCAAGGATACCATCGACAAGGCCGTCAAACGGGGCGCCGGCGGCCTCGACGGCGCCGACTACCAGGAGGCCCGCTTCGAGGGCTATGGCCCCGGCGGCGTGGCGGTCATCGTCGATACCCTCACCGACAACAACAACCGCACCGTGGCCGACGTGCGCTACCTGTTCAACAAATACGGCGGCAACCTGGGCACCAGCGGCTGCGTGGCCTACCTGTTCGACCAGAAGGGCCAGATCGTCTTCGAGGGCGGTGACGAGGACAGCCTCATGGAGGCCGCTTTGGCGGCCGGGGCCGAGGATGTCCGGTCCGAAGACGGCACCTTCGAGGTCATCACCGATCCCGCCGACTTCAACAAGGTGCGGGAGGCCCTGGCCCAGGCCGGGTTCCAGAATCCCCTCAGCGCCCAGGTGACCATGATTCCCCAGAACACCGTCACCCTCGACGAGAAAAAAGCCGAATCCATGCTCAAGCTGATGGACCTGCTGGAAGACAACGACGACGTGCAGAAGGTCCACGCCAATTTCGACATCCCCGACGAGGTGATGGAACGGCTGGGCTGATGCGGACCCTGGGGATCGATCCCGGCACCAGCGCCACCGGCTGGGGCATCGTGGAGGGGGAGGGCAATCGGGTGATTCATGTGGCCCACGGCACCATCCGCACCCGGGCGGACGATCCCCTGCCCCGCAGATTGCTGGGCATCTTCGAAGGACTGAACCAGGTGATCGCCGAACACCACCCGACCGTGGCCGCCGTCGAGGACATTTTCGTTTCCCGCAACGTCCAGAGCGCCCTCAAGCTGGGCCATGCCCGGGGAGCCGCCATCATCGCTGCCGGCCTCAACGGCCTGCCGGTGTTCGAATACGCCGCCCTGGTGGTCAAGAAGTCCGTGGTGGGGTACGGCCGGGCGGAAAAACCACAGGTGCAGGCCATGGTGCGCATGCTGTTGGCCATGGGCGACGCCGCCCCCCGGGACGCCGCCGATGCCCTGGCCGTGGCCCTCTGCCACATCCATCATGCCCAAACCCCCGGCCGGGGCCGGGCCGCATGATCGCCCGTCTGGCGGGACGACTGGCGGAAAAACAGCCGGACCAGGTCATCCTCGACGTGGGCGGGGTGGGCTACCGGGTGTTCATCCCCTTTTCCACTTTTTCCGCCCTGCCGGCGGTGGATCAGCCGGTGATCCTCCTCACCCTCACCCATGTGCGGGAGGACCTGTTTCACCTCTACGGCTTTCTGACCCCGGAAGAGCGGGACCTGTTTTCCCTGCTCACCAGCGTCACCCGGGTCGGACCCAAGCTGGCCCTGGCGGCCCTGTCCACCCTGTCGCCGGCATCGATTCTGAACGCCCTGAGCCGCGAGGACATCACCACCCTGTCCCGCATCCCCGGGGTGGGCAAGAAATCCGCCCAGCGCCTGGTGATCGAACTCAAGGACAAGGTGGGCTCCCTGGGCCTGCTCCACGCCGGGACCCCCGGGGGGGGGGGCACCCACCGCCAGTCCTGCCGGCCCCTTG
>PEAP01000221.1 GCA_002753665.1 Magnetococcales bacterium DC0425bin3
CCCCCCCAAGGGCGGCGGAGCCCCCGCCGCGGCCACGGCGGCCAGCGCCGCCCCCAGCCGTTCCTCCGCCCCCCCCCCTCTCCTCGCCCTCCCGGGGGCCAACCAGACACAACAGCCGCAGGGGCGCCGGCGGCAACAGCCGACAGCAGCGCAAGCCGCCACCCTCCCCGCCCCCCCGACGCAGAACCCGGTTCGGGTCCAGCCCCAGGGCCCCGGCCCCGGGCGGCGTGGCCGCTTCCCATGGCAGGTTGAGCAGCTCCAGGGACGCGGATTGCAGGAAGATCAGGTCGGGCAGGCCGGGGTTGCGCCGCTCCAGGAAGGCCGGCCAGACCGGGGCCAGAACGGCATGGAACAGCTCCACCCCCAGGGCGGTGAGATGCTCCGCCATCCAGGGCGGGGCCGCGCCCTGTTTCAGCACCTGGCGCAGGCCGTCGGCCAGGTGGCGCAGGCGCTGGAACACCCCGGGTTCGAGTACAAACGGCGCCCCCAGGGGCATCCGCTCCAGGGTGATCGTGACCCGGAAGCGCTCCCGGACCTCGGGGTCGGGCGGCAGGGCCACCACCAGCAGGTTCTCGCGCCGGATGACCTGTGCGGATGATTTCATGATGGGAACAACGCCCGGGACCGCCGCTCCACCTCGGCGCGGATTTCGGCCTCGTCCGGAATCTTGCGATCATGCATGAGGATCCGGCCCGCCACGATGGTGGTGTTCACCAGATGGCCGGTGCCGGCATAGACCAGATTGGAGAGCAGGTTGTGGTTGGGGGTGGTCTCCGGGACGTTCAGATCCAGCAGCAGCAGGTCGGCCGCCGCGCCGGGAGCCAGGACGCCCCGCTGCCCAAAGATCGGCGCACCGGCGCCGGTGGCCACCTGCCAGACCTCCCGGGCCGGCAACAGGGTCGGGTCGCCGGTGGCATGCTTGTGCAGCAGGGAGAAGATCTTCATCTCCTGGAACAGGTCCAGGGAATTGTTGGACGCCGGTCCATCGGTGCCCAGGGCCAGGGGAATGCCACGCCGCTGCACCTCCCGGCAGGGGCAGGGTCCCCCCACCGCCAGTTTCATGTTGGAGGCCGGATTGGTCACCAGGGTGGCGCCGCGTTCGGCGATCAGGTCCAATTCCGCTTCGTTCAGATGGACGCCATGGGCCAGGATCACCCGGGGATGGAGCAGCCCGAGCCGGTCGAGATAGAAGGCCGGCCGCACGCCCTGTTCCGCCAGGCAGCGGGTCACCTCGTCGGCCATTTCGGCCAAATGGATATGGACCAGGGTGCCGTGGCGCGTGGAATAGTCCGCCAGCCAGCGCAGCCGCTGCTCCCCCACCCCGTAAATGGAATGGGGCGTGTGGTGAAAGCGGATCAGCGGGGAATACCGGCCGCTCTCCTCATGGAACTGGACGGTTTCCCGTTGCAGACGGTCGCCCAGCTCCGTTCCGGCCACATCCAGCAGCGGCGCTCCCACGAAGGCCCGCAGGCCCATCCGTTCCACCGCCCCGGCCACATCGTGGAACTGCCAGTAGAGATCGGCGAAACAGACCGTCCCGGAGCGGATCATTTCCAGGCAGGCCAGCCGGGTGGCCCAATGGATGTCCGAACCGGACAGCCGGGCCTCCGCCGGCCAGATGCGGTCCTCCAGCCAGGTCTTCAGGGGCAGATCGTCGCCATGGCCCCGCAACAGGGTCATGGCGGCATGGGTGTGGCCGTTGACCAGACCGGGCACGGCGGTCATGCCCCGGGCGTCCAAGACTTCGCCAGCGACAGGCGGAACGGGGTCCGGCGCGGTGGGAGTGATGGCGGTGATCTGACCGGCCCCGATGGCGATGTCCACCGGGGAGCCGTCCGCCAGCCGGGCGTTGCGCAGGGTGAGGGTCGTCATGGGGGCAGTGACTCCGGCTCCCGGCCCGCCAGATCCGCCAGCAGGGCCTCCACCGCCGCCACCAGGCGATCCTGGTTGGCCCGGGATTGGGCCATGAAGCCGTCGAACGCCAGGGGCTCGGGCTGGAGGCCGTTGGCGTAGTTGTCCACCATGCAGAGGGCGGCGTAGGGCAGGCCCAGCTCGCCGGCCAGGATGCATTCGCTGGCGATGGTCATGCCCACCACATGGACATGGGGCGCATGGAACCGGATTTCCGCCGGGGTTTCGAAGCGCGGGCCGGCGGTCTGCCAGTAGACCCCGCCGTCCACCGGCCGCGGCAGGCCGCAGCGCCGCCAGGCCGCCAGCACCGCCGCCCGCCAGGGACCATGGAAGCCGGGGGTGCGGTGGGCGCGGTGGTCGTCGAAGAAGCTGGGATTGCAGCCCGGGGCGAACAGGTCATCGGGAAAGACCACCGCGCCCGGGGGAATATCCCGGCGCAGGCTGCCCACCGAGCCCACCGCCAGGATACGCTCCACGCCCACCTCCTTCAGGGCCATGAGATGGGCCCGATGGGCGATGCGATGGGGCGCGACATACCCGGACAGACCATGGCGCTGGAGAAAGAACACCGCGCCCTCTCTGACCAGTTCCACCGCTCCGAACGGGGTGGCCAGGAGATGACGCGAGGCATCCCGGAACCAGCGGCAGGCCAGCAGGCCGGTGCCGCCGATGAGCGCGATCCCGGGCATGCCGGACATCTAAGGAACCGGGGGGGCCGGGG
>PEAP01000060.1 GCA_002753665.1 Magnetococcales bacterium DC0425bin3
TTGACTGCGTGGGGGGCGAAAAAGCAATCCTCTCACGGTTGCAGGTCCACCATTTCCACCCGTTCCAGTCCGCCCGACTCCTCCAGTTCCAGAAACCGCCGGGCGACTTCCTCGAAGCGGTCGGGCACGTCGGTGGCCAGCAGGGTACGGGTGGGACGCGCGCCGGGGGGGGCGGGGCGGATTTCCGGGCCGATCCGGCCGGCCAGGGCATCCGCCACCGCCCGGGCCGAGTCGATCAGGGTGACCTCCGGTCCCATCACCTCCGCGATCACCGGGGCCAGCAGCGGATAGTGGGTGCAGCCGAGGATCAAGGTGTCGATGCCCGCCGCCATCAGGGGCTGCAGGCTTTCGGTGGCGATGAGCCGGGTGGCCGGATGGTGGTGCCAGCCCTCCTCGGCCAGGGGCACGAACAGGGGGCAGGCCAGGGGATGGGAACGGATCAGGGAATCGAGGGCCGTCAGTTCCCGGGGATAGGCGCCGCTGGCGATGGTGGAACGGGTGCCGATGATGCCCACCTGGCGGTTGCGGGTGGTGCCGGCCGCCAGCCGGGCGCCCGGGAGAATCACGCCCAGGGCGGGCACCGGGCTGTGCCGCCCCAGGGCCTCCAGCCCCAGGGCCGAGGCGGTGTTGCAGGCCACCACCAGGGCCTTGATCCCCCGCGCCAGGAGGAAATCCGCCACCTGGATGGTGTAGCGGGCCACGGTGCGGGGCGATTTGGAGCCATAGGGCACCCGGGCGGTATCGCCCAGATAGATCAGGCTTTCGCCGGGCAGACGCTGGGCGACGGCCCGCAGCACGGTCAGGCCGCCGATGCCGGAGTCGAAGATGCCGATGGGACGGGGATCGAAGGGAGTATCCATCCCCCCACATTACCCGGACCGGGGCCGCAAGAAAACCGTTGCCACCGCGGGGGGGCTCTGATAGCTTCCCGCCCGTTGGGTCGCGGGGGTGAAAACGACCCGACTGCCAGGCGGATGTGGTGGAATTGGTAGACACGCTGTCTTGAGGGGGCAGTGGCGCAAGCCGTGCCGGTTCGAGTCCGGCCATCCGCACCAGATTTCTTTCACCCAGGCCACCGCCTGGGGCACCCGCTCATTTCGCCACGCCTCCCAGGCCGACCCGGTGTGCCCACCGCCCAGAGCCTCGCGATACTCCCCCTCAAGCCGTGCCCACTCCTCACGACCAGTTCATTCCCCGTATGAAAGCCGCCAAATCCGTACAGCCCTGGTTGCAAGGTCCTGTTGCCGCTTGTCTAACAGGGATGGAGTCCACTCTTCTGGGGCCATCTTGGCCAATTGAGTGCTCAAAAAGTAGTTGCTTCCTTGATAGACCCTCACTTTTTCTGAATAGCCATTATTCCCAATCAAGCGATTGTCTCCTGGGCCAAGCAACGTCATATTGCCAACTCGATAGATGGCTGCTTCCCACCATTTTTCGTCAAATGTGTCAGTCCAGACATCCAGAGGATTCTCCGGTAGAATATGCTCAATGGTCCCTGGATCGGTCTGGTGGTTACAGGCATGTGCTGATAAATCTGATTCCAACTTTGAAAGAATATATTTAGCCAATTTTTTCTTTGACCCTCGTGTGGAAATCGACAACGAGGCAAAATCTTTCATGAATTTATCGTCGGAAACATAAACTTGGCGCAAATGGACAAATACGGCTTCCGGGTTGGTATGACCGCCATCAAGAAGGTGCTTCGCAGCCTTGTGATACAAGGGTTCCAGTTCATTGGTATTCAAGCCACCCACCACGGTGAATCTGAAGGAGAGGATGGAAACCATGCGCAATACCGATTCAAAGCCATTCCGGTCGCATTTCTCCCATGCCGCGAACAAGAGCGGCATCATCTGCTGGACTCTGAAAAGGCGTATCTCTTCAATATAAGGTTTGCATTGCGGGCGATCTGCCCAGTATTCATGTTCTGGATCAAAAACGGCTGTAAACAACTCAGCCCGATTCTCCAGCCTCTCCAGAAGATTAAACACGTCCTCAGGAGTTTTTACTGCTTCCCTGACCATTTTAAAGAGACGCGGTTTTCGAACCTGTTGATATTGGCAGAGCAAATGATATCGCAGAAAATCCGGGAACTTCTCCTGGCCAACAATACCAATCAATGCCCCCCAGCGCCGTTGGAGTGCTGCCAAATCCCCTTTTGCCTGAACTTGTGAGAACAAATAATTCTTCAGAAGGTCCGTAGAGGACAATTCCAAGCCACGCGCGTTCAATGTTTCAAATACTGTGTAAGCATTCAATTCATTGTCTACAGAAATCAGAATGAACTGCAACTGTCTGGCAACAGTTTCACTCAGAAATTTGGCAAGCTGCAAACCATTCTGATTGAGTGCCCCCTCTTGCTTTATCCTTTCACAAAAGAAAGTAAACCCTTTCCAGAGTAGACGATTCGAATGAGGCAATCTTTGCACATTGGCAGGTTTTCGTAATTGAACAAGATAATCCTGATAAAACCCATTGTCCGTTTCATTCAAAAATAATTTGCTGCTTTCAACGAGTGAAGCCGGATCTTTCTCCCCGACGAAACGACTCCTGAGACCCTTACCGCGCTCCTTGTTGGCATCTGGATCTATTTTGCCATCAACCAGGTTTTTCAGTCCATCAAGCACTGCCAAGGCCAGGATACTGAGCGTTGCCAGACGCTGTTGGCCATCGATAATCAAGAACTCGCGATCCGATTTTCCTTCCAGAACCAATGCGCCCATGTAATGGTAGGCTTCTGTATTGCCATGCATTTCAATAATGTCATTCCACAAGTCTTCCCAATGCTCCTCTCTCCAGGAATAATCACGCTGATATGGCGGCACCTGATAAATTTTCCCGTTTCCGAACAAATCCAGAAGCGTCGCGGTTCTGGTATCAAGAAGGATCGTCTTAGCCATTGGAGTCTCTCAGCCTGAATAAATTCGCTTGGTGACCCGATAACGTTCCATCAGAGAGTCTGTAAAATATCATTTCAAAAACAGTATGATGTCGATCAATTTGGTTCCTGGTCGGTTGGTGTTGGCATCTCAGAATCAACCCATTCTGGCACACAGCGACCAAAGCCGTCGCCAGGAAGCTGGTAGCGCTCTGGCAACCCATTGAAGCTTCGCAAGACTCCCTGGAACGCTGTCAGGGCACCAAAGTGATTTCGGCCCAGATTTTTTCCATGAATGATTTTCAGTTCATACTATAATGGACCCAGGGGGCAGGAACCAGGGCTCATGGGGAGGTACGACCGATGACAGCTTCCGTGGCCGGCGAGGCGGCAATTCTCGACTGGATCCGCACCCTGGGCAGCCGAGGACCGGTATTCTTTCCCCAGAAGATCGGCCGGCAGAGTCTGGGATTCCAACCGGTCCGCAGGGAGTCGGTGCTGGAATTCGCCGGCTATCATCCCACCCTGGCCCCTCCGGGTAAACGGTTGGCGCCCGCCGTTGAAGTGCTGTTCCAATACCGGTCCACCCCCGACCGGGGTCTGGAATTCTCCCCGCCCCCGCAACCGCCCGGGCAGATCCTGGCCGGGGTGCGGTCCTGCGACCTCAAGGCCATCCACCTCATGGACCGGGTCAATGGCGCCGCGCCGGGGGATCCCCTGTATCTCGCCCGCCGCGCCGGGACCACCCTGTTGGCGGTGGACTGCCTGCAGCCCTGCGATACGGCCTGCTTCTGCGCCGCGGTCGGCTCCCTGGGCTGGCGCCAGGGGGCCGATCTGTTCCTGACTCCCCTGGAGGAAGCGCATTATCTGATGGAAGCCCTGACCCCCGCCGGCGCAACCCTGCTGGCGGAGGCGGGGTTCGACCCCTGCCCCGACCCGGAAACCCACCGCCGTCGGGCCGAAGCCCGCCGCGCCAACCCCTTCGGCCGGCACTGGCCGGTGCCCGTGACCGAACTGCCCACCCTCCTCGACCACCAGTGGCAATCGCCGGTCTGGAGCCGGCATGTGGAACGCTGCTTCTCCTGCGGCACCTGCAACCTGGTCTGCCCCACCTGCTACTGTTTCGATGTGCGGGACGATTTCGACCTGGCCGCCCCCCAGGAAGGTCAACGCCAGCGCAGCCCGGATGGCTGCATGCTGCCCGGCTTCGCGGCCGTGGCCGGGGGCCACGATTTCCGCCCGCAACCCGAGGGCCGGCAGCGCCACCGGGTGCGGCGCAAGTTCCAATACCTGGGGGCGCGGCATGGCGGCGACAGCTTCTGCATCGGCTGCGGACGTTGCGGACGCCAATGCACGGCGGGCATCGACATCTTCGCCATCGTCACCGATCTGATCCAGCACCGGGAGATGGCGCCATGACCGCCCCTTCGACCTCCGGGATCGTCCCGGATCCGACCCTGTACCTGCCTCGCCCGGCCCGCATCCTGGAGGTGCGGGACCTGACCGCCCGGGAACGCTTTTTCCGGGTGGCGCTGCCCGAACCACTGCAGCACCGCCCCGGCCAGTTCGTGATGCTCTCCCGGCCGGGCATCGGCGAGGCGCCCATCTCCATCTCCAACGGACCCCGGGGGGACAATATCCTGGAGATGGTGATCCGCAAGGCCGGCAGCCTGACCGGCGTTCTGCACACCCTGAAGGTCGGGGACTGGGTGGGCGTCCGCGGGCCGTTCGGGTCCGGGTTTCCCCTGGCGGAGTTCCAGGGCATGGATCTGCTGTTCGTGGCCGGTGGCCTGGGGCTGGTGCCCCTGCGCTCCCTGATCCAGCCGGTGCTGGCCGAGGCCCATCGCTACGGCACCCTCACCCTGATCTGCGGCTTCCGCAGTCCGGCGGAGGAACTCTACCGGGAAGACCTGCAGGCCTGGGGGCGGCAGGCCCGGGTGCTGCGCCTGGTGAACGAAACCGCCAGCCTGCCCTGGGACGGCGGCATCGGCCTGGTGACCGATCCCCTGGCCACCCTGCCGCTGGATCCTGCCCGCACCCTGGCGATCCTGTGCGGCCCGCCGGTCATGTACAAATTCGTCATCACCGGCCTGGACGCCCGCAACGTCCCCCATGATCACATCTTCGTGGACCTGGAACGTCGCATGAAATGCGGCGTGGGCAAGTGCGGACATTGCCAGATCAACCAGGTCTACTGTTGCCAGGAGGGGCCGGTGTTCCGCTTTTCCGCCATCGGCCCCCTGCGGGAGGCCCTGTCATGAAGCCCCGGGTGGCATTCTTCGACTTCGCCGGCTGCGAGGGCTGCCAACTGGCGGTTCTCAACTGCGAGGAGGTCTTTCTGGATCTGCTGGAGCAGGTGGAGATCGTCGAGTTCCGCGAGGCGATGTCGGAAACCGCCCACCGCATCGACATCGCCTTCATCGAGGGCAGCATCAACCGCGAGGAGGACGCCCAGCGGCTGCGGGACATCCGCGCCCGGTCCAGAATCCTGGTGGCCCTGGGCGCCTGCGCCAACATGGGCAATGTCCAGGCCCGGGCCAATTTCACCGCCCCGGCGGAGCATTTCAAGCGCATCTACGGCAGCGCGGACCGGGACCGGGTGCAAACCGACCCCCGCTTCTGGTCCCTCTGGGCCCATACCCGGGTGCGGGCGGTCCACGAGATCGTGGCGGTGGATTACCGCCTGCGGGGCTGCCCCATGGTGGCGGAGGAATTCCTGCAGCTGGTCAAGGCCCTGATCAGCGGCGCCCAGCCCCGACAGCCGGCCAATCCGGTGTGCGTGGAATGCCGGCTGCACGAATTCGAATGCGCCTTCGACCGCGGGGACACCTGCCTGGGCCAGATCACCTGGGGCGGCTGCGCGGCGGTGTGCATCGGCCAGGGCTACCGGTGCGACGGCTGCCGGGGACTGCTGCCCCAGGCCAACCTGGCGGCCCACCGCCAGCTCCTGAGCGAGCGGGGACTGTCGGACACCGACATCCGCAACCGCTACCGGCTGTTCGGCAGCGGAGAAGCCCTGGGCGAGGAGCAACGGCCATGAACGGGCAGACCGGGACCTTCACCATCGACATCCACCATGTCACCCGGGTGGAAGGCCACGGCAGCATCCGCATCGACGTGCGCCAGGGGGTGGTGGAGGAAGTCAAACTCTGCATCGTCGAGGCCAATCGCTTCTTCGAGAGCTTCGTCCGGGGCATGGCCCCCGAGGAGATCCCCTGGGTGGTGGGGCGCATCTGCGGCATCTGCTGCGTGGGGCATCAACTGGCCGCCACCAAGGCGGTGGAGAACGCCCTGGGCCTGGCAGTCAGCCCCCAGACCGTGCTGCTGCGCAAGATGCTGAACGAATCCCAGTTCCTCCAGAGCCACATCCTGCATGTCTATTTCCTGGCGGTGCCCGATTTCGTCGGCGCGCCCAGCGTGCTGCCCCTGATCAAGACCCATCCCGAGGTGGTGAAGCGGGCGTTGCGCCTGAAGAAACTCGCCAACGACTATACCGCCGTCCTGGGCGGGCGCACCCTGCATCCCATGGCCAACACCCTGCGGGGCTGGCGCCGGCTGCCGGATCTGGATGAACTGGAGCGCATCCGCCAGCGCCTGGCCGCCGCCCTGCCCGATCTGCTGGAGACCGTGGCCATCGTCCGCACCCTGCGGCTGCCCGATTTCGAGCGGGAGACCGAGTTCGTCTCCCTGACCCATCCCGACGAATACGCCCTCTACGACGGCGCGGTGCGCGGCTCCGACAGCGGGCAGCCGGTGCCGGTGGCCGATTATCGCCAGGTCACCAACGAGTTCACCATGCCCCATTCCACCACCAGATGGTCGCGCTGGCACCGGGAGTCCTATGCGGTGGGCGCCCTGGCCCGGGTGAACAACAACGTCGACCAGCTGCATCCCGAGGCCCGCACCGTGGCCGAGACCCTGGGCCTGCGGGTGCCCTGCTTCAATCCCTACATGAACAACGTGGCCCAGGTGGTGGAGATCGTCCACTGCGCCCACCACAGCCTGAGTCTGCTGGAGACCGTCCTCGATGGGGGTCTGGTGGAGGAGGACATCGGCTTCCAGCCGGGACCCGGCCGGGGGGTGGGGGCGGTGGAGGTGCCCCGGGGCATCCTGTTCCACGAATACGCCTTCGACGCCCAGGGCCGCTGCTGCGACGCCAACGCCGTCATCCCCACCAGCCAGAACATCAACAACATCGAACGGGACATGCAGGCCCTGGTGCCCCGAATGCTGCCGCATCTCTCTCGGAACGAGCTGACCCTGCACCTGGAGATGCTGCTGCGGGCCTACGATCCCTGCATCTCCTGCTCGGTCCACATGCTGGAGGTGGATTACGTCGAATGATCCCACAACCCTCACCGTGGTGGGCCTCGGCAGCCGCCTGGGGCGGGATGACGCCGTGGGCCTGCTGCTGGCCGAGGCCCTGGCGCGGGATCCGCCCCCCGGGGTGACGGTTCGGCTCCGCGAAGCCGCCGATGCCCTCACCCTGGCCCAGGACCTGCTGGAGCTGTGCGGGCCGGTGCTGTTCGTCGATGCCGCGGCCCTGGACGCCCCTCCGGGAGACTGGCGACTGTGGCCGGAAAGCGCTCTCGCCCTCAAGCGCCATGCTGGCGCGGTCTCCACCCACGGTCTCGGCCTGGCCGAGTCCCTGGCCATCGCCCGGGATCTGGGATTCAGCGGAACGGTCCACCTGTTCGGGGTGGCGCCCTTCGACCTGACGCCGGGTTCCACCCCGTCCGCCGCGCTGACCCGGCGCCTGCCCGGCCTGCTGGAAGCCCTGCGGGCGGCGCTGAACCGGCTCACCGGCGCTTCATGAGGCACCGCCATGGTCACCGGTGACGGCCTGCTGCGCATTCCCCTGAGCGGTCCCGCCCTCCGCCGTCGGGTGCTGGCGCTGGGGGTGGAGACCCGCAACCGGCCGGCGGCGGCAGCCGACACGACCATCACCCTGTGGGAACCCCAGGGCGACCTGGGCGATCCAGCGCTCCGCCAGGACTGGACCCGCCGTCTGGAGGCCGGGCGCACCGCCCTGGACCCCGAGCGTCTGGTGGTGGACCTGCATCCGGACATGGTGCCCACGCTGCTGGGACGCGCCCGGGCCGCCGCCTGGGGGCTGCCGGTGCAGGCGGTGCAGCACCATCACGCCCATGCCGCCGCCGTCATGGCCGAACAGGGGCTGGAGGCCTGCCTGGCCCTGGTGTTCGACGGCTTCGGCTGGGGGCCGGACGGCCGGCTCTGGGGGGCGGAACTGCTGCATCTCCAGGGGGTCGCCTGCCGCCGGCTGGGCAGCTTCGCCCCGGTGCCCCTGCCCGGCGGCGATGCGGCGGTGCGGCAGCCGTTGCGACAACTGGTGGCGCGGCTGGACGATGCCGGGGTGGAACTGGACGCCGCGCTGCGTCGCCGCTGGGGGCTGGATGAGCCGGCGGTCCGCGTCTGGCGTCATCAATGTCACACCGGTCTCAACAGCCCGTTGACCCATGGCGCGGGCCGGCTGTTCGACGCCATGGCCGCCCTGCTCGGCCTGGCGCCGGCCACGGTCTCCCAATCCGGAGCCGCCGCCGTGGCCCTGGAACAGGCGGCCCTGCGGGCCCGAGGCGAACCGCGCTTTCCCGACCCGCCCTTCGCCCTGCGGGAGGCCGACGGCCTGCTGCTGGTGGACTGGCGGGAAAGCTTCCGCCGGCTGGCCGGGCAGAACATCCTTCCCGACGACCGTCCGCGCTGGGCCTTGGGATTCCACCGGGCGGTGGCCCGGGCCGCGGCGGCCCTGGCCGAGCATGGGGCCGACCAGGTCCCGGAGCGCGACCTGGTGTTGAGCGGCGGTGTCTTCCTCAACCGCCTGCTGGGCCCGCTGCTGGCGGAGGCCCTCTCGCCCCGGGGCTGGCGGATCCGGCAGGCGCAACGGGTGCCGACCGGGGATGCCGGCATCGCCGTGGGGCAGGCCTGGATCGGGGGCGGGAGGGCGTGACGATGGAAAACGGCGCCAATTCTGGAAGGCATGATGGCGCTGGAACGTGATATCCTGAAAGAATTGGCAGCGTTGAAAGACTTGCTCGATACCGAGGAAAAGCGTCCATGAACATCGCCGACCGTATCCATGAGGTGGTCAAGAAACTGCCTGAAACACAGGCATTCAAGGTGCTGGATTTCATCCGCTCTCTGGACCAGGCCCCTGCTTCCGATGAGAGAGCCAAGGAAGCGATGGCTGCGCTCCTCGCCAATCCACTTCCTGCCAAGGGGGATGGGCTACCCATGAAACGGACAGAGCTTTATGACAGACCGTGTCTTCGTTGATACCAACATTTGGATCTATCTGTTGGTGGCATCCAATGGCCCGCGACATGCACAGGCCAGGCGCTGGATGAACGGATTGGAGGCCAAACCCAATGGATCCACACCTCCTGTGAGGTGGTCCCCGATACCCTGGAGACATTCCTGTGCGCGTCCCGTCTGCGGGAAGCCCATAGCTTCAACTATTGGGACAGTCTGATCGTGGCCGCCGCATTGGAAGCGGGTTGCATAACCCTCGCCACGGAGGACCTGCAGCACGGGCGGGTGATTGATGGCGTCCTGACCATTCTCAATCCATTCGAGACCGTTCACACCTTGACCTGACATGTGCCTGGCGATTCCCATGGAAGTGGTGGCCATCGAGGCCGACGGGTCCGGCTGGGTGATGCTGGACGGCCTGCGCCAGCGGGTGGGCCTGGAGCTGGTGGAGGCGCGGGTGGGAGATCATGTGCTTGTCCATGCCGGCTATGCCATCGAAACCCTGGACCTGGCCGAGGCCGAGGCGCGGCTGGCCCTGTTCCGGGATTTGGCGGCGGCCTGGCAACGCAAAATCGCCGTGGAAGCCCAGTCATGAAATACATCGACGGTTTCCGCTCCCTCGACGCCGCCGCCCCCTTGCGGCAGTCCCTGGCCGAGCTGGGCGCGCATGTCACCGCGCGGCGCGGCCCGGTGCGCCTCATGGAGGTCTGCGGCAGCCATACCATGGCCATCGCCCGCTTCGGCATTCGCGACTTCCTGCCCGAGGGCGTGGAACTCGTCAGCGGTCCCGGCTGCCCGGTGTGCGTCACTGAGCCGGGTTTCCTCGACGCCGCCATCGACCTGGCCCACCGGGGGGTCATCGTCGCCACCTTCGGCGACCTGCTGCGGGTGCCCGGCTCCCGGAGCGATCTGGCCCGCACCCGGGCCGCCGGCGGCTGGATCGAGGTCTGCCAGTCCCCCCACCGGGCCCGGGAGCTGGCCCGGGACCATCCGGACCGGGAGGTGGTCTTTCTGGCGGTGGGGTTCGAAACCACCATCGCCCCCATCGCCGCCATGCTGGCGGGCGCCCGCCGGGACGGGCTGGACACTCTGTCCCTGCTCACCGCCTTCAAGCTCATTCCCCCGGTGCTGGCCGCCCTGGCGGCCGATCCCGACCTGCGCATCGACGGCCTGCTGTGTCCGGCCCATGTCAGCGCCATCATCGGTCCCGAGACCTACGGGTTCCTGGCGGCGGATCATGGCATCGCCTGCGTGGTGGCCGGCTTCGAACCCCTGGACATCCTCTATGGCCTGGAAGGCCTGCTGCGGCAACTGGTGGACGAGGCGCCCCGGGTGGACAATCAGTATTCCCGGGTGGTCAAACCCGGCGGCAACCCCCGGGCCCAGGCGCTGATGGCCGCCTGCCTGGAGCCGGTGACCGCCGCCTGGCGCGGCCTGGGGCCGATCCCCGGCAGCGGCCTGGGGCTGCGGCCGGAACTGGCCCGTTACGATGCCGCCCGACGCCACGGGCTGACGGTGCGCGCCGGGGAGGTTCATCCCCAGTGCCGCTGCGGCGCCATCCTCAAAGGCCTCCTGAGCCCGGACCAATGCGGCCTGTTCGGCCGGACCTGCCATCCGGAACATCCCCTGGGACCCTGCATGGTCAGCCAGGAGGGCAGTTGCGCGGCGCATTTTCGCTACGGCCGGAGGAGCCGGCAACCATGATCGACCGGATTCTGCTGGACCATGGCGGCGGCGGCCGCCTCTCCCACCGCCTGATCCGGGAGGAAATCCTGCCGCGCTTCGCCTGCGCCGCCCTGAACGGGCTGCCCGATGCCGCCACGCTCGATCCGGGCGGCCTGCGGATGCTGTTTTCCACGGACAGTTTCGTGGTCCAGCCCTTGTTCTTTCCCGGCGGCTGCATCGGCGATCTGGCGGTGTTCGGCACGGTCAACGACCTGGCGGTGGCCGGCTCCCGGCCCCGCTGGCTGTCCCTGGGCATGATTCTGGAAGAGGGCCTGCCCCTGGCCATCCTGCGTCGGGTGCTGGATGCGGTGCAACTGGCGGCCAGCCGCTGCGACCTCCAGGTGGTCACCGGGGACACCAAGGTGGTGCGCCGGGGCCAGTGCGACGGGATGTATCTCAACACCGCCGGCATCGGCCAGGCCCTGCCCGGCTTCGCCCTGGGTCCGGAACGCCTCCGCCCCGGGGACCGGGTGCTGGTCAGCGGCCCCCTGGGGGATCACGGCCTGGCGGTCCTGGCGGCCCGGGAGGGCCTGGGGCTGGCCAACGGCCCGGTGAGCGATACCCGGCCCCTGCACCGCCTGGTGCTAGCCCTGGGAGAGTTGGCGCCCGGGGTGCGCTTCATGCGCGACCCCACCCGGGGCGGGCTGGCGGCAGTCCTCAATGAAATGGTCGAGGAACGGGCCGTGGGCGTTATGATCGAAGAACGGCGCCTGCCCTTCTCCCCGGCCACCCGGGCCTTGGCGGAACTGACCGGGCTGGACCTGCTCCATGTCGCCTCGGAAGGCTGTCTGGTGCTGGTCTGCGCTCCCGAACTGGCCCCGGCCATCCTGGAGCGCTGGCGGCCCCTGCCCGAGGGCGCCCAGGCTTGCGTCATCGGCCAGGTGGCGGAGGACGCAAGCCTGGTGGTCCTGGAAACCGCCATCGGCGGCCGGCGGGTGGTGGACGCGCCCCAGGGCGAACTGCTGCCGAGGATCTGCTGATGCACGAGATGAGCCTGGCCGCGGCCCTGGTGGAGCAGGTGAGCGCCGTCCTGGTCCGGGAAGGGGCGCGGGAGGTGGTATCCCTCACCCTGGCCCTGGGGCCGCTGTGCGGGGTGGAACGGGAGGCGTTCAGCTTCTGTTTTCCCCTGGCCGCCGCCGGCACGCCGCTGGCCGGGGCCACGCTGCACATCCGGGAACTGCCCCTGACGGTGCGCTGCACCGCCTGCGGGTCGATGGTCCACCCGCAAGACGGCTGGGACCTGGCCTGCCCCACCTGCGCCACGGCCCCGGTGGAGATTCTCCAGGGGCGGGATTTCATCCTCGAAACGCTGGAGGTACGCTGATGTGCGAAACCTGCGGCTGCAGCGCCGATGCCCATGCCCACCCGCATCCCCATCCCCACCCGGAAGAAGACGACGGGCGGACCCGCACCCTGGCCGTGGCCCAGCGGGTGCTGGCGGAAAACGACCGCCTGGCCGCCGCCAACCGCCGCTGGCTGGCCGAGCGAAGCATTCCGGCCGTCAACCTGATCTCCGCGCCGGGGGCGGGCAAGACCCGCCTGCTGGAGCGCACCCTGGAGGGGCTGCGAGGCCGGCTGCCCTGCGCGGTGATCGTCGGCGATGTGCAGACCGATACCGACGCCCGCCGCCTCCAGGGCCGGGGCGCGCCGGTGTGGCAGATCGAAACCCTCGACGCCTGCCACCTGGACGCCCAGCGTATCGCCCGGATCCTGCCCCGGGCGGTGCCGGAGGGCACCCGCCTGCTGCTGGTGGAAAACGTCGGCAACCTGGTCTGTCCCGCCGCCTTCGACCTGGGAGAGACCCTCAAGGTGGCGCTGCTGTCGGTCACCGAGGGCGAGGACAAGCCCCTCAAGTATCCCACGCTCTTTCACCGGGCGCCGGTGGTGGTGATCACCAAGACCGACCTGATTCCCCACCTGTCCTGGAACGCCGAGCTGTGCCGGGACAACATCCTGCGGGTGCGGCCCGATGCGCGGATCCTGTCCCTGAGCGCCCAGACCGGCGCCGGGCTGGAATCCTGGCTGCAATTCCTGACCGGCCTCCGGCCATGACCGGTCCGCGCCTGCGGGGGCTGTTGCCCTCCACGGAGGGGACTCTCGCCCGCTGCCCGGAGACCTTGCGGGCCAACGAGCTGGCCGAACGGCTGCACTGGTTCATCCACACCCGCTGGATCGCGGTGCTGCTGTGCCTGGCCGGGATGGTCTGGGCGCTGCATCCGCCTTGGTCCCATGCCTTCGGGCTCCATGTGGACTACCGGTTCTTCCTGACCGTCACCCTGTGCCTGGCCGGCACCAATCTCATCTACGGCCGGGTGGCCCGCCAGGCGGAACAGCCCGTCCCCCGGCCCCTGCTCCACCGGCTGCTGCGCGCCCAGGTGTTGACCGACTTCCTGAACCTCGCCCTGCTCAGCTATGGCCTGGGGGGGATCGAAACCCCGATCCTGATCCTGTTCATGCCCCACATCATCCTCTCCACCCTGTTCTTCACCCGGATCCAGAGCCTGGCCATGACCCTGGCGGCCATCCTCTGCGCCACCCTGCCCATGGTGCTGGAAGCCGCCGGGATCATTCCCACGGTGTCCATCGTCGCGGCCGGCCACAAGGCCCTGCCCATCGGCGCCAGCCCCGTGATCACCGCCGGTTATGCGCTGGCCATCGCCGGGGCGTTCCTGGTCTGCTGGTATCTGGTCAGCGCCATCACCTTCAGCCTGCGGCTGCGGGAATGCCAGCTGGAGGAGGCCTTCGCCCAGCTCCAACTGCTGGATCAGGAAAAATCCCGGGTGACCCTGCGGGCCACCCATGAGCTGAAGGCCCCCTTCGCCGCCATCAAGAGCTACGTCTACGCCCTGCGGGACGGCTACTGCGGTCCCCTGCCCGACCCGGCCCGCCAGGTCGTGCTGCGGATCGGCGAACGCTGCGACCGGCTCATGGACAAGATCACCGGCATCATCCATCTGAGCAACCTGCGCAGCGCCTCCCCCCGGACCCGGGAACTGACGGCGTTGGACCTGCAGCCCCTGCTGGCCCGGGAGGTCCAGGAGGCCCAGCTGCCCGCCACCCCGCGCCACATCACCCTCCGTTTGCAAGACGCCGCTGCGCCCTGCCCCATCCTGGCCACGGAGGAGTTGATTCACACCCTGCTCTCCAACCTGCTGACCAACGCCGTCATCTACTCCCACGACGGCGGCGCCATCGATGTGGGTCTCGAAGAAGAACCAAACGGCTGGATCGCCCTGTGGGTTCAGGACCAGGGCATCGGCATCCCGGAAGACCAGCTCGATCGGATCTTCACCGAGCATTTCCGCTCCAACAATGCCGTGCAACACAATCCCAACGGCAACGGCCTGGGCCTGGCCCTGGCGCGGGAGACGGTCCGGCTGCTGGGGGCGCGCATCGCCGTCCAGAGCCGCCCCGGACAGGGCAGCCGGTTTTCGGTTCATTTTCGCCACGTTTCCGGTCACACTGAAATCCTGGGACCGCCACGATAACGTTCGATGGATGGGGGAAGCCTCCCTCCCCCCTCCTCCGAAGCCAGCCGTTTCACTGCTTCCACGGTAACCGGAGCCGAGACCATGGCCAGAATTCTGCTCATCGACGACGATCAGGACATCATCGATTCCCTGACCCTGGTGCTGGCGGGCAACGGCCATGCCGTCACCGTGCGCATGGACACCGCCGACCTGGTGGCGGGGGTCCGGCAGACCGATCCGGATCTGGTCATCCTCGACATCATGTTCCCCGAAGACGCCCAGGCCGGCTTCAAGGCCGCCCGCCTGTTGAGCCAGCACCCCGCCACCCGGGAGATTCCGATCCTGGTGCTGTCGGCGGTCAACCAGCGGTCCAATCTGTCGTTCGGGTTCTCGGAGGCGGACATCAGCGCCGATTTCATGCCGGTGCAGGCCTTCCTGGAAAAACCGGTGGAGCCGCGGATCCTGCTGGAACGCATCGACCGGTTGCTGCGCCAGGCCCAACACTGACGGACCGAACGGCGCCATGGCTTCCCCCCCCTTCGTGCATCTCCATGTCCATTCGGCCCACTCCCTGCTGGTCTCCACGGTGCGCATCGGCGCGCTGGTGGACCGCTGCCGGCAGTGGGACCTGCCGGCGGTGGCCCTCACCGACCAGGGCAACCTCTTTGCCGCCATTCCCTTCTTCACCGGTTGCCTCAAGGCCGGCATCAAGCCCCTGTTCGGCGCCCAGGTGTACCTGGTGCCGGACCACACCGATCAGTCCCAGCGGTCGGATCGGGAATCCCGGGATCAGTTGATCCTGTTGTGCCGCGACCGCAGCGGCTGGCGCAACCTGCTGCAACTGCTCTCCCTGGGCCATCTCGAAGGCAGCAACGGCAAACCCCGCATCGACCTGGGCCTGCTGCGCCGCCACGCCGGGGGACTGCTGGCCCTCTCGGCGGGCGCCAAGGGCGCGGTGGGACGGCTGCTGGCCGATGACCGGCTCCAGGAGGCGGCCGCGGCCGCCCGGGAGCTGGCCGGCATCCTGGACGATGGCTGCGGCACCCCCAACTTCTACCTGGAGGTGCAGCGCCACGGGCAACCGGAGGATGATCTTCTGGTGAGCCGCACCGTGGCCCTGGCCCATGAACTGAACCTGCCCCTGGTCGCCAGCGCCGATGTCCACTTCCTGGATCCGGAGGACCAGCCGGCCCAGGACGCCCTGCTGTGCGTGGGTCTGGGAGCCACCCTCTACCAGCAGGACCGCCCGCGCTTTCAGGGGCATTATCATTTCGCCAGCGCCGGAGAGATGGCCAGGCGCTTCCAGGACCTGCCCGAGGCCCTGGCCAACACCCTGCAGATCGCCCGGCGCTGCAACGTCACCCTGGAGCTGGGCCGGCCGATGCTGCCCCACTTCAAGGTTCCCGACGGCACGGATCTGGAAACCCACCTGCGCAGCGAGGCCGAGGCCGGCCTGGCGCTGCGCCTGACCAGCCAGGTCTGCCCCCTGCATCCCCCGGACGCTTGGGCGACGGTGCGGGCCCAGTACCGGCAGCGGCTGGAATACGAGCTGGACGTGATCGGCCAGATGGGTTTCCCCGGCTATTTTCTCATCGTCTCGGAGTTCATCCGCTGGGCGAAGCAGAAGAAGATCCCGGTGGGACCGGGCCGCGGCTCCGGCGCCGGCTCCCTGGTGGCCTGGTCCCTGGACATCACCGATCTCGACCCGATCCGCTACCAGTTGCTGTTCGAGCGGTTCCTCAATCCCGAGCGGGTGTCCATGCCCGACTTCGACGTGGATTTCTGCATGGACCTGCGGGAAAAGGTGATCCAGCACGTCCAGGAATTCTACGGCGCCGATCGGGTGGCGCAGATCATCACCTTCGGCACCCTCCAGGCCCGGGCGGTGATCCGGGACGTGGGACGGGTGATGGAGTTTCCCTACCTGCGGGTGGACCGCATCGCCAAGCTGATCCCCAACGTGCTGGGCATCTCCCTGCGGGAGGCGGTGGCCCAAGAAGAACGGCTGCGCGCCCTGATGGAGGAAGAACCCGAGGTCAAGAGCCTGGTGGAGCTGGCCCTGGCCCTGGAGGGCCTGCCCCGCTCCGCCGGCACCCACGCCGCCGGGGTGGTGATCTCCGACGGCCCGCTCCACGATACCGTGCCCCTGTACCGGGATCCCCGCTCCGACATGCCGGTGACCCAGTTCAACATGGGGGACGTGGAAAAAGCCGGGCTGGTCAAGTTCGATTTCCTCGGCCTCAAGACCCTGACGGTGATCCAGGCCACCCTGGACATGGTCAATCCCCAACGGCAGGCCCGGGGCGAGGAGCCCATCGACATCAACCGGATCGACCTGGCCGATCCACTCGCCTTTCGGCTGCTCAAGGAGGGCCGCACCCGGGGGGTGTTCCAGCTGGAATCCTCCGGCATGCGGGAGATCCTCAAGAAACTGGCCCCCGACACCCTGGAGGATGTCATCGCCCTGGTGGCCCTCTACCGTCCCGGCCCCCTGGGATCGGGCATGGTGGATGATTTCATCCGGCGCAAGCATGGCGAGACCGCCGTGGTCTATCCCCTGCCCCAGCTGGAGCCGATCCTCAAGGAGACCTACGGGGTGATCCTCTACCAGGAACAGGTGATGAAGATCGCCCAGGTGCTGTCGGGCTACTCCCTGGGCGGGGCCGACCTGCTGCGCCGGGCCATGGGCAAGAAAAAGCCCGAGGAAATGGCCAGCCAGCGGGCCACCTTCATGGAAGGGGCGCTCCGCAACGGGATTCCGGAGAAGAAGGCCGAGTCCATCTTCGACCTGATGGAAAAGTTCGCCGGCTACGGCTTCAACAAGTCCCATTCCGCCGCCTATGCCCTGATCAGTTACCAGACCACCTGGCTCAAGGCGCATTACCCGGTCGCCTTCATGGCCGCCACCATGACCTGCGACATGATCCACACCGACAAGCTGATGCATTTCATCCGCGAATGCCGGGACATGGGCATCACCGTCCACCCGCCGGAGGTCAACCGCTCCGGCAAAGGGTTCACCGTGGAGGATGGGGGCATCCGCTACGGTCTGGCGGCGGTGAAGAATGTCGGCGAGGCGGCGGTGACGGCCCTGCTGGAGACCCGCAGCGCCGGGGGGCCGTTCCGCTCCCTGTTCGACCTCTGCCGCCGCCTGGGGCAGGCACATCTCAACAAACGGATCATGGAGCAGTTGATCCGCTCGGGCGCCTGCGACACCCTGGGCGGCAACCGCAATGCCCTGCTGCTGGGCCTGCCCCTGGCCATGAGCCAGGGGGCCAAGCGTCACCAGCAGGAAGAACTGGGCATCCGGGACCTGTTCAGCGCCCAGGAGGAGGACGAGGGGGTGGCCGGAGAGGACGCCCTGCTGCCCAACGTGCCCGATCCCGACCCCAACACCCTCCTGGCCCACGAGAAGGAGGCCCTGGGCTTTTTCCTGACCGGTCATCCCCTGGAGGAATACAAGGAAGAGCTGGACGGCTACGGGGTGATGGACAGCCTCACCCTGCGGGAACGCTACGCCGAGGGCGCGACCACCGCGGACAGTCCCACCGTCCGGGTGGCCGCCCTGGTGGCGGAACGCAAGCTGCACCGCACCCGCAAGGGGGATCGCATGGCCTTTCTGACCCTGGAGGACCGGTTCGGCCAGTTGGAGGCGGTGGTCTTTCCCGACACCTATCAGGAAAACCGCGAACGCCTGGAAAGCGATCAGCCCCTGGTGGTGGAAGGCGGGGTGGAAAGCGGCGAGGAGGACCCCAAGCTCACCGTGAACCGCATCCGCACCCTGGACGAGTACCGGGCGGAGGTGTGCCGAGAGTTGCGGATCCGCGCCAACGCCCACATCCTCGACGACGGAGAACTGGACCGCCTGGCCGAGCTGCTGACCCGGCATGCCGGAGGGCAATGCCGGGTGCTGCTGGAACTGACCCTGCCCTTCTGCCGGGCCACGGTGAGCCTGGGGGATGCCTTTCTGGTTCACCCCAGCGGCGCCCTGCTGGGGGAGCTGCGCCACCGGTTCGGGGACCAGGCGGCCCGGTTCGGCCTGGTCAGGAATCGGCGGGAAACATGAGGCTGCTCAGTTGGAGCCGGTTTTTTTCTTTTCTGGAGGAATCCAAACCCTGTAATGTAACTTTGATGGGTGGGGGAGGCCTCCCTCCACCCTCCACCGATGAAAGCCGCTCCGCGACTTTCACGGTAACAGGTTGGCGATTGCAGCGGCGCCCGGGACGCTCCCGGGGGCCATCGGTTCAGGGAGATTGTCCATCGTGCCCGCCCCCGTGAGACTCCATGCGGACCATAAAGCCCATTGACATGCGCCGGATGGCGACCTGGATCCTGCCGGTCTGCATCGGCCTCGCCGCGGCGGCCGCGGTGGCCGAGGAGGCCTTGCCGCAGCGGGCCTCCACCTGCCCGGTGGCCCGGGAGATGGCGGTCAAGGGGGTCGATCTGTTCGCCAACCAGCCGGACAAAGGCCTGGCAGCCCTGGACCGGGCCTATGGCGACTGCCCGGACGACCTGGGGGTGGCTTTCAACACCGGTTTGGCCCATTTCCTCTCCGGCCATCTGGAACAGGCCCGGGAGGTGTGGACCCGGCTGCACCAGGCCCATCCGGATCATCTCAAGACCCAGGCCAACCTGGCCTGGACCCAGTTCCAGGTCGGCGACGACGAAAGCGCCCATATTCTGGCCTTCGAGGGGCTCACCAAACATCCCGGCAATCTCGACCTGGCCCATACCAAGATCTTCGCGCTGTTCCGCATGGGGCGCTATCTGGAAGCCTACGACTGGCTGACCCGGGCCAACCTCAAGGGCGTGCGGGCCGCCAAATGGCGGGAGGAGGCGGTGGCCTATGTGGTCGAAGGCCTGTGGCGCCGCTTCCGCACCAGGAACGGCCTGGAGGCGGTGCGGCAGGCGGTCAACATGCTGGTCAAGGAATACCCGGATGAAGCCGCCTTCGTCGCCGCCAAGGACCAACTGGTCCTGGCGGAGGTCGATTCCGATGCCGAGGTGCCCTATTCCAGCCCCCTGCCCCACGAGGTATGGCCCAAGCAGGGCGATGTGGACGACCAACGCCAGGTCCTGGATGACTTCATCACCGCCCTGCCCAGCCTCACCGGTTGGGCCAAGCGCACCGATGCCTTTGCCCTGCTGGTGGGAATCAACCAGTACAAGAAGCTGCGCGGACGCCATTTCGCCGACCGGGACGCCCGCAACCTGGGCCGGGTGCTGGCCGGCCGGGGGTTCTTTTTCGAGGACCATGACCACCTGCGGGTGCGCACCAACGCCGAGGCCACCGCCGCGGTCATCCAGAGCGACCTGCACTGGCTGATCACCCAGGGCCGGGTCAATCCCAATGCCATGCTGCTGTTCCACTTCAGCGGCCATGGCCGGGCGTTGTCGAACGCGGCCGGCACCCGGGTGGACGATGTTCTGCTGGTGCCGGTGGAAGCCCGTCCCGAGACCATCACCCCGGCCACGGCCATCTCCCTGATGGACCTGAAACGGCAGTTGGAGCAGTTGCCCAACCAGGAGATCGTGATCATCATCGACGCCTGCTTCAACGGCCATCCCGATTGCGCCCTGGAGGAGGGTCAGACGGATCCGCCGCTCCCCCCCGGGCTGTTCGCCGGCCCCAAACCCTGGGCGGTGGCGGCCCTGGCCGAGGGCGCCGGAATTTATGGCCCCGGCCGGCAGCGGGCGTTCAGCTATTTTCTGATGAAGGGCATGCTGGGGCCCGCCGACGGGGCCAGCGGTGCCCGTCCCGATGGCTGGGTGGACCTGGCCGAGGCCTTCACCTGGGCCGGGGACGCCCTGGCCAAGGCGGGTCTGAAGCAGGACCCGTTCCTGTCAACTCCCGCCGGGCTGCGGCTGACCCGCACCGGCGGGGAGCGGTGATCCCATGGCTTTCTTCCGGACGTTGTCGCGCAGCGCGCTTCCCGCACTCCTGATGGTGCTGGCCTTGGCGGCCGATCCGGCACAGGCCGGGCTGATCAACGAATGGGAACCCATCGAAACCGGCGGCCTGGCCCCCGCTCCGCTGCCGGAAGTCCGCCCCGGCGCGGGCTGGCGCGAGCCCCTGAGCGGCATGGATCTGCTCTGG
>PEAP01000222.1 GCA_002753665.1 Magnetococcales bacterium DC0425bin3
GGTCAGCGGTCCAAGCTCCTCCTCCAACCACGGAAACAGATTTCCCTGGATGGCGAGCCAATACATGGATAAGCTGTCCCGTAGCTGCATCGTCCGTGGCTCTCTCCGTGGATTGTTTCTTGACAGATCCAATCATGCCGGAAAGGGCTGCGGACGTCTTCATTCAAACCGGATGTCCGGTAAATCCGGCACGTTTCCGGGATTTTGCAATTTCCTCCGTGGGTTATTTGTTATTTGACGAACACCGGCTGCGCGGGCTTGGACAGGTCGGGGTGGTAGCGGTAGCCGTCGCGCTGGAAGTCCAGCAGGGCGTCCGGGGTGGTCAGGCGGCCGTCGATGATGAAGCGGGCCATTTGGCCCCGGGCGCGTTTGGCCAGCATGCCCACCGGAATCCGCTGCCCGGCGGACGCGCGCCATGGTACAATTCCGCCCATGTCCACCGCGCCCCGCATCCAACGCCTGCCCCAGACCCTGGCCAATCAGATCGCCGCCGGCGAGGTGGTGGAGCGTCCGGCGTCGGCCCTCAAGGAGTTGATCGAAAACGCCCTGGACGCCGGCGCCACCCGCATCGAGATCCGGATCGAGCAGGGCGGCAAGAAGCTGCTCCAGGTC
Source organism: Magnetococcales bacterium DC0425bin3 (assembly GCA_002753665.1). Classification (GTDB taxonomy): domain Bacteria; phylum Pseudomonadota; class Magnetococcia; order Magnetococcales; family DC0425bin3; genus DC0425bin3. The sequence goes on from PEAP01000222.1 coordinate 613, forward strand.
GGCGACGACGGCTGCGGCATGGGCCCGGCGGATGCCCGGTTGGCCCTGGAGCGTCATGCCACCTCCAAGATCGCCACGGTGGACGACCTGTTCCGCATCGGCACCCTGGGCTTTCGGGGCGAGGCGCTGCCTTCCATCGCCTCGGTGAGCCATCTGGAGTTGACCACCCGGTTGCGGGAGGAGGCGGTGGGCACCGCCATCGAGGTCAAGGGCGGGCAGGTCGGCGAGCCCCGCCCCATGGCCATGCCCCCGGGCACCCGGGTCACGGTGCGCACCCTGTTCTTCAACACCCCCGCCCGCCTCAAGTTCATGGGCTCCGACCGCACCGAGACCGGCCATTGCACCGAAACCGTGCTGCGGCTGGCCCTGGGTCATCCCGGGGTGGCCTTTCGGTTGCACGTCAATGGCCGGGAGACGGTCAACATCCGCGCCGGGGAGGACGAACGGGCGGTGCGGGAGCGCCTGGGCGGAGTGTTCGGCGGCGACTTCGCCGACAACTGCCTGGAGTTTTCCGGCGGCCGGGAGGAGGTGCGGGTGTTCGGCTGGCTGGGACTGCCCACCCTCAACCGCGGCAACCAGGGCGGCATCCACCTGTTCGTCAACGGCCGCTGGGTGCGGGACCGGGTGATCAACCACGCGGTGCGGGAGGCCTATGGCGACACCCTGGCCCGGGACCGCCATCCGGTCTGGGCGCTGTTCGTGGATCTGGAGCCCCAGGGGGTGGATGTCAACGTCCACCCCACCAAGCAGGAAGTCCGCTTTCAACAGCGCAACCTCGTCTACGGCATCGTGCGCCAGGCGGTGGCCGGGACCCTGGCCACCATGGGCGCCAGGACCTATCAGGCCCCCGACCGCCTGCCCGACCAGGCGGCCATGGCGCTGGAACCGGAAGCGGAACCGGAAGCCGCGGTGATCGCCACGCTGCCCCCCGCCGCCTCCCGCCCGGTGCATTGGGACGCTCCATCCCCCCGGCCGCCGCGGGAGGACCGCCACCGGGGCGACTCCTGGCCTCCGTCCGGAACCAGCCATGGGCCGCGCCGGGTGGCCGAAACGCCGCGGGAGGATCCCGTCGGCCAGATTCCATTCCCAGACCTGTCCGCGCCGGTTCCTCCGCCCCCGGCGCCGGATCCGCCCCCGGCGCCGGATCTGGGGCAGCCCCTGGCCCAGATCCACGGCACTTATATTCTGGCCCAGACCGCCACCGGGTTGGTGCTGGTGGACCAGCATGCCGCCCACGAACGCATCGTGTTCGAGACCCTGAAGCAGGCCCATGCCGAGGCCCGCCTGGAACGCCAACTGGTATTGATTCCCGACGTGGTGGAACTCACCTCCCCCGAGGCCGACCGACTGCGGCAGGCCCTGCCCCAACTGGCCGAGCTGGGCGTGGTGGTGGAGCCCTTCGGCGGCAACGCCTTCACCATCCGCGAGCTGCCGGCCCTGATCGCCGACTGCAACCCCCAGCAGCTGATCCGGGACCTGCTCCACGACCTGGACAGGTACGGCCACAGCAACGCCGTGACCCAGCGCCTCGATGCGGTCCTGGCCACCATGGCCTGCCACGGTTCGGTGCGGGCCAACCGCAAGCTGAGCCTGGAGGAAATGGACGCCCTGCTGCGCCGGATGGAGCAGACCCTCTTCTCCGGCCAGTGCGGCCACGGCCGGCCCACCTATGTGACGTTGAGCCTGGCCGAGATGGAACGTCTGTTCGGGAGGCGGTAATGGGTTTTGAAGGGTGGAGGGGCGGGGGGAACTTTTGCGGCAGCGATCTGTCAGAGGGGCCACGATCTGCCGACGAGGAAAAAACGTCCGTGGGGGGCTTGCAAGGCGGTCCACGAGTGCTTACATGCCCGCCAGGAACACGCCGAGAACCGTTGCACCACAGGAGGATCCATGACCATGAACCAACCCATGATCCATGATCGAAACCGGGCACTGGTGCCTTGTGATCAGGGGTCGGAATTCCAGGATTTTCTGCGCCAGGTCAATGGGGCTCCCATCCTGAGCGCC
>PEAP01000223.1 GCA_002753665.1 Magnetococcales bacterium DC0425bin3
CCGTGATCGTCAAGGGCGCGGTCACCGGCACCGCCGCCAAGAGCGTGGCCGCCGGCAGCGGCGCCACCGCCCTGACCGCCGGCAGCGGCAGCGCCGCCCTGACCGCCGGCAAGGCGGGCAGTCTGGGCCTGGGGCTGGGCCTCGGTGCCTGGGGACCGGTGGTCCTGCTGGGCGTGGCCATCGCCGCCGGGGTGGGCATCTACGGCTACATGAAGAACCGCCCCCTGGCGGGCGAGTTGGACGAAGCGGTGAGCTGAGTTGCCGTGAAAGTCGCGGAGCGGCTTGCATCGGTGGAGGGTGGAGGGAGGCCTCCCCCATCTATCTGTTTATGGGCCGGTGATGTCTGAAAAGTCACTTTCAATGGGCCTGTGAACCGGAGTATGCTGCGAAAGATGGTCTGAAGAGAGAAAAAAACTCGCAAAGGGCGCTGACAATGCTGCTCAGCCTCACGCTGGAAAACTGGATGTCCTTTCGGGACCCGGTCACTTTTTCCATGGTGGCCAGCCGCGAGCGGCAGCATGGGCAGCGGGTGCCGCGGGTGGCCGGATACGGGATGGGGGTCCTTCCGGTGGCCGCGCTCTATGGCGGCAATGCCTCCGGCAAGTCCAATTTTGTCGAGGCGTTTCGGTTTGCGCAGAAGATGGTGACCGGCGTCACTCAACCCGATACCCCGATTCCCGTCCAGCCGTTTCGCCTCGGCCCCAGTCAGGAAGAGAAACCCAGCCGGTTCTGCTTTGTCATATTGGTCGATAAAGACTGGTCGCCTACCATTCCCGTTCCGATGGCGCCGATGAGCGGTTCGAATTGAATGAAGAGTCCGATGGTTCGTTGCGGGCCATGGAGCTGTTGCCCGTCCTGCTGGACATTGCCGCCCCCGACTCGACCAGAGTGTTCGTTATCGACGAAATCGATCGCAGCCTTCACACGTTGCTGACCAGGAAGCTTCTGGAAACCTGCCTGGCTTCTTGTACCGCGCACAGCCGCAGCCAGCTGCTTTTCACCACCCACGACGTGTTGCTGATGGATCAGAATCTGTTGCGCCGGGACGAACTGTGGGTGGCCGAACGGGACGAGGCGGGAGCCAGCACCCTGTTTTCGTTCTCCGAATTCAAGAACCGACCCGGGTTGGCCGCGGTATGTGGGACAGACCACGGTCTACAAGCTGGTCGAAAAGCTCCTGCCTTCACCCACACCGTGACAGTCGCGTTGTGACGGTCACGGTAACGCCTCCCCCAGAATCCTTCGCACCTCCGGCAGCTTCCTGATGAGAATATAGCTCAGCGGCAGCAGGTGGCAGAGGAGCAGCAGGGCGATCAGCACGTCGCCCATGGACCAGACCAGGGCCACGGGAAAGAATGGTCCGGCGAAGGTGACGCCGACGAAGAACCAGCGGAAGGTCCGCACCCGCCGGCCGCCCAGGTAGGTGAAACAGCGTTCGGCGAAGTGGGCCCAGGCGATGATGGTGGTGAAGGCGAATACCGCCAGGGCGGTGATCACCAGGATCCGGCCCATGGGACCCAGAGCGCTCTGGTAGGCGCCCACCGACAGGAAGGCGCCGGTCTCCTCGTGCCAGTGGCCCTCGGACAGCACCACCAGGCCGGTGATGGAGCAGATGACCAGGCTGTCGATCAGGGGAATCACGCCGGCCATCAGGGCCCCCCGGGCGGGATGATCGACGTTGGCCGCCTGGAGGAAGGGGGCCACGCCGATGCCGGATCCGTGGCTGAAAACGCCCCGGGAGATGCCGAACTGTATGGCGGTCATGACCGAATACCCGGCCACCCCGCCCGCCAGACTGTAGGGCTGGAAGGCGTGGTGGAGGATCAATCCGAACGCCTCCAGGGTGACCCCGGGCTGGGAAAGCAGAATGAACAGTCCCATGGCCAGGTAGACGCCGATCATCCAGGGGGCGATCACCGCGCTGAACCGGACGATGGACTGCAGCCCGCCCAGGATCACCAGGGCCACCAGGGCGGCGAGGATCACCGCCACCACCAGATGGCTGACGGTGGTGTCCCTGGCAATGGAATGGGCCAGGGAGTTGGCCTGCACCAGGTTGGCCGTCACCAGGCCCTTGCAGAGCAGCAGGCCGGCCAGCACCATGGGGACCCAACGCCAGGCCCGGGGCAGGTAGCGTTCCAGATAGGACATGGGCGTGGCGAACAGGCGGGGATCCTGTCCCGCGGACATGGCGTGGAGGGACATGAAGGTCGAGGTCATGCGGAAGGAGGATCCCAGCAGAGCGGAGACCCACAGCCAGAACATCGCCCCCGGCCCCCCCAGGTGGATGGCGGTGCCCACCCCGGCCACGTTGCCCACCCCCACCACGGCGGCCAGGGCCGAGAGAAAGGCATGGCGGTGGGACAATTCCTCGCCCTGGCTGGCCTCCGGTTTTGCTTGCCATATCTGCCGGAGCATCCAGCCGCCCCGGCGCAGGGCGACGCCGCCGGTGAGGACCAGGAACAACAGCCCCACTTCCAGATAGATCAGACTGAGAAAGGGATTCCAGATCAGTTCGGCCAGGGTACCCATGGGCGCTGCGGACTCCGGAGATCTTCGGGGCGGGGGGAGGGACGGGCAGAAATTTTTTTTTCAGGATAAGCAGAT
>PEAP01000061.1 GCA_002753665.1 Magnetococcales bacterium DC0425bin3
TGGCCCTCTCCGTGGATTGTTTCTTGGCAGATCCAATCATGCCGGAAAGGGCTGCGGACGTCTTCATTCAAACCGGATGTCCGGTAAATCCGGCACGTTTCCGGGATTTTGCAATTTCCTCCTCTTTCTTCTTGTATGTCTCCAATCCGCCGAAATGACATCTCGTCACCTTGAGTTCAACTCGGGAGCGTCCCATGCTGCCGTTCTGTTGGGTGCCTCCCCAGAGTTCCCGTTCGGCGGTAAACAGTGCGTTGGGATCCCGGTAGCGATCCCCATTCAGTGCCCGCCACCAGAAGAGCAGTTGCCCCCGGATGGCGGACTCCCGGATTTCCTCCACTCTGTCAACCTTGCCAGTGGCGGGGCGTGCTGTTCCACCGAACAGGGTGGTGACAATTTTTATTTTGAGTGTACAACTGGTTCTGGTCGCATCCGCCCCCAGTGTTCGATGGGCGCGCATTTCGGGAGGGTCTTCAAGGGGAGACCATGGCATTGATCATTACTCCGTCGGTATGGGTGGTGGTCACGGCGTCTCAACCCAACCCGTCCAATGGCGTCAAGGAACTGAATTCGGATATCCCATAGTCTTTCTTTTTGCGCTTCGGGCCGTTGGGTCCGTAAAATCGCTCGTAATCGTCGTGATGCGCAAACAGTTCCCCGACATAAACCTTCCCATTATCAACCCAGTATGCCATGCGGGGCGCCCCCGGCGTGATGGGCTTGCAGATGGTCAGATCGGTCGCTCGGTGCCCGGCGTGCTTTTCACTCCTGCGGGAAAGAGGATTCTGGACTTTTTCCAGCATCTCGGTGAAATGTCTCCGGTCGGCGTGGCTGTTCCATACCTTAAGGGCGGAAGGAGACAGCATCAAGACCGCTTCGTCTACTTCTCCGTCTTGCTCCAGGCGTCGGGCTACCAACAGCCCAAAGGCCGACAAGTTCACCTTTCCTTGTCCTACATCTTCCAGAAGGGTTTCGTACCACTGCCGATCCTCGTAACTCGCGCCTGGGATGCGCTCGAAGAACTCCTTCTTGGAAACTTCCAACTCCTTGTACAGATGGATAAAGGCGTCGGCTGCGGGTTGCATGCGCTCCCAATCGAATTGCAGGGGGGCCGGAGGAAGTGTCAGTAGCTGGTTCGACTTCTCGTAGAGGTAGACGACCGGCACCTGGTAAAGCATGCCGTACAGGACCAGATAGGCTGCCACCGCCTTGAAGCCGCCGGTCATGTTCAGGAAGACTCCCGGTTTGGCCGAATCGCCTCCCGGCAGGATGCAGTGTCTGTCCAAGGCGGCAAACAGGTTCTGCACCCCGTTTTTCTTGAAAACGGTGGCGTCACTGACCTGTAAACCACCGATTTCTTCGATGGAAACCGTGGCATCGAATTGCTGTTCGATAACGGTCTTGATTCCCTCCGCGCAGACCTGACCGTCCTGGGTCTCGGTCCTCAGGAGTACGATCCGATCCTTTGCCGTGACCTTCAACTTTGCGAGGCTGTTGGTTTCGGCGGAAATATTGACCAGGAAATCGGTAGGGTGTTCCCTTTGTTCCCGTTGCAGTCGATCCTGAATACGCTGACGGTAAGGGGCATTTCCCTCTGTCTCCGTAAAGCGGTTATTGGGTCCGGCAAGGGAGGTTCCCGTGGTGCATACGATTGTTCTCATAACGATTTCTCCATTTCCTGGATGAATATGGCCACGCCGGCATCATCCCGGTCGGGACCGCGCACCGCATGCCAAAGCAGTAGCAACTCTACTGCCTCCAGGTGGGCGCATGTGCCATGGTGGTCCATCTCCAGGCCATCCACCACGGATTTTTGGCCCAGAGAGCATTCCACGGGGCAGAAGCCTTCGGCCACCAGGCGGCGGATGGTGGCGGTATGGTCATCCTGGGTGAAACGGGCGATCAGGCGCAGGATCACGTTGCCCATGATGGCCGCTTCGGTTTCGGATTTGCGTCGGGATCCACGACCGTTCCCCCCGCATCAAGGACCAGACCGATTCCGTGACCACCTGCGGCGTGGCGCCGATGGTGCAAACGAGTTCGAACGCATCCCCGCCGCCCAGACCATCGACGACTTCAACGCTCTCCTGCCCTGGAATCTCAATCCAGACATGACCCCAAAGGTCAGACCCTCACCTTCTGGTCACATTGACATGGAGGTTGCTTTGTAACTGATTGAAACATGGCGCCCCCGGCAGGATTCGAACCTGCGACCTACGGATTAGGAATCCGGCACTCTATCCGACTGAGCTACGAGGGCAACCGAGGGGGACTTTAGCGAAATTGCCGTTGCTGCGCCAGTGGCCACGCCCAGGGGGTTCAACCACCGAAGCCCCGGGCCAGGACCTTGCGGTGGAGAGTGGCCAGGGGTGGCCAGGCGGCCGATTCTGGGGCGACCCAGCGGTATTGGAGGTGACTGCCCAGCTGGGGGACACCGCCAGGACAGGGGGCGCGCCAGGGTTCCACGCGCAACTGAAAATGGGTGAAGGTGTGACGGACCGGGGCCAGCGGCTCAACCGGGCCGAAGCCAAGCCCCAGGCTGTGCTGGAGCAAGGCCAGGGGTTGCCTGGGCGGTTCGGGACCTGGTTCCGTGGCCGGAGGTTCCCACAGCCCCCCCAGCAGACCCTCGGCCGGACGCTGCAACAGCAGTACGCGGCCGGAGGGGTCCAGGAGGATCAGACTCACCTGGACCAGACGGGGTTTGGGGGCCGACCGGCGCCTGGGTACGGGGAAGGCCTCGGGAGTCCCCCGGGCGCGGGCCCGGCAGGCCTGGGACCAGGGACAGCACTGGCACTGGGGATCCCGGGGACTGCAGAGGGTGGCCCCCAGATCCATGATCGCCTGGGCGTAATCGCCGGGCCGCTGCCTGGGGGTGAGCCGGCCGGCCCATTCCCAGAGCTGACGCAGGGCCAGCGGCTCAGTCAAGGGTTGCTCCAGGGCCAGCAGACGGGCCAGCACCCGCTTGACGTTGCCATCCAGGATTGGCTGCGACTGGTCGAAGGCGATGGCCAGGATGGCATGGCCGGTCGTGGGGCCGATGCCCGGGAGGCTCAACAGGGTTTCCCGCTGGGCCGGGAGCTGGCCGTGCATTTCGGCAACCACGCGCCGCGCCGCCCGGTGCAGGTTGCGGGCGCGCTGGTAATAACCCAACCCCTGCCACAGCCCCAGGACGGTGTCGAGATCGGCGGCGGCCAGCCGCTGGAGGGTCGGCAACCGCTCCATGAAGCGGGCGTAGTAGGGAATCACCGCGGCCACGGTGGTCTGCTGCAGCATGATTTCCGAAACCCAAATGGCGTAGGGATCCCGGGTGTCCCGCCAGGGCAGAGTCCGCCGGTGACGGTCATAATGATCCAACAGCCGCGGGGCCAGATCCGCCGGAAGGGAAAGGGGATCGTTCACGGGGGTGAAGCCTGGTTTGGGGCCAACCGTTCCAGGATCAAAAAGGCCAGCACCCCGTTGACGATGCCAGTGACCCAGGAGCCGGCCAGGAACCAGGGCAGGGCCAGAAACAATCCCTGGTGACCCAGAATCAGAAAAAAGGCCGCCACCACCTGGGCGCTCATGTGGGCCAACGCCGCCAGCAGAGACAGGCCCACCGGACCCAGACCCAGGGGCAACAATCCTCCCACCCCCATGGCGGCCACCGCTCCCAGGGCACCGGAAAGACTGAGAAAAAAAGTCGGAGACAGGAAGGTCCCCACCGTCAGGGAGCCGGCCACCACCCGGATCAACGCCACCGCCACCGCCGTCCGCCAGCCGAGATGAAAGAAGGCCACCAGGGTGAACAGGTTGGCCAGGCCCGGCTTGAACCAGGGTCCAAGGCCGGGCAGAGTCGCCTCCAGGACATGGGCCGCCACCCCGGCGGCGGCCAGGTGGGCGGCCAGCAGGTCGGCCTCCAGCCGGGAACGGGGGGGACGGATCATTCGGACACCGCATCCAGGTCCGCATCCGCAGGGGAGGGTCCACCTTCCACTCGGATCAACACACCGCAGGGCACGCAGGCGGCCACCTGCCCGGCACGTCCGATCCAGCCGGTGCGGGTGCCGATCAGCCGCGGACTGCGGTACTCCCGGAGCCGGGCCTGGCCCTGACGGATTTCAACGATCACCGGCCCCAACCGGCCGTCCACGGACCAGCCGGCGGTTCCGCCCAGGGCATGGGTGGCCACCAGCCGATTGTCCCGAAAGACCTGCAACCGGGAGCCCGGCGGTCCCTCCAGCAGCAGCCCCAGGGCGACGATGCCGACCGCGCTGGCCAGCATCAGCCCCCGATCCCCCGGGGTGCTGGCCCGCACCAGCACCCGCCACGGCAGGCGCCATCGTCCGGGGCTCACGGTTCGGCCACCGGTTGACCGATGAACCCGGCGGACCGCCGCAGGGACCGGTCCTCCAACATCAGCAGGGCCTCGCTGCCGGGAAACCGGCGCAGGAGGGCCAGACCCTGTTCGGCTCCCAGGACAAACAGGGCGGTGGACAGGGCATCGGCCAGGGTGCCGTCTTCGGCCTGCACCGTCACCGAGATCAGGCCACTGCGGGCCGGATAACCGGTGCGGGGGTCGAAAATGTGATGATAACGTTGATCCTGGTGAATGAAGAAGCGCTCGTAGTCCCCCGAGGTGACCATGGTCAGGGGACGATCGACTTCCACCACCGCCATGACGCCTTCCGCCTGACGGGGATGGCGGATGCCGAGGCGCCAGGGCCGGTCGCCCTTGGCGCCGATGGTGCGCAGGTTGCCCCCGGCGTTGACGATGGCGTTATGGATGCCCTGCTCCTGCAACACGGCCACGGCCCGATCCAGGGCGTAACCCTTGGCAATGGCCCCCAGATCCAGCCCGTGGGAGGCATTGGCCAGGCGCAGGAGGGGCTGCTCCACCGTGCCGGACAGGGTCAGTCCTCCGGGTGCATGGTGTTCGAGCCAGGCGGTGATACGCTGCGGGTCCGGAACCGTCTGGGGCGGGGGTTCCCGGGAGAACCCCCACAGGAGGATCAGGGGATCCAACCCCATATCGAACGCCCCACCGGAAGCGTTGGTGACCTCTAGGCCCCGGCGCAACAGGTCGGCCAGCTCGGGGAGGAGGGGATGAGCGATCCCGCGGGGAGCCTGATTGAGCCGGGAAAGCGGCGAGTCGGCACGATGGGAACTCATGACGCCCTCGATCCGGGCCACCTCCCGGAACGCCGCATCGACCCCCTGTCGCTCCTGCTCCTCCCAGGCGCTGGCGTTCGTGGGGAGGCTCCAGGTGGTGATGGAAACCAGGGTCCCCATGAGCAGACGGGTGGTGGTCCGGGAGACCGGTTGGGCCGTCGGGGAACAACCGGTCGCCAGCAGCGCCAGGATCAGCAGCAGGACAGGGGTGCGGCGGCAGAAGATCATGCCAGGTCTCCCCACAGGGTCTGGGCCATGGCCAGCACGGTGATGGCGGCGGTTTCCGCCCGCAGAATCCGGGGTCCGAGACCCACGGTGACGAACCCCAGGCCATCCCGGGCGGCGGCGACCTCGGCCGGGTCCAGTCCCCCCTCGGGTCCGGTCAACAGGGTGAGGGTGGGGCCGGGCGCGGGCAGGCGGCCCAGGCCGCCATTTTCCCGGGCTTCTTCCCAGAACAGCAGCCGAGGTCCCCCGGGCAGCAGCGGGGGCAGTTCCGGCCAGGCAACAGGCGGATGAATCAGCGGCAGCCGGGTGCGGCCGCACTGCTCCACCGCCTCCCGGGCGATCCGTTGCCAACGTTCCAGCTTGTTGGCCGCCTGCCGGGCATCGGGACGGCTGACGGAGCGCCGGGTCACCAGGGGCACAACGGTCGCAACCCCCAGTTCGACCGCCTTCTGAATCACCCATTCCATGGGCGCGGATCGGGCCAGACCGGCCACCAGGGTGATGGCGAGGGGGGATTCCCGCGCCACCGGGCGGTGGCCCGACAGGTGGATCAGAACCCGGGGCCGCACCGCAGCCACCTCCCCCGGCCATTCCCCGCCGGTGCCGTCCAGCAGCACCACCGGCGCACCGGCATCCAGCCGCAATACTTTCAGAAGATAGCGTTCTTCCTCCCGGTTCAGGGTGACCGGCAGGTCGGGATGCAAGGGGGTTGCGACCAGCAGACGGGGAATCATGACCGGGACGGATGGATGGAATGCACGGAGCCGGGAACGGGTTGCGTTGTCATGCGCCATCATTAAGGTATACCTTTTCCGCCCCAGAGTCTTCACATGCCGATTGGAAAGACGGTCTTGCTTTTTCCCGTACAGCTCCTGGACGAGTGGCGGTCCCCGGAAGCCGCCCTGGCAACGGGTGGAGACCCCCATGCTCCGCCCCTGTCCGCGCCGTTTCGGGCGGCCCTGGCCTGCACCGGCTCCCTGACCCGCCACCTGGAGCGGACCCTGGGCTGGCCGGTGGGCGTGCGGCTGGAATATCAAGAATTGCGTCCGGCCTGGGACAGCCGCCTGGATTGCTGGGACGGCCATCAGGCCTTGCCCCCGGGTGACCAGGACGTATTGGTGCGGGAGGCCTGGCTGGAGGTGGATGGGCGGGATCGGGTGTTGGCCCATTCCGAGATGATGCTGGAAGGCCTGTCGGCGGCCAAACGCCAGGCCATCGAGGCGGGCCAGGTGCCGCTGGGAGCGCTGTTTCTGGAATGGGACGGCGGCGTGACCCGCCAGCAATTGGAGCTGAGCCGCTGCCGGAACCCGGCCCTGGCGGCCCGGCTGGGACGGCCCGCCGACCATCCGTTCTGGTGCCGCCGTTCCCTGTTTCACTCCGGCGGGCGGCTGCGGGCCCGCATCCTGGAACTGTTTCTGGAGCCCTTCTGACCGATGATGGCCCGGTTCGTCGAATGGCTGCCCTGGCCCCTGGGCCGGGAGATGCTGCGATTGATGCGGGTGGACCGGCCCATCGGCACTTGGCTGCTGCTGTGGCCCTCCCTGTGGGCCCTGGCCGCCGCCCGGCCCGGCGCGCCGGATGGAGAACTGCTGCTGATCTTCGTGCTGGGGGCCTTCCTGATGCGCTCGGCAGGTTGCGTGGCCAACGATCTGGCGGATCGCCACATCGATCCCCATGTGGCCCGCACCCGGGATCGTCCCCTGGCGGCGGGGCGAATCTCCGTGGGGGCGGCCCGGGTCCTGCTGCTGGCTTTGTTGATCCTGGCCCTCCTGCTGGTCTCCCGGCTGGAGCCGCTGGCCCTGCTGTTGGCGCCGGTGGGGGCCCTGCTGGCGGTGAGCTATCCGTTTGCCAAGCGTTTCATCCACCTGCCCCAGTTCTACCTGGGCGCCGCGTTCGGCTGGGGGGTGATCATGGCCTGGGCCGCGGCCACCGGGTCCCTGGCCGCGGAGGCCTGGATCCTGTTTGGCGCCACCCTCACCTGGGCCGCCGGCTACGATACCGTCTACGCCATGATGGATCGCGAGGATGACCGGCGCATCGGGGTCAAGTCCACCGCTCTCTTGTTCGGTCGCTGGGACCGGCATTGGATCGCACTGCTCTATGCGGCGACCCTGGGTCTGCTGGGCTGGGCCGGTTACCGGCTGGAATTGAATCCCCTGTTCCATGGCGCCCTGCTGGGAGCGGGCGGGCAGATGGTCTGGCAATTGCTGTCCATCGCCGGCAACGCCCAGGCGGCCCTGCTGCGGGCCTTTCTCAGCAACCGCTGGGCCGGGGCCCTGATCTGGGTCGGGTTCATGCTGGGGGGATGGTGAAACGGGCCGAAACCGCCGGCGCCGACATCGGGATGGCGGTGACCGCCCTGTCCCAGGGCCGGGTGGTGGCCTATCCCACCGAGACCGTCTACGGGTTGGGGGTGGACCCTGGCAACGAGACGGCCCTGGAGCGGCTGCTGATCCTCAAGGGCCGCTCCGGCCGTCAGGGCCTGATCGTGCTGGTGGCGGAGGCCAGCCAGCTCGATGCCCTGGTGCAGCCGCCTTCCGCCCTGGCCCTGGCCCTCATGGAACGGTTCTGGCCCGGCCCCCTGACCCTGGTGCTGCCGGCCCGGCCGGGCTTGTCCCCGCGCCTGACTGGAACGGGGGACTGTCTGGCCGTTCGCCGCTCTCCAGCGCCACAGGTGGCGGCGCTGCTGGCGGCCTGGGGCCGGCCCCTGGTCTCCACCAGCGCCAACCCCCATGGCCGCCCGCCGGCCCGGGACAGCGCCCAGGTGCTGGATTATTGGCCGGAGGGACTGGCGGTGGTGCCGGGAGTCTGTCCCCCCGGGACCCGGCCGTCCACCCTCGTGCGGGTGACCGGTGACCGGGCGGAATTGCTGCGCAGCGGGGCGCTGGCGAAGGAGGTCCTGGTGGCGGTGGTGCCGGGTCTTGTGCTGCGGGATGCAGAGGAGCGTTGAAACCGGGGCTCAAGTGTGGTACTGAAACAGGCTTGCGGTAAAGACGGCCTTTCCCTGAGCAAGGGAAAATCAAATTCGAGGGTACGAGGACCGACCGTGCACGAAAGCACCCTGGCAAAGCGTTATGCGATGGCCCTTGCCGATTTGGCTGCTGAGCAGAATCTTCTGGATTCGGTGGGGCGGGACCTGACGACCTTCGTGGAGGTTTTCCAGACCACCCCGGGATTGGCGATGCTGCTGACCAGTCCCACGGCGGCGCGGAAGGACCAGCAGGCGGTGGTGGAGTCCTTCATCGGCCAGGCCGAACCCGCGCCCGTCACCCGGAATTTCCTCAAGCTGCTGGTCGCCAAGCGGCGCATGGCCCTCATCGAGGAGATTGTCGCTGCCTTCAATCGGGACGTGGAACGGCGGAGCGGCCGCATCACCGTGGCGGTCCAGACTCCCAAGCCCCTGAACAAGGCCCACATCAAACGGCTGGAGGAAATCCTCGCCCAGGGCACCGGTCGGGCGGTGACGCTGGAGGTGGCGGAGGAACCGGCCCTGCTGGGAGGTATGGTGGTCCGGATCGGCAGTGTGATGCTGGATTATTCGGTCCGTTGCCAGTTGCAACGTCTCAAAGCGCACATGATGGGGTAAGTTGATGCAGATCAGCGTCGCCGAAATCAGCGGAATTCTCAAAAAACAGATTGCCGAATACGGCCAGGAGGCGGAAATCTCCGAAGTCGGGCAGGTCATCGCCGTGGGCGACGGCATCGCTCGAATCTATGGCCTGGACAAGGTCATGGCCGGTGAGCTGGTCACCTTCGAGGATGGCACCCAGGGCATGGCCCTCAACCTCGAAGAAGACAACGTGGGTGTGGTGATCTTCGGTCAGGACACCAAGATCAAGGAAGGCACCACCGTCAAGCGGACCCAGCGCATCGTGGATGTACCGGTGGGCAAGGCGATGCTGGGCCGGGTGGTGGACGCCCTGGGCATGCCCATTGATGGCAAGGGTCCCATGGAGACCACCGAGCGGCGCCAGGTGGAGGTGATCGCTCCCGGAATCATCCCCCGCAAGTCGGTGCATGAGCCGCTCTATACCGGTCTCAAGGCCCTGGACGCCTTGGTGCCCATCGGGCGGGGCCAGCGGGAGCTGATCATCGGCGACCGGCAGACCGGCAAGACCGCCGTGGCCATCGACACCATCATCAACCAGAAGCGCACCCACGAGACCACCAAGCCGGTCTATTGCATCTATGTGGCCATCGGCCAGAAACGCTCCACCGTGGCCCAGGTGGTGAAGGTGCTGGAAAAGCACGGCGCCATGGCCTACACCACGGTGGTGGCGGCCACTGCCTCCGAACCGGCCCCCATGCAGTTCCTGGCGCCCTATTCCGGCTGCACCATGGGCGAGTATTTCCGCGACAACGGCATGCATGCCCTGATCGTCTACGACGACCTGTCCAAGCAGGCGGTGGCCTACCGGCAGATGTCCCTGGTGCTGCGCCGTCCCCCGGGACGGGAAGCCTATCCGGGCGACGTGTTCTATCTCCATTCCCGGCTGCTGGAACGGGCCGCCAAGCTCAACGAGGCCCATGGCGGCGGTTCCCTCACCGCCCTGCCGGTGATCGAAACCCAGGGCGGCGACGTGTCGGCCTATATCCCGACCAACGTGATTTCCATCACCGATGGGCAGATCTTCCTGGAGTCGGATCTCTTCTACGCCGGCATGCGGCCGGCCATCTCGGTGGGCCTGTCGGTCTCCCGGGTGGGTGGCTCGGCCCAGGTGAAGGCCACCAAGCAGGTGGCCGGCACCCTGCGGCTGGATCTGGCCCAGTTCCGGGAAATGGCGGCCTTCGCCCAGTTCGGTTCCGACCTGGATCCCGCCACCCAGCGGCTGATCCACCGGGGCGAGCGGCTCATGGAGCTGCTCAAGCAGCCCCAGTACCAGCCCATGGCCATGGAGGAGCAGGCGGTGGTCCTGTTCGCCGGCACCCGGGGTCTGCTGGACAGCGTGGAGGTGAAGCAGGTGAGCCAGGTGGAACGGCGCCTGCTGGAACATCTCAAAACCAACCACGGCGACCTCCTGGCGGCCATCCGCAAGGAAGAGAAGATCACCGAACAGGTTGAGAAGAAATTGATGGAGGTGATGAAGGAATTCATCAAGAATCTTGCCGACCTCAACCCCGTGCCGTCCAGCCGCTAGGACTTGGACATGGTGGAAAACCTGAAGCACGCCAGCTAACGGGAATCGGGGACCATGCCCAACCTGAAAGTCCTGCGCAAGCGCATCCGGTCGGTCAAGAACACCCAGCAGATCACCAAGGCCATGAAGATGGTGGCCGCGGCCAAGCTGCGCCGCTCCCAGGAACGGGCCCACGCCACCCGTCCCTACAGCGAACGGATGAGCCGCCTGATGCAGTCCCTGACCGCCGTGGTGGGTGATGGGGACAACGCCCCCAAGCTCATGGCCGGCCATGGCCGCGAGCCCAAAAAAATCGAGCTGGTACTCTTTTCGGCCGACCGCGGTCTGTGTGGCAGCTTCAACAGCAGTGTCATGCGGGCCGCCCGGGCCCGGATCGGCGAACTCGAAAAACAGGGCTTCAAGGTCACCCTCACCTGCGTGGGCCGCAAGGCCAACGAGGTGATGCGGCGCTATCACCGGGACAAGATCCGCAAGACCTACACCGGACTCAGCCGCGCCCTCACCTTCAAGCTGGTGGAGGAAGGTCTGTCCCGGGAATTGTTGGAGGCCTACGAGGCGGAAAAGTTCGATGTCTGTTACATGGTCTTCAACACCTTCAAATCGGCCATGAGCCAGGAACTCACTTGGCGTCAGCTCATGCCCATCCCGATTCCCGAGCAGGACGGGGGTGGGGGCGAAGGGGAATACCTCTACGAGCCCAACGAAGAGGAATTGCTGGCGCAACTGCTGCCTCGCAACGTTGCGATGCAGCTATTCCAGGCGCTGGTGGAATCGGACGCCTCGGAACATGGCGCCCGCATGACCGCCATGGACAATGCGGTTCGCAACGCCGCGGAGATGATCCGCAAGCTCACCATCACCTTCAACCGCACTCGCCAGGCCGCCATCACCACGGAGTTGATGGAAATCATCGGCGGGGCGGAATCCCTGAAGGGATGATCCGGAACCAGGGTGTCCCGGCGCAAGCGGAACGGGACGACGGCAAGCCTCTGATGGAGTCGTTTCAATGAGCGGAAATGTTGGACATGTGGTTCAAGTGATCGGCCCGGTGGTCGATGTCCGGTTCGATACCGAGTTGCCCGCCATCCTCAACGCCCTGCACCTGCCACGGGGCAAGGATGGGCGTCTGGTTCTGGAGGTGGCCTCCCACCTAGGGGGAAACACGGTCCGCACCATCGCCATGTCCAGCACCGATGGCGTCGTCCGCGGGGAGGAGGCCCTGGATACCGGGGCGCCCATTCAGGTTCCGGTGGGCAACGCCACCCTGGGGCGAATCCTCAACGTCACCGGTGATCCGGTGGACGGCCTGGGCAAGGTGGAAACCGACCTCTTCCTGCCTCTCCACCGGCCGGCGCCCGAGTTTGCCGACCAGTCCACCGAGGCCGAGATCCTCGAAACCGGCATCAAGGTCATCGACCTGCTGGCCCCCTACGCCAAGGGCGGCAAGATCGGCCTGTTCGGCGGGGCCGGAGTGGGCAAGACCGTGCTCATCATGGAGCTGATCAACAACGTGGCCATGGGTCACGGCGGCTTCTCGGTGTTTGCCGGAGTGGGCGAGCGGACCCGCGAGGGCAACGACCTGTACCACGAGATGATCGAGTCCAAGGTGATCGATCCGGGCAACCACGCCAACTCCAAGGCGGCCCTGATCTATGGTCAGATGAACGAGCCTCCCGGCGCCCGCGCCCGGGTGGCCCTGACCGGCCTGACGGTGGCGGAATACTTCCGCGACATGGCCGGCCAGGACGTGCTGCTGTTCATCGACAACATCTTCCGCTTCACCCAGGCGGGCTCGGAAGTGTCGGCGCTGCTGGGCCGCATCCCCTCGGCGGTGGGTTATCAGCCCACCCTGGCCACCGACATGGGCACCCTCCAGGAACGGATCACCACCACCAAGAACGGCTCCATCACTTCGGTGCAGGCCATCTATGTGCCGGCCGACGACCTGACGGACCCGGCCCCGGCCACCGCCTTCTCCCACCTGGACGCCACCACGGTGTTGTCGCGGCAGATCGCCGAGATCGGCATCTATCCGGCGGTGGATCCCCTGGACTCAACCTCCCGGCTGCTGGACCCCCAGGTGGTGGGCGAGGAACATTACCGGGTGGCCCGGGAGGTGCAGCGCGTCCTCCAGACCTACAAGTCGCTCCAGGACATCATCGCCATCCTGGGCATGGACGAGCTGTCGGAAGACGACAAGCTCACCGTCAGCCGCGCCCGCAAGATCCAGCGGTTCCTGTCCCAGCCCTTCCATGTGGCCGAGGCCTTCACCGGCCAAAAAGGTTGCTATGTGCCCCTCAAGGAGACCATCCAGGCCTTCAAGGAAGTGGTGGAAGGCAAATACGATGTGTTCCCGGAAGCGGCCTTCTACATGGTAGGCGGCATTGCCGATGTCAAGGAAAAGGCCAAGGGCCTGACCGAATAACATGCAGGGGGGAGATCTCCCTCAACCCTCACGCCGTGCGACGTCCATCACTGGACTGCCACGGTACAAGCCGCGGGGATCGCCGCCATGGCCGCAACGTTCGAGCTGGAAATGGTCACACCGGAAAGGCTGCTGTTCACCCAGGCCGCCAAGATCGTCACGGTGCCAGGTCAGGAGGGTGTGTTCGGAGTCATGCCGGGCCACACCCGCTTCCTGACCGCCCTCCGCCCCGGTCCCGTGATCATCGGCGAGGGGGACCAGGCCATCCGCTACGCGGTGGCGGGCGGCTATGCCGAAGTCCTGCCGGAGCGCGTCACCCTGCTGGTGGATCAGGCGCTGGAGCAAAGCCGCATCACCCTCGAAGCCGCCCAGAAAATGGTTCAAACTGCCGAGATGGCCCTCGGCGGCCTCTCCCAGGAACATCCGGACTACGCCCGCGCCCAGGCCAACCTGGACTATGCCCAGACCTGCCTGAACCTGGTCCGGTAGGGGTTTTCCCGCTTCCCCCCAAACCGTTTGCGCAGGGTCGCCCCATGAGCCAATGCGCCGTTCTCATCCTGGCCGCTGGACTCGGAACCAGGATGCGCTCCCGTCTTCCCAAGGTTCTCCACACCCTGGCGGGCCGCCCCCTGTTGGCCCATGTGCTGGCGACGGCCAAGGCCTTGAACCCATCCCGCATCGTGGTGGTGGTGGGTTACGAGGCCGACCGGGTGCGGGCGGCCTTCCCCGATGAGTCAGTGGGTTGGGTGGTCCAGGAGGCGCAACTGGGCACCGGCCACGCGGTTCGCACCGCCCTGCCTGCCCTGGAGGGACTGAACGGCCAACCGCTGCTGATCCTCAGCGGCGACGTGCCGCTGCTCGAACCCCGACTTCTACAGCAGGCCCTGGAGGACCACCAGCAAGCCAACCGTTCCCTGACGGTCCTGACCACCACCATCGAGCCGCCGACCGGCTACGGTCGCCTGGTGCGCGATGGGGCCGGCGGGGTGGTCGCCATCATCGAGGAGCGGGATGCCGACCCCACCACCCGGGCCATCACCGAGATCAACACCGGCATCTATTGCGTAGCCTCCGACCGCCTGCCGGACTGGCTGGCGGCCATCCGCAACGACAATGCCCAGCAGGAGTATTACCTCACCGACATGGTGGCCCTGGCGGCGACCGAGGCGGCCCGGGGCGGCCGGCCGGTGGGAGCCTCCCACCATCTGGACCGGACGGCCTTCATGGGGATCAACGACCGGAGTCAACTGGCGGGCATGGAGCGGATCTTCCGGGACCGGGTGGTGGGGGACTGGATGGCCCGGGGCGTCACGTTCGTGGACCCCCAGTCCTGCTGGGTGGCCGCGGATGCGGTCATCGCCCAGGACACGATCATCGAGCCCAACGTCATCATCGGCCCGGGGGTGGCGATCGGCGCGGATTGCCACATCGGCCCATTCTGCGAAATACGGGACAGCCGCCTGGGGCCGGGGGTGCGGATACGGGCCTTCTGCCATCTCGACGGCGCGGATCTGGCCGGCGCCAACGACGTAGGCCCCTACGCCCGGCTGCGGCCCAAGGCGGTGTTGGACCAGGGGGCCAAGGTGGGCAATTTCTGCGAAGTGAAGAAATCCCGGGTGGGGGCCGGCAGCAAGGTCAACCACCTCACCTACATCGGCGATGCGGAGATCGGCAGCGGCGTCAATGTGGGGGCGGGAACCATCACCTGCAACTACGACGGCAAGCACAAGCATCGTACCGTCCTGGAGGATGGGGTGTTCATCGGCTCCAACACCTCGCTGGTCGCCCCGGTGCGGGTCGGGGCCGGGGCCGTGGTGGGGGCGGGCTCGACCGTGACCAAGGACGTGCCGCCCGGCGCCCTGGCGGTGGCCCGCGGGCGTCAGAACACGGTGGAAAACTGGGCGGCCCGCAAGAAGAAGTGAGGCGCCTGCGCCAAGGATCGAGGTGATGTCATGTGCGGCATCGTGGGTGTCGTTGGAGAACGCAATGCGATTCCGGTCCTGGTGGAGGGGCTGAGCCGTCTGGAATACCGGGGGTATGATTCGGCCGGGGTGGCCGTGGCCTACCAGGGCCGCCTGGACCTGTGCCGGGCCAGCGGCAAACTGGTCAATCTGCGGGAACAGTTGCGGCAGAAGCCCCTCATGGGCTTCGCGGGGATCGGTCATACCCGCTGGGCCACCCACGGGGCGCCCACCGAACGCAATGCCCATCCCCATGTGTCCGCCAAGGTGGCGGTGGTCCACAACGGCATCATCGAAAATTATCTGGAATTGCGCCAACGGCTGACCGCCGCCGGGGTGGTGTTCGCCTCGGAGACCGATACCGAGGTGATTCCTCATTTGATCCAGCAGGCGCTGGACCGAGGCCTGGACCCCGGCGGTGCGGTACGGGCGGCCCTCAGGCAGCTGCGGGGCGCCTTTGCCCTGGGCATCCTGTTCCGGGACCATCCAGACCTGCTGGTGGCCGCCCGGCGCGGCAGCCCGCTGATCCTGGGGCTGGGGGAGGGGGAGAACTTCATCGGCTCCGACGCCACCCCGCTGGTGCCCTACACCCGGCGCATGGTCTATCTGGAAGACGACGACGTGGCCCTGTTGGACCGCCACCGGGTGGCGATCACCGATCTCGACGGTCGGCCCGTGGAGCGGTCGGTGAAGCAGAGCCAGGTGACCGGGGAAGTCACCGAGAAATGGCCCTACCGCCACTTCATGCAGAAGGAAATCTTCGAGCAGCCCACCGCCATCGGCGAGACCCTGAAGGGTCTGATCGATCCCATGGGCCGCACCGTCGCCTCCACCCTGCTGCAGGGGCTGGATGCCAAGGCCATCAGCACCCTCAACATCGTGGCCTGCGGCACCTCCTACCATGCCGGCCTGGTGGCCCGCTACTGGATCGAGGATCTGGCCGGCATCCCGGTGATGGTGGATGTGGCCTCGGAATTCCGTTACCGCAACAGTCCGCTGGTGCCCAACGGCCTTACCCTCGTCATCAGCCAGAGCGGTGAGACGGCCGACACCCTGGCGGCCCTGCGGCATGTCAAGGCTGGCGGCCAGCGGGTGATCGCCATCGTCAACGTGCCGGAATCCACCATGGCCCGGGAAGCGGACCAGATGTTCCAGACCCGGGCCGGCCCGGAGATCGGTGTGGCCTCCACCAAGGCCTTCACCACCCAACTGGTGGTGCTGGCCGTGGTGGCCCTGGCCCTGGCCAAGGCCCGGAACAGGCTGACGCCCCAGCGGGAGCAGGAGCTGGTGGGCAATCTGCTGCAGCTGCCGGCCCACATCGAGCAGGTTCTCTCCCAGGACGAGGCGATTCTGGCCATCGCCCGCCACCTGATGCATGCCACGGGGTTCCTGTTCCTGGGCCGGGGCACCTGTTTCCCCATCGCCCTGGAGGGCGCGCTGAAGCTCAAGGAGATCTCCTACATCCATGCCGAAGGCTATGCCGCCGGCGAGATGAAACATGGTCCCATCGCCCTGATCGACGAGGAACTGCCGGTGGTGGTGGTCGCGCCCCGGGACGGTCTGTTCGACAAGATGATCAGCAACCTCCAGGAAGTCCGGGCCCGGGGGGGGCGGGTGGTGTTGCTGAGCAATGGCGGTGACGCGGACAACGGCCATGCCGTGGCCGCGGATTTTGCCCTCGACCTGCCCCGCTGCGGGGACTTTGTGGATCCCCTGCTCTATGTGGTGCCGTTGCAGCTGCTGGCCTACCACATCGCGGTCCTCAAGGGGACCGATGTGGATCAACCGCGCAATCTGGCCAAGAGCGTCACGGTGGAGTGATGCCAGCCGTTCACGGCTGCCAGTCGCGCCAGTCCCGCGCCGCCAGATGTTGGCCGTTGATCTCCCTGGAATGGTCGGACGCCAGGTAGAGAAAGACCGGCACGATGTCCTCGGGGGTCGGCAGGGTTTTGGGGTCCTCGCCCGGGTAGGCCTTGGCCCGCATGGCAGTGGCGGTGCCGCCCGGGTTGACGGTGTTGACCCGCACCGTCGAGCCGGCCAGCTCCTGGGCCCAGGTTTCGCTGAGATTGACCAGGGCCGCCTTGGAGGCGGCATAGGCGCCCCAGTAGGCCCGCCCGGCATGGCCCACGGAACTGGTGACGTTGATCACCGAGGCCGCTGGCGCCGCCCGCAGCAGGGGCAGGAGCTGCTGGGTGAGATAGAACGGGGCGGTGACGTTGACCCGGAACAGGGACTCCCACAGGGGGGGCTCGTAGGCGGCCAGGGGCGTCATGACTCCCAACAGGCCGGCATTGTTGACCAGCACATGCAGGCGTCCGAAGCGCTGGACGATTTCTTGGGCCACCTCCGGCACCCGGTGCAGTTCCTTTTCCAGATTCAATGGCACGATGGAAGCCCGACCCCCCTGTTCCAGGATCCGGTCGTAGGTTTCTTCCAGATATTTCTTGCGCCGACCCAGCAGCAGCAGCGTGGCGCCCTCCCGGGCGCAGGCGATGGCGACGGCGCGGCCGATGCCGGTGCCGGCACCGGTGACCAGGGCGATTCGATCAGCGAGCAACATGGTGGATTCCCATTTGGCGACGGATCCGGGTCCCATGATCTTCCTCATGGGACCCACGGCGACGGGCAAAACGGGCCTGGCCCTGGAGCTGGCCCGGCGTTTTCCCCTGGAGATCGTAAACGCCGATTCGATCCAGGTCTACCGCGGAATGGACATCGGCAGCGCCAAACCCACCCTGGCGGAGCAGGCGGACGTTCCCCATCACTTGCTGGACGTGACCACACCTGACGATCCTTTCTCTGCCGAGCGCTATCGGCGTGCCGCCCTGGCGGCGGCGGCAACCTGCCGGGCCCGGGGGCAGGTGCCCCTGGTGGTGGGGGGCAGCGGTCTGTATCTGCGGGCGCTGGCCAGCGGCCTGGCGCCCATCCCCCGGGTTCCGGAAGCGCTGCGGAGGGCAATTCATCGGGTCGGGGTCGAGGAAGGCTGGCCGGTCCTGTATGAACGCCTGCGGGGTCTGGACCCGGAGGTGGCCCGGAACATCACTCCCAACGATCCCCAGCGCATCGTCCGGGCCCTGGCAGTGCGGGCGGCGACCGGCCGCTGCCTGTCGGATTGGTGGCGTGAGCCCCATGGCGGGCTGGTGGGTCCCGTGTTGAAGCTGGTGCTGGAGGGTCCCCGGGAGGTGCTTTATGAACGGATCGAACGCCGCATGGCGAACATGATGGCCCAGGGCTTTCTCGACGAGGCGGCGGCGCTCCTGGCCCGGGGGTATGCCCGGACGCTGCCGGCCATGAAGGCGGTGGGATATCGGCAACTGTTTCGCCATCTGGACGGGGAACTCACCCTGGCCGAGGCCGTGGAGCTGGCCGTGCGCGAAACCCGGCGCTATGCCAAGCGCCAGCTCACCTGGCTGCGGGCGGAACGGAACCTGGTGACCCTGCCGGCCTTCCCGGCCGTCGCGGGGTTGGCCATGGCCACGGACCGGGTCGCGGCCTTTCTGGAGGAGGCGCAGGGGCGTTGATGGAGCCGGCTGCGGATTTGGCTTTGCACCGGGTTCTGAGTGTGGTTTAATATGCCGTCAACCTGAATAAGAAAGATACAAGCGATTTTTCCCATTCTGGTGGCATTGATGGCATGATGCATGGTCCGAGGGCGGCGGAAGGCTCCCCTGGCCGTGGGATTCGCCGCTGGGGGGATGGAGAACAACAACAAGGGGGACACATGGGTAACCACGCCGGGCACAACATGCAGGATCCGTTCTTGAATACCCTCCGGCGCGAGAAGGTTCCGGTGACGGTCTTCCTGATCAACGGCATCAAATTGCAGGGAGTGATCACCTCCTTCGACAATTACTGCCTGATGCTCAAGAACAGCGTCACCCAGCTGGTCTTCAAGCATGCGGTGTCAACCGTCATGCCATCCCGCAACATCCATGTCTCCAGCGAACCGGCGGGGGGGGCTGGAGAGCGGGAGCCGCGGGAGGATCGGGACTCCTGAACACCTTGTCGCACGATCCATTCCCATTGGCGTTGGGGCCTGACTGCCGCCCTCCGTGCCTTGGTTTGGCGGGAGTTGCCGGGCCGGGCGTCGGCAGCCCGCCGTTGCCTGGATACCGATCCCAGTGACCGCCGGTCCCGCCGCCGGGTTCGAGACCCGCGAGGAACCGGAGGGAGCCATCCTGATCCAGCTTGTGGAGCGGGACCGGGATCGGGCTGTGCGCCTGGTCGGGGAGCTGGAACAACTGGTCCGCACGGTGGGGCTGCGGCCGCTGGCGAGCCAACTGGTCGCCCTGTCCCATCCCTCGCCCGCCACACTTCTGGGCAAGGGCCGTATCGAAACCCTGGCCCAGGACGTGGAGGACAGCGGCGCCCGGGTGGTGGTGTTCAACAATCCCGTATCCCCGGTCCAGCAGCGCAATCTGGAACGCAGCCTGAAGGCCAAGGTGATCGACCGCACCGGATTGATCCTGGAGATCTTTTCCCTGCGGGCCCGCACCCGGGAAGGCCGCCTGCAGGTGGAATTGGCCAGCCTGCTCTATCAGCAGTCCCGCCTGGTGCGCTCCTGGACCCACCTGGAACGCCAGCGGGGCGGGTTGGGGCAGCGGGGCGGCCCCGGCGAAACCCAGATCGAGGTGGACCGCCGGCTGATCCGCCAGCGCATCAATCGGCTGGAAAAATCCCTGAAGGAGGTGACCCGCACCCGTAGCCTGCATCGCCGGGAACGGCGGGAGATTCCCCTCTTCACCGTGGCCCTGGTGGGCTACACCAACGCTGGCAAATCGACCCTCTTCAACCGCCTCACCCGGGCTGGGGTGGATGCGGAAGACAAGCTGTTCGCCACCCTGGACCCCACGGTACGGGCGGTGACCCTGCCCGGCGGCGGGCGGGCCCTGCTGTCGGACACGGTGGGCTTCATCCGCGATCTGCCCCACCAGCTGGTGGCCGCCTTTCGGGCCACCCTGGAGGAAGTGCGGGAGGCCGATCTGCTCCTGCATGTGGTGGATCTGTCCGACCCCCAATGGCGGGAACAGCGGGCCACGGTGCTGGAGGTGCTGCAGGAGCTGGAATCCCACCGCAAACCGATGCTGACCCTCTACAACAAGATCGACCTGCTGGACGCCGATGCCGGGGGACTGCCGGAACGCCTGGAGGAGCAGGAGGCCAGTCTGGCCATCAGCGCCCACACCGGAACGGGAGTGGCGGCCATGCTGGAGCGGCTGGAGCGGGAAGTGTCCCGGGAATGGGGCCTGCTGCGGCTGGAGGTGCCGGTGACCGAGGGGGCTCTGCTGGCCCGGCTGTGTCGGGAGGGGCGGGTGCTGGAACAGCGCGATGGAGACGAGGTGATTCAGCTTACGGTGGCCCTGCCGGCCGCCGCCCGCGGGCGACTGGCCGCTGACATCGAGAAATATTCCCCCGCCTCTTGAGCCTCTTGCAAAATTCCCGGCGTCGGGGGGACTCATCCCCCG
Source organism: Magnetococcales bacterium DC0425bin3 (assembly GCA_002753665.1). GTDB lineage: Bacteria > Pseudomonadota > Magnetococcia > Magnetococcales > DC0425bin3 > DC0425bin3. The sequence continues at coordinate 20,360 of PEAP01000061.1, forward strand.
CGAATGTCCCACATGGGCCTTCCGGGTCGAACGGGACCCGGTTTTTCCCGCCCAATGTGTCCGGTAGCCGTTTTTCG
>PEAP01000224.1 GCA_002753665.1 Magnetococcales bacterium DC0425bin3
GATCCCCTGCCAGCGCCCAGACCCGGCGCCAGGGTGATCGGATGCAAGGCCTGGAAGAGGCCCTGGGAACAGTGCGCAGCGGTCAGCAACCGGCCAAGGGCCACACCGCTGTCCCGAAGGAAACGGCGGATACCACCGCCACCTTGCGGGACCTGGTGCAAGGCACCATGGCCCCCCTGGAGGCCCGTCTGGCGATTCTGGAATCGGCTCCCCTGCCAACCCGGGAACCAGCGACTGCCCCCATGCCATCCCCGAGCCCGCTGCCACCCGCGACCGCGGCCCAAAATCCAGACCCCAGCCAATCCCAGGTGGCCACTGTCCGCAAGACCGAACCTCGAAATTCCCCCTCGTTTCGGGAAGAACCGGACTGGCGATGGATGCTCTACAGCCTGGTGGCGGCGCTGGGGGGCATTCTGCTGCTGGCCAGAATCCGCCGCCAGCGCCAGGCCAGCGCCCTGCGACGGCAGATCTTCGGAGATCCCGAGGCCAACCGTCCCCCGCTGGTGATGGACCGTGGCATGGGCGCCGGGTCCAGAACCTCCGCCGCTCCGGGGCTATCTTTGGAGAGCAACGGCCGGGCGGAACGGGTGCCTCCCCGGCTCAGGGGACGGAAAATCTTTGGTAAGGCCGAGCTGATCCGGTAATAATGGAGAGCAGAATCACTCTTTCCCCCGGTGGACTTGCGGGTTTGCCGCTTTCGGACTGGTTACCGCCATGAAATGGACATCCGTCATCATCGAGGGCAATGCCGTGGAAGAGGCCGTGGTCCTGGCCTCGGCCCGGATCCAGGCCGAACTGGAAGGCCAGACCCCCGATCTGGCCATCGTGTTCGCCTCCCCCCTGCTGGGCAACCTGGACGCCCTGCCCGACATGATCGCCAACCATCTGGCCCCCCGGCACTGGCTGGGGTGCTGCGGCGCGGGGATCATCGGCGGCGGAGAGGAAGTCGAACATTCACCCGCCCTGTCCATCACCGCCGCCCTGCTGCCGGGGGTGGATCCGCTGCCGTTCCATCTGGAGAACGACAACCTGTCCAGTTTCGACCGGGACCAACAGGCCTGGTCCGCCTATCTGGGCCTGGATCCGGCCACTCCGGCCCCCATGCTGCTGCTGGCCGACCCGTTTTCCTTCAGTGCCGAATATGCCCTGAGGCTGCTGGACAGCGTGTTTCCCGACTCCCCCAAGATCGGCGGTCTGGTGTCCGGGGGGATGCGGCCCGGATCCCATCTGCTCTGGGTGGACGGCCAGACCCACCGGTTCGGTCTGGCCGGGCTGGCGCTGCCCGGGGCGATCCGCATGGAGACGGTGGTGGCCCAGGGTTGCCGGCCGGTGGGCACCCCCATGTTCATCACCCGCCACCGGGACAACACCATTCTGGAGCTGGACGGTCGCCCACCCGACGTGGTGCTGCGGGAGATGATCGAAGCCCTCGACGAGCGGGATCGCTCCCTGATGCAGCGGGCGCTGTTTCTGGGTCTGGCCATGGCGCCGGCCAGGGACCGCTACACCACGGGGGATTTCCTGATCCGCAACCTGATCCATCTGGACCAGGACACCGGCGCCCTGGGCGTGGCGGCCCATCCGGATCCTTACCAGGTGGTGCAGTTCCATGTCCGGGATGCCGACGCGGCCCGGGAAGAGCTGGCCACCCTGCTCAACCACTGCCGCATCCACCAGACCGCCCCCCCCGCCGGCGCCCTGTTGTTTTCCTGCCTGGGCCGGGGCCAGGACCTGTTCGACCGGCCGAGTCACGACAGCCAACTGTTCCAGGCCGCCGTGGGCGCCGGGGAACCGATCCCCCTGGGCGGCTTCTTCTGCAACGGTGAAATCGGCCCGGTGCGGGGCCGCACCTTCCTGCACGGCTTCACCAGCTCCTTCGGGCTGTTCCGGCCCCTGGAGGCCAATTGAGGGTCGAATGGATTTCCATCGGGGTCAATAGTGGTGCCGGCACGTGATGACGGTGATGGTTTCCTCGTCCACGGCATAGACCAGCCGGTGTTCCTGGGTGATACGGCGCGACCAGAAGCCGCTCAGATCCAACTTCAGGCGTTCGGGCTTGCCGATTCCCTCGAAGGGATGGCGCACGACCTCCTCGATCAGCCGATTGATGCGCTTCAGCGTGGCGCGGTCATTAGCCTGCCACCACAGGGAGTCCTCCCATGCCGCTTCGGTCCATGCCAGGATCATTCCACCAGATCCCGCCGACTCGCCTTGCCACACCGGTACTGGTCGATGGACTGGTCCAGGTGTTCCCGGTTGGCCGCCGATCCCAACAGGTGCAGGGTTTCCATCAGACCGTCGTAATCGGCCTTGGCCATCACCACCACATCCTCACCGTTGCGCCGGGTGATGATGGCCGTGTCGGCATCGTCCACCACGCGGTCCAACAGGGATTTGAGATTCTTCCTGGCGTCGGTATACGAGATCACTTGCATGGACCACCTCCTGTACAGGATGTTGTACATTCCATGCCAATCCAGTCAAGCGGCAGCATATGTTCCAGCAATGGCGGGTAGCGGATGAAAGCGGAGCGCATGCAGTCATAACGTCAACTC
>PEAP01000225.1 GCA_002753665.1 Magnetococcales bacterium DC0425bin3
GCCCTCGGAGGGGCGGCAGAGGACAAAATCTGGCAGCCCTCGGACTGGCCTGGTGGTTTCTCAGAAAATCACGAAGAACCGTGTCAAGGATTTTTCGTCAGGGTGGGTGCTGAATAGTTACCCTCTCCGGAAGAAATCATGGCTGATTTTCCATCGCTGAAGTCAGCACCCCGGCCCCCCCGCCCTACAGCCCCTGCATCGTCCGGCACAGGGCCGCGGCCTCCGCCCCCAGATGCATGTCGCCCATGGGATAGAGCATCTGCTCCTCCTTGGCATTGTGCTGCTGCATCAGTATCAACAGCGTGGAACAGGCCCGGGCCACGGCGCCGGTGTCGCCCTGCTCCAGGGCGCTGGCCATCTGGGTCAGGATGCCGCGCATCTGCCGGTGTTCCATGCGCATCACCGTGGTGGGACCCTGGGTCATGCCGGTGCGCTGCTCGAAGGCCGGGAAAAAAACATCCTCTTCCATGTGGAAGTGCCGCTCCAGCCCCTGATGGAACTGGCCGAACAGGGCGCGGGTGTTCTCCAGGTCACCCTGGTTGGCGATCTGCTCCATCTGGGCATACAGGGCGTCGCAGCGGCGATGGTCATTGGTGAGGAATGCGCTGAGGGTGGTCATGGGCGGATCTCTCCCTGGTCATGAATGAAGGATGACAGGCCGTGACAAGGCCTCCATGGCGTTCCATGATGCAGGAGGCGGCCGTCGCCTCACATTGACATGCATCAATGCATTCACCGATTGCGGCAGGTTACCGTTCCTCATGATCTCCACCAGCGGACTCCATATCGATCAGGCCCCGCCCCTGAACATCCCGTTCCGGTTCTTCGGCACCGCGCCCCTGTTTCTGCTGCTGGGCGGAGCGGCGCTGCTGTTCTGGGGCGACGATCTGCTGGTCACCCCCCTGGCGCCACCGACCATCGTCCTGACCCATCTGGCCGTGCTGGGCTGGCTGGCCATGGTCATGGTCGGGGCCATGTATCAGATGATCCCGGTGCTGGCCGGTCTGCCCATGCCCTGGATCGGCCTGGCCCCCTGGGTCCATGGCCTGCTGTGCCTCGGCCTGCTGGCCCTGGTGGCGGAAATCGGCCTGGGGCTGCACCGCTGGTTGCTGCTGGTGGCCAGCGCCGGCCTGGGCGGGGCGGTGGGGCTGTTCCTGCTGCAGACCGGGGTGGCCCTGTACCGCAGCCCGGTCCGGCACCCCACGGTGACCGCCATGGCCATCGCCGCCACCAGCCTGGCCGGCGTGCTGGCCCTGGGTGGGCTGTTCCTGGGCGAATACGCCCATGGCTTCTTCGACCTCGACCGCCAGGCCCTGGTAGGCATCCACCTGCTGTGGGGACTGCTGGGCTGGGTGGGCACCCTGATCCTGGGGGTCTCCATGCAGGTGCTGCCCATGTTCTATGTGATGCCCGCCTACCCCCCGGCCACCGGCCGCCGGGTGTTGGCCTGGTGGAGCTTCACCCTGCTCCTGCTGCCGGCATCGCTGTTGGTGACCCCGGAACAACCCCTGCTCCTCTGGGCCGCCGCCCTGCCCGGCGTGGCGGCCCTGGGTCTCCATGTCCGGACCCTGGCCAGCCTGGCCGCCGCCCGCCAGCGGCGCATCCTGGACGCCACCTATCGCTTCTGGCTGCTGGGCGGCGCCTGTGTGGTCCTGGCCCTGGGCCTGCTGGCCCTGTGGCCGGTCTGGCCCGGGGACGGCTTGCGGTTCCTGTTCGGGGTGCTATTCCTGTGGGGCGGAGCGACCTCCATCATCCTGGGCATGCTCCACAAGATCATCCCGTTCCTGGTCTGGTTCCACCGCTACAGCAGCCTGGCCGGGCTGGTGGACATCCCCATGATGGACGACCTGGTGCCGGCCCCGATGGCCCGCGGGCACGTCCCCCTGCACGCCACGGTGCTGTTCCTGCTGGCCGGGGCCATCGTCTGGCCGGCCCTGCTGCCCCTGGCCGGGCTGGGGCTGATCCTCTCCGGAGCGACCCTGGCCTGGTTGCTGGCCTTCGCCCTGGGGCAGCCGGTGCCCGAAAAACCCGATCTTCCGGACTTTGCGTCCTTCTTCAAGGACCTGCCGCCCCCGGCCTCGTGACCCGGCTTCAGCCGGGGCGCATCTCCACGATGCGGTCCAGACCGACCCGCAGGCTGGTGAACACCTCGGTTTCGCCGCTGTCGTACACCTCCACCTCCACCGACAGCACCCCCCCGGGATCGGTCAGGCGATAGCGATCCAGCCCCAACCCCGCGCTGGGACTGGGCAGGAAGGCGCTGTCCCGGTAATCGCCGGGGATGTGAACCTCCTTGCCGGCATCCTCCACCAGGTGATAGCGGGGCACGGTCCAGCCGGCCAGGGTGTCCGGCTCCTCCCGGCGGTCCAGGGTCAGGGGGCCGTCCTTGTCCTCGAACAGTCTGGCGAACTGGGCCAGGTCGAACAGACGGCTCACCTCGCTGCGCTCCACCCGCTGACTCACCACCAGCGGCGTTTCGGCATCGCCCTGCACATGCATGAACAGCCGCAGGCCGGACTCGTGGGTCAGAATAAACACCGGGATGCGA
>PEAP01000226.1 GCA_002753665.1 Magnetococcales bacterium DC0425bin3
ATCTTCCGCGCCCGTGCCTCCGAGAAGGAGCTGGAGCTGATCCTCCAGGTCTGCGAGGTCTACGATCTGGTCCTGAAAGGGGATCCCCTGCGTCTCCAGCAGGTGCTGGTCAACCTGGTGGGCAACTCCATCAAGTTCACCGACGAGGGCGAGGTGGAGCTGAGCGCCCGCATCCTGGAGGAAACCGCCGGGCAGGTGCGCCTGGAATTCCGGGTGCGGGACACGGGTCCGGGGATCGCGCAGGAGAAGATTCCGTTTCTGTTCCGCTCCTTCGAACAGGCCTCGGAACTGCTGGCCCGGGGGGAGACGGGCACCGGCCTGGGCCTGGCCATCAGCAAGCAGCTGGTGGAGTTGATGGCCGGAGCCATCCAGGTGGACAGCAAGCCGGGCCGAGGCAGCGAGTTCCATTTCCACATCACCCTGCCGCGGGTCCGGCCGGACCATGACCCGCTGCTGATCCTGCCCCGGGAGCTGGCGGACCTCACGGCGCTGGTGGTGGAGTCCAATGCCAAGGCCGGCAAATCCCTGATCAACTTCCTGAAAAAGCTCGGCATCGCCGCCCATGGCGTCCATACCGGCGCCGAGGCATTGGAACGGCTGGCGGCCTCCGGGGTCCAGCCGGTTCGTCTGTTGATCGTCGGCTGGGTCGGACCGCAGTGGGATGGCGGCGGTTCGGCCCGGCTGTTCCTGGAAACCCTGCGCCACGGCAGTCGCGGGCCGGAGCCGAAGATCATCCATCTGGTGCCATTCGGTTACGGCGCCGACCGCCATGCGCTGCCCCTGGTGGATGCCGTGGTCCCCAAACCGGTCACCTGCTCCACCCTGTTCGAGAGCATCATGGAGATCTTCGGCCATGCGGTGCGGGTCCACACCGCCGACCCCGCCGCCCTGGACATGGCGCAGGTGATCGCCCGCATCGGCGGGGCCCGCATCCTGCTGGTCGAGGACAATGCCATCAACCGGCAGATCGCCACGGAAATCATGCAGGATGCCGAACTGCTCGTCAGCCACGCCCACAACGGCGCCGAGGCCGTGGAAATGTTGGGCCGGGAGTCGGTGGATCTGGTGCTGATGGACCTGCAGATGCCGGTGATGGACGGCTTCACCGCCACCCGCCGCATCCGCGCCGATGCCCGCCACCGGGACCTGCCCATCATCGCCATGACCGCCCATGTCATGGAAAGCCATCGGGAAAGCGCCCTGCGCTCGGGCATGAACGATCATCTGCCAAAACCCATCGAACGCCAGGCCCTCTTCGCCATGCTGATGGCCTGGCTGCCCGAACGCGACGGACCGGCTCGGGTGATCAATCGCCCGACGGCGGAACCACCCGGGGATCCCCTGCCCCCCATCCCCGGCATCGACCAGGAGGATCTGCTCCAGCGCCTGGGCGGCAAGAGCGGTTTGATCCGCTCCCTGCTGTCCCGGTTCGCAGTGGATTTCGCCGCGGCCCCGGACCAGATCCAGGGGTTGCTGGAAAATCCGACCCAGGAACACCGGGACCAGGCCCGCCTGCTGGCCCATTCCATCAAGGGCATGGCCGGCAACCTGTCCGCCCTGACCCTGAAGACCGCGGCCGCAGCCCTGGAAAAGGCCCTCGATGCCGGCGCCACGGCGGACTGGCCGGAGCGGCTGCAGGCCCTGCGGCACTCCCTGGATCCCCTGGTGGACACCATCCGCGCCCTGGATCGGGAAGACCGGGCCACGGGCACGTCCGCGCCACCGATGCGGCCGGTCCAGGACTCCTTCGACCTGGCAACATCCCTCGTCGAACTGGCCCGTCTGGTGGACAACCAGAACTTCCGGGCCAAGAAGCTGTTCGCCGCCCTCAAGCCGTCCCTGAACCGGCCGGACTGGCAGCCGATGGTGGAGCCATTGGAGCAGGCCCTGGGCCGCTTCGACTTCGCCGGCGCCCGGGACCAACTTCAGCAACTGGCCGGCCGGCTGGGGCTTCCCCTGCAGGAGGAGGATGCGACTTGAACACCCCCCAGCCCAGAATCCTGATCGTCGACGACGTGCCCGCCAATATCGACCTGCTGGCGGACTTTCTCGTGGGCGAATACGACATCACCATCGCCACCAGCGGACCGGAGGCCATCCGCTCGGCGGAAACCCTGGCCCCGGACCTGATCCTGCTGGACGTGGCCATGCCAGAGATGGACGGTTACGAAACCTGCCGGCGGCTGAAAGCCAACCCGGACACCCGCAACATCCCGATCATCTTCGTGACCGCCCGGGATGACGAAACCAACGAGAAACAGGGCCTGGAACTGGGGGCCGCCGACTACATCACCAAGCCGGTGCGCCCCGCCATCGTCCAGGTCCGGGTCCGGCTGCATCTGGAAAACCGCCGCCAGCGGGAGGCGCTGGAACGCATCGCCTGCACCGATGCCCTGACCCGGGTGGCCAACCGCGCCCGCTTCGACGAGGTCCTGGAGCGGGAATGGGGCCGCTCCCTGCGCAGTTCCCTCGGAATCTCATTGATCCTGCTGGATATTGATCACTTCAAGAAATACAATGACCATTATGGACATTGCGCCGGGGAC
>PEAP01000227.1 GCA_002753665.1 Magnetococcales bacterium DC0425bin3
GACGCTCTTCCGATTATGCCCCGCCGGAATCAACGGATTTTCAATCCGTTGATTCCGTGAGGGAACCGCAAGCTCTGCTTGCGGTTCCCGACGTTGAAAAAGCCATGGATGGCTTTTTCAACGCTCTGCCAAGGAAAGGAGAGTGCCATGATGCAAGAACCATCGGAATCACTGCGCGAGGTGTCCGACGACAGCCTCCGCCCCGCGCCGGCACTGGAGAGCTTCTGGTCGACGTTGGAACAATCAAGATTCCTGCGCAAGATGTCCGGCGGCGGCGCCCGGCCGGCGGCGCTGCCGGCGGTGGAGATTTTCTGGTCCTGGCTGGGGGCCTTGCTCGGCATCGGCCTAGTGGGGGCGTTGCATCAGTTCCTGCTGGAGCCCAGGGACCTGGTGCTGATCATCGCCTCCTTCGGCGCGTCGGCGGTGTTGATCTACGGCGCCATCGACAGTCCCCTGGCCCAGCCCCGCAACCTGGTGGGCGGGCATCTGGTTTCCGGACTGGTGGGGGTGGCGGTGTTTCTGCTGTTCGGTTCCACGCCCTGGCTGGCGGGGGCACTGGCGGTCTCCCTGGCCATCGCCGCCATGCAGTGGAGCGGCACCCTCCACCCGCCCGGCGGGGCCACGGCGCTCATCGCCGTGATCGGCTCGCCGGCCATTCACAAGCTGGGCTGGGTCTATCCCCTGCTGCCGGCCACCACCGGGGCGGTGCTGATGCTGGGGGTGGCCCTGACGGTCAACAATTTGGCCCCCAGCCGGCGTTATCCCCGTTACTGGTGGTGAAGAGCCATGACCGACGCTCCGCCCTCTGCCCGTCCGCGGGTGAACTGCCTCGACTGCGTTCACTTCCGGGTCACCTGGGACGCCGACAACCCCCGGGGCTGCGCGATCATGGGGTTCAAGGGCAAGCGGTTTCCCTCCCTGGAGGTGCTGGCGGTCTCGGGACAGGAATGCCTCAAGTTCACCCCCAAGGCCCGGGGCGGGGCGGCTCCCCAGGAGATCCCCGCGACGCCGGATCCCGCGGCGGGGCCGGGGCCCATGCCGGCTCCCGCCAGACGGTCCTGGGTGGTCTGAAGCGCGCTCCGGACCGGTCGCGCTGTTGCCGGACCCTCTGTCATGCACTGGACATCGTCATGTGGAATTCCATCGTTGCCATCTCCTGCGGATCGGCCCTGGGCGCATTGTTGCGCTGGCTCCTGGGCACCCAGCTCAACGGTTTGTTCCCCGCCATTCCGCCGGGCACCCTGACCGCCAACTTCATCGGCGGCTATCTCATCGGTCTGGCCATCGCCTTCTTCGCCGATACACCGGGCCTCGCCCCCGAATGGCGGCTGCTGATCATCACCGGGTTCTGTGGCGGTCTGACCACCTTTTCCACCTTTTCCGCCGAGGTGGTGACCCTGTTGCAGGAAGGCCGGCCGGGCTGGGCCCTGGCGGCCATCGCCACCCATGTCAGCGGTTCGCTGCTGATGACCGTGGCGGGCGTGGTGTCCTGGCAATGGCTGAAACTCCGCTAACGAGCGGAATGGCCATGAGTGGCCATTCCGCGACAGGCTCTGAGGAAATACGATGAAAGGCCATGTGATCACCTTCTTCACCCAGCAGGACCGGCGCCACCACGGCAAACCGCTCGGCGAATGGCTGGTCACTCTGGCGCGGGAGATGAAACTGCCGGGCGCCACCCTGATCGCGGGCAGCATGGGCTACGGCCATCACCTGCACCTGCACTCGTCCCACTTCTTCGAGCTGGCCGACCAGCCCCAGGAGGTCCAACTGGCGGTCAGCGAGGCCGATGCCGAGCGCCTGTTCCACCGGCTGCGGCAGGAAGAGGTGCATGTATTCTACGTCAAGACCCCGGTGGAATTCGGCAGTTTGTAGACCCGGCCTCTCGACGTCATTCCTCCTCCACCATCGCCCGCCAGGCGCCGGGGGGCAGGTTCTGTTTGGCGGCGTTGCAGCGGGGGCAGCAGGGCACGCAGTTGCCGCGGCTGGTCCGCCCGCCCCGCACCAGGGGCACCTTGTGATCCATGGTCAGCTCCCGGGGCGGAACCTGCTGGCCGCAATAGTGGCAGCGGCCCTGGCCGATCCGGTTTTTCCACCAAGCCGAACGCTTGAGGGCCTTGGCCTTGCGCCGTTCCGCGGCCATGGTCTCCGGATCGGCCGGAATCAGAGAGTCGTCCATTGATCTCCGTACAGGACAAAATCATGATATTTGATGATAATTCAATCAATTGCAAGTGATTTGACCCCTGCTTACACCAGCCTGAAAAATCCGCCGCCAGGCAGACATTCACTGGGAGGTGAAGCATGCGGGAGGTCAACCCACTCGTGGTTCAACTTACCGCCGGTCCGGGGTGGCATCAAGCCCGAATTCGTTTTCTGGCCTACTTTTGCATGGCACGCTATCGGGCCACCAAAGATTTTTCGTAACTATTCACCACCCCCTGCGGGCCAACCGCCATAGCGGGCCAGGGATTGGTCAGGGCATTGTCATGAAATCCGGCCATTTGCCCCGGAATAGATCTTTGAGCGCCTGTGTTGCACAGA
>PEAP01000062.1 GCA_002753665.1 Magnetococcales bacterium DC0425bin3
CAGGGGGGCAATGGGGGCCAGGGGGGTGATGGCAATGGGTGCGAACCCGATGCTTCCGATGGCGCCGGGGGCCGTGGAGGCAACGGTGGCGCCGGGGGCCGCGGGGGCGATGCCGGAGATGGGGGGGATGGCGCCAGTGGAGGCCTGATTACCATCCTGTATGACAGCAGCCACCCCCAACCCCTGGTGCGTGCCGATCCCGCGGATGGATTGGCCGCCGGCCAGGGGGGCCGTGCGGGCGCCCCCGGAGTGGGCGGAGTGGGCGGAGCGTCCGGAGTGGGCGGTCATGGCTCTCCCAATGGGGCGGTGGGTTCCCCGGGCGCCAATGGCGATCCAGGCCACCACGGCACCAACGGAACCAGTGGCGCTCCGGCCACGGTGAACCTGGTGCCCGTCTGATGGGATGAACAGGGCGGTGATCGGGAACGACGGGCTTCTGCGGCCGGGGGAGGCGTATTACCAGCGGGCCACGGCCGGGGAAGCCTGGGAAGGGGCGCTGCGGGAGCGGGGTCGGCGGTTGCACGGGATGCTCCTGGGCGCCACCCTCCCGGGGGGGGAAGCCCGTCTGGTGCGGCGCCCGTCCCTGACCCTGGACGGGACCCCGATGGTCTATTCCGTAAAACTGACGCGGGACCGGCTTGCGCCGGTCCCGTTTCGTTTCTTGTGCGAGCCCGGTGGGGTGGGGCTGCCGGTTTCCCGACAGGTGACAGTGGCCCTGGAAACGCTGGGGGAGATGTTGGAAATCCTGGCTTGGGGGCGGTTGCAGGCCCGGGTGCGGGGCATGGTGGATGGAATATTGCCTGGCACGGCGGCCGCGCGGGATGAATTGTGGGGAGGGATCTGGCTGGGGCTGGAGCTGGCGCCGCGGGGGGTGGGGCTGCGGGTGTATGTCAATTTGCGCCATGGCACGCTCCGGGAGCGCTGGCAGCGGTTGGCGGATGTGATGGGGGCCTTCTCCCATCAGGATTTCATGGGACCGTGGCGGGACTGGATGGCGCGGCTGTGGGAAGTGGCGCTCCCGGTGGGGGTGGGGATGGCGTTGGCCGAGGGGCGCCTGCGGGTGTGGCGTCCCTATTTTGCCATGACGGCGCCGGGTCTGGCCGGGCTGCCGAGATGTGTCGCGGAGGCCTGGCCCCGGGGGGAGAGGGTGTTGCGCCCGCTCTGGGTGCGGTTTCGGGAACTGTTCGGAGCGGCGGCCCCCTGGCGGGTGACGGTGGGGGTGGATTGCCCGGCCCGTGGCGAACAGGGGGTGCTGCGGCCCCCGTTGGGGCGGGTGAAGGTGGATCTTTCCCTCCAGTTCGTGCGTCCGGGGGCGGGATATCAGGCCGCCGAGGCGTTGGTGGAAGATCTGGTGACCCTGGCGGGGTGTGGCCGGGAAGCATTGGACCATTTCCTGGCAGGGATGCATGGATGTTTCCCGGGGGTGGGACCGGAGTTCGTGAGTCTGGGGTTCGAACCGGAAGGCGATCATGTCACCCTGTATGTGAGGCCATGGATGGGCATTCCGTGACCAACCCTGGAAAGGAGGGGAGATGAACCCTGATCCGGCCCCGGCCATGGCGCGGGCCGAGGCGTTCCTGCGGGCGGCCCAGGAGGGGGATGGGGGATGGCGGGACTATCGTCTGCCTCCGGGGGAGAGTTGGGCCTGGACCACGGCGTTGGTGGGCCTGGCCCTGGCCCTGGAGCCCGTCGCTCCGGCTTCCCGTCGGTGTCTGGAACGGGCCGTGGGGGCGTTGCGGACCTGGATCACCCCCCGGGGTTGGGGGTACAACCCGCAGACGGCCTGTGATGCGGACTCCACCGCCTGGTCGCTGTGGTTGCTGTCCCGCCTGGGGGCCTTGGAGGGGATATCGGGGACCGCGCTGCTGGCCCCCTTTCTGACCGCGGAAGGGAGTGTGCGTACCTTTGCCGATCCGCAACGCTTCGGCGCTTGGGCCCACCCCCACGAGGACGTGGCGCCGGTGGTGGGTCTCGCCCTGGCGGCCCTGGGGGCGGAGGAAGAGGTGACGAGGATTCGGCGGGAGTTGTGCCGGCGGGCGCTGGCGCGTACTTCGGGGGAGCCCCCCTGGCAGGCGTTCTGGTGGGACGGGCCCCTGTATGCCGTCACCATGGCCCTGACCTTCCTGGAACGGACCGGTGGGGTGCCGGCGGCGGTTCGGGAGCGGGTGCTGGCGTGGGAGGCGCCTCCGGGAGAGGGGGCCTTCGATCTGGCCTTGCGGTGGCGCTGGTGCCTCTTCCGGGGGCGGGATGCGGGGGACACCATCGCGCATCTGCTGGCCCTGCAGGGGAGCGGGGGAGGGTGGTCCGGTACGTCCCGGCTTCGCATTCCGACCCAATTTCCCGGAGAGGGGAACGGACCGGTAGGGGCCTGGCAGGATATCCATGGCCTGTTGAGTACCGCCATGGTCCTCCTGGCCTGGAAGGGCGCAGGAGGCTGTGGATGGCTTTAAGGGGATCTTGGTTTCCGACAAAAATCATAAGAAAACAAAATTGCGAAATAGAAAAATTCAGTTGACAGCCGGCGGCCGACCAATCTAAAAATGAGATCATACATAAATCCTGTCGCAGAATGAGTCAAATGAGTCAAAGGCCGCGACGGCAACAATGCGCCGTCGGAAGCGGACCACCTGTCGTTTCGAAACGCAGGCAGGCGCAGGGAACTGTATGAAATCGCCTCCCCGTACCTTGTTGATCGTCGATGATGCGCCCGAGAATCTCACCATCCTCGGCGAGCTGTTGCGGCCTGAGTTTCGGGTGCGGGCGACCCGGTCGGGGAAGAACGTATTGCGCATCGCCACCAGCGATCCCCGCCCGGACCTCATTCTGCTGGACGTGATGATGCCGGATCTGAACGGTTTCCAGGTATTCGAACTGTTGCGTGCCAGTCCCGCCACCCAGGCCATCCCGGTCATGTTCATCACCGCCATGGGCGGCATCGAGGCGGAGTTGCGGGGGTTCGAGGTCGGCGCGGTGGACTACATCACCAAGCCCTTCGTGCCGGCCATCGTGCTGGCGCGGGTGCGGACCCAGTTGGAACTGAAACAGGCCCGGGACATCCTGAAGGACCAGAACGCCTGGCTGGAAGCCGAAGTGAACCGGCGCATGCGCGACAACGAACTGATCCAGACAGTGGCCATCCGCGCCCTGGCCCATCTGGCCGAAACCCGCGACCCGGAAACCGGCAATCACATCCTCCGCACCCAGGGTTATGTGCAGGAACTTGCCCTGGGGCTGCGGGATCATGCCCGCTTTCGCGCCACCCTGCACGACCGCTATATCGACATGCTCACCCGCTCCGCTCCCCTCCACGACATCGGCAAGGTCGGCATCCCCGATGCCATCCTGCGCAAGCCGGGGCCGTTGGATGGGGTGGAATGGGCCATCATGCAGACCCACGCCCGCCTGGGAGCCGAGGCCATCGAGCTGGCGGAACGCGATGCCGAGCAACCGGTGGAATTCCTGACCCTGGCCAAGGAAATCGCCCGCTGGCACCATGAACGCTGGGACGGCTCGGGCTATCCGGACCATCGCGCCGGTGAGGCCATTCCGGTGTCGGCGCGGCTGATGGCCGTCGCCGATGTCTTCGATGCCCTCACGTCCCGGCGCGTCTACAAGGCGCCCCTGACCCACGACCAGGCCCGCACCCTCATTGTCCAGGGCAGCGGCACCCAGTTCGATCCCGATGTGGTCGAGGTTTTTCAGGGGTGTTTCGAGTCCTTCTGCACTATCTCCGACTGTCACCATGACCCCCAAGGACAAGGATGAATCCAGTGAATCGTTCAGCCCGTATCCTGTTGGTCGAAGATGAAGAGATCATCACCCTCATCATTCGGGATCTCCTCGAAGCCCAGGGGTTTCAGATCACCGTCTGCCCCGACGGCCAGACGGCCTGGGAGCGGTTGCAGGGGGATGCCGGCAGCTGGGATGTCATCCTGCTGGACCGGGTCATGCCGCGCATGGACGGCATGGAGCTGCTGCGCCGCATCAAGGGCGCCGAGGCCCTGGCCCGCATTCCGGTGATCATGGAAACCGTCCAGGGCGACAAGGAAAGCATCCGCGAGGGCCTGGTCCAGGGGGCCTATTACTATCTGACCAAGCCGTTCCAGCCCGAGGTGTTGCTGGCCGTGGTCGACGCCGCGCTCCAGCAGAACCGGGAATGGCAGGAGATGGTCGACAAGGTGCGGCGGATCGAGCGGCCGTTGTCCTTCCTGCAGTCCGGGACCTTCCGCTTCCAGGATCTGGAGGAAGGCCGCCTGTTGGCCAACTATCTCGCCCAGGCCTGTCCGGAACCGGAACGCACCATCCTGGGACTCCAGGAACTGCTGGTGAATGCCGTCGAACATGGCAACCTGGAGATCAGCTACCGCGACAAGAGCGCCCTGTTGCTGCAAGGCCTCTGGCAGGTCGAGATCCACCGCCGCCTGCAACTTCCCGAATACCGGGACCGCCGGGTCGAGGTCCAGTTCCAACGCCTGGTGGACGCCCTGCATTTCACCATTCGGGACCAGGGCCACGGCTTCGACTGGCAGAACTACCTCGGCTTCTCCGAGGACCGCGCCTTCGACCTGCATGGCCGCGGAATCGCTCTGGCCGGCAGTCTCAGCTTCGACCAGCTGGACTATCGGGGCAACGGCAACATCGTGATCGCCAGCCTCAGGCTGTCCGGTCCGACTGCCTGACCCGTCCAGGCTCACCGCCATGGCCATCGTCCCCATGTGGCCCGCGCCGTCACAACCCATCCGGATCGGGCGGATCCAGGCCCTGACCATGGTCATGGTGTATGCCCTGTTCGCCATGCTGTGGATTCTGTTGTCCGACAAGGCGGTGGGATGGTTGTTCCACGATCCGGTGCATGCCACCCTGGTTGGCACTCTCAAGGGACTGCTGTTCGTCGCCATCACCGCGCTGCTGCTGTACGGCCTGTTGCGACGGCTGTCCGGTGGGAAGGCGGTCGATCCTGCCCGGGTCCAGGGTCCACCGGCGCTGGTGGCCGCTCTGATCATGGGGGCCATCGTGGTGGTGACCGCCGCGGGCCTGGCCCATATTGTTCAGCATCATCATGAGAGGGAACTCATCCGCCTGCGGATCATCGCCGATCTCAAGTCCCGGCAGATCACCGATTGGCTGCGGGAGCGCCAACGCGACGTGGAATGGGTCCGCAACGATCTTCGCCTGGCAGCCCGGTACCGCCGCTGGCCCGGGTCGGGGGAGGGCATGGTCGGGGATGGGATGCGTGAGGTCATCGAACAGTCGCCCCTCATGCGCGGTTTCAGGACGATCATGCTGCTGGACCCCGAAGGGCATCCCCTCCCGGGTGGTTCCAATGCCGCACCACTGCCTCCGCAACTGCGGGCGGCGGCCCTGGCAGGCGCACGGGACGACGGTATCCACCCGGTGGGCCCGTTCCTGGGCGCCGACGGACAGCCTCAGCTGGCGTTCGTCACCCCGATCAGGGCCGGGGCCGGATCAGGGCCGATGCTGGTGCTGGTACTCCAGATCGGACTGGCCGACTGGCTCTACCCCATCCTGCAGGACTGGCCGATCCCCAGCGATACGGGTGAAACGCTGCTGTTCCGCCGTGACGGCGATCATGTGCTGTTCCTCAACGAATTGCGTCACCAGAAGGGAACGGCTTTGCGTCTGCGCATTCCGATGACGGAAAGCGATCTCATGGCCGTTCAGGGAATGAGGGGCGCGGCGCACCAGGGCAGGGAACTGTTCGGCATCGATTATCGTCGGGTGGCGATCATGGGCGTGGTGCAGAGTATCCCGGGGACCGACTGGTTCCTGGGGGCCAAGCTGGATCGGGCAGAGCTGTACAATGGCATCTTCCGGGACGGGGTCTGGATCGTTCTGGCCGGTTTGCTGGCCCAGTTGGCCACCGCGGCCGCCATTGCCCTGCTGCGCCAACGCCAGCAACTGGCTCTGGCCGTCGGCGTGCAGCAGGTCCAGGAGGAGCGCCTGCAGGCCCTGCGCCTGTTGGCCGCCATCGCCGACAGCTCCGACGATGCCATCTTCGCCAAGGATCGGGAGGGACGGTACATCCTGTTTAACCGGGCCGCCAGCCGCATCGTCGGCCAGCCCGCCGCGGCGGTGCTGGGCCAGGATGACCGGGCCATTTTTCCGGCCGATCAGGCCGCAACCCAGATGGCCAGCCACCGGCGCATGCTGACCGAGACCATCGGCGTGATCCAGGAAGAAACCCTCGACACCTCCCAGGGGTCGCGGGTCTTCCTGACCACCAAGGGACCGTTGCGCGATGACGCTGGCCAGGTCATCGGCACCTTCGGCATCGCCCGCGACATCACCGAATTCAAGCAGGACGAACGGGCACTGCGGGACAGCGAGGCCCGGTTCCGCACCCTGTTCGATACCGCCTCGGTGGCCTTCATGATCCATGACCGGGATTCCGGGGCGATCCTCGACGCCAACCGGCGGGCCATCGAATCCCATGGCTGCACCACGCTGGCCGAGCTGCGGCAGCACGATGCCTGGCTGGAGCCGCCCTTCACCGCCGCCAATGCCCGCGCCCTGATCCGCAAGGCCGCCCGGGAAGGACCGCAGTGCGTCGAGTGGCAAAGCCGTTTGCGCCAGGGAAAAGTCATCTGGGAGGATGTCCAGCTCATCCCCATCACCCTCGATGGGGTGAAACGGATCCTGTCCGTGGCATTCAATATCACGGCGCGCAAGAACGCCGAAGAGGCGCTGTTGCGCCAAAGCGCGGAGGCCATCGAACGCAATCGGGAACTGGAACGGTTCAACCAGGCCATGGTGGGGCGCGAACTGTACATGATCGAACTCAAACAACAGGTCAACGCCCTCTCCCAGGCCCTGGGCTGGCCGGAACCCTATCCACTGGCTTTCCTCGACGCGCCATCTTCCGGGTGGCGGGAAGGGGCATCATGATCCGGCTGGCCAACCGGGCCATCGTGTTCTGGCGGCCGGTGGCGATTCATGGCCTGGCCATGGGCATGGTCGTGGCCACCCTGTTGTTCCTCCGGGAAATGTCGGGGGCCTCCGGTGAACCGCTGCTCATCCTGTTCATGGCGCCAATCATCGTCAGCGCCCTGCTGGGCGGTTTCCTGACCGGCCTGACGGCGACCCTGACCGCGGCGCTGGTTACGGCCTATTTCCTCATTCCCCCCATCGACCGGTTCGCCATGACCGCCTCCCATGACTGGCAGCAGTGGCTTGCGCTGGTCCTCGACGGTCTGCTGGTGAGCGCTCTGAGCGGGCTGCTCCACCGGGTGCGATGCCGTGCCCGGACCCGGTGGCAGGAGCGCCAGCGACGTTTCCTCACGACGCTGCTCGATCATACCGATGCCTGCATTGCGGTGCTTCAGGGCACGGAACTGCGCCATACGCTGTTGAACCGCGCCTGCCAGGCCATGCGCCCGGACCTGCCGATGACGGGTCGTCCCTATCGCGAGGTGTTTCCAGAAGCCGCTGTGGCCGGCATGGCGCAGCGGTTGCAGGAGGTCATGACAACGGGGATTCCGTATACGAACAAGGGCGGTCCGCTACCGGTTCCGGGCCAGCCGGACGCTGTGTGGGACCAATTGGCCGTGCGTCTGCCCATGGAGGAGGGCGAGGAGCCCTCGATTCTGGTCAGCCTCTGGAACGTGACCGAATCCCGGCGCACCCAGGAGGCCTTGCAGAAGAGTACGGCCATTCTGCTGGAGGCCCAGCGCCTGGCCGGCATCGGCAATTGGCATTGGGACATCCGGCAGGACCGGCATGTCTGGTCCGAGGAGATCTATCGCATCTATGGTCGCGACCCGGCCCTGCCGCCGGCCATCTACCCCGAAGTCTGCCGCTATTTCACCCCGGATAGCTGGGAGCGGCTGGCCGCCAGGGTCGAACACTGCCTGCGCACCGGGGAAGAATACGAATGCGAAGCCGAGGTGGTGCGCCCCGACGGGGGGCGCGGCTGGATCATCGCCCGCGGCTGCGCCGGCCGCGATGCGAATGGCGTCATCGTCGTGCTGTTCGGCACGGTGCAGGACATCACCAAGCGCAAGCAGGCCGAGCTGGCCTTGATGGAGAACCAGCAGGCCGCCCTGGAGGTGCAGCGCCAGGCCCGGCTGGCCGCCCTCAACCTGATGGAAGACGCGGTGGCGGAACGGTCCCGCCTGCGGGCCAGCGAGGAGCGCCTCAAGGAGGATATCGCCGAAAGACAACGCCTGAGCCGGGAACTGGAAGAACACCGGCACCATCTGGAGGAACTGGTGGCGGAGCGCACCGCACAGTTGGCCACGGCCAAGGAGGAGGCCGAGGCGGCCAACCGGGCCAAGAGTTCCTTCCTCGCCAACATGAGCCACGAAATCCGCTCGCCGATGAACGCCGTCCTCGGCTTGACCTACCTGTTGCGCCAGGACGGCGTGACCCCGCAGCAGGCCGAACGCCTGGACCATATCGACGACGCCACCCAGCATCTGCTGTCCATCATCAACGACATCCTCGACCTGTCGAAGATCGAGGCCGGCCGCATCCATCTGGAACAGAACGATTTCGCCCTGGATTCCCTGCTGGATCACATTTATTCACTGATCGCCGAACAGGCCCGGGCCAGGGGCCTCACCATCGAACTGGAGCGGGACCGGGTGCCCCTATGGCTGCGGGGCGACCTGACCCGCCTGCGCCAGGCCCTGCTCAACTATGCCAGCAATGCCATCAAGTTCACCGAGCAGGGCACCATTCGGGTGCGGGCCAGCCTGCTGGAAGAAAACATGGACGGATTGCGGGTGCGCTTCGAGGTGCAGGACACCGGGATCGGCATCGAGCCCGAGGCGTTGTCCAGGCTGTTCCAGCCCTTCGAGCAGGCGGATCTGTCCATCACCCGCAAGTTCGGCGGCACCGGCCTCGGGCTGGCCATCACCGGGCGCCTGGCCCATCTGATGGGCGGGGAGGCCGGCGCGGACAGCGTCCTGGGCGTGGGCAGCACGTTCTGGTTCACCGTCCTGCTGCAGCGCGGTCAGCCCGTGACCCGGGACAGGTCCCGGGCCAGGAAAACGCTGGACAGCGAGGAAGCCCTGCGTCGCCAGCATGCCGGGACACGGCTGCTGCTGGTGGAGGACAATCCCGTCAACCGCGATGTGACCCTGGAATTGCTGCGCGGGGTGGGACTGCGGGTGGATGCCGCCGAAAACGGCCGCGTGGCCCTGCAACTCCTGCGCAGCCACCGCTATGCCCTGGTGTTGATGGACATGCAGATGCCCGAAATGGATGGCCTGGAGGCGACCCGGGCCATCCGCTCCCAGCCCGAGCAGGCCGACATGCCCATCCTGGCCATGACCGCCAACGCCTTCGAGGAGGACCGGCAGGCCTGCACCGCCGCCGGCATGAACGACTTCATCACCAAGCCGGTGGCGCCGGAGACGCTCTATGCCGGCCTGTTGCAGTGGTTGAGCCGCGCCCGGCCGGAGCCGGCGGCGGGGTCACCCGAGTCCCCCCCCGATCCGGCCGCGGCTCCGTCCCAGCCGTCCGATTCCGACCTGCGGCTTCGGTTGGAGTCGATTCCGGGTCTGGATGTGGAGCAGGGGATCGCCATGGTCCGGCAGAACACCGCGAAATACCAACGCCTGCTGCACCTGTTCGCCACGTCCCACCGGACGGACCTGACGCGCCTGATCGGCCGGCTCGCCGCCGGGGACAAGACCGGGGCCCGGCAGATCGCCCATGGCCTGAAGGGGGCGGCCGCCATTCTGGGGGCCTATCGGGTGACCGAACGGGCCGCCAACCTGGACCATGCCCTGCGCCAGGACCGGCCACTGGCCGAATACGAGGAATTGGCCACCCGCTGTCAAAAGGAATTGACGCTGCTGATCGAGGCGATTCTGGCCCTGCCCGTGGCCGTGTCCGCCGCCGCCGTGGCGCCCCCCGGTCCGGATCCGGCCCAGGGGGAGCAATTGCTGGCCACTCTGGAGGGACTGCTGGTCGCCGACGACACCCAGGCCGGACCCTGGGTCCATGAGAACCTCGGGCTGCTGCAAGCCTTGCTGGGCGAAGCCTGCCCACGGATAGTCCAGCATATCGACCGGTTCGAGTATGCCGCGGCGTTGAGCATCCTGCGGGCCGGCCGGGCGTGACGCGCTGACAGCCCGTTGATCAATGGGCTGCCAGCGGGGCAGGGATGCCCCGCCGGAATCAACGGATTTCCAATCCGTTGATTCCGTGAGGGAACCGCAAGCTCTGCTTGCGGTTCCCGACGTTGAAAAAGCCATGGATGGCTTTTTCAACGCTCTGCTAGGATCGGGCGGTCCGTTGGGCCACCGTCTCCCGGGCGCGGTGCAGCAGGGTGACCCGATCGATCTTGCCGTTGGCCAACAGCGGCATGGCCTCCAGACGTTCCAGATGGTGGGGATGTTTGAAGCGCACCAGGCGCTGGTTCAGGAACTCACGCAGTTCGGCCAGGGTCAGCGCCCGGGGGCCGACGATGAAGGCATAGCCCACCTCGGTCCATTGCGGATCGGGCACCCCCACCACCACCGCCTGGGTGATGTCCGGGTGGGCGACCAGGTGTTTTTCCACCTCGCCGGGATAGACGTTCTCGCCGCCGGAGATGTACAGGTCCTTCTTGCGCCCCACCACGAAGAAGTAGCCCTCGGCGTTGACCCGCACCAGATCGCCGGTGGCGAAATACTCTCCCCGCAGGGTGGCGCGAAACAGCGCCTCGTTGCGCCAATAGCCCTTGCAGACATGGGGTCCGGCCAGCAACAGCTCGCCGGGCTGGTCCGGCCCCACATCCCGCCCGTCCTCGTCCACCACCCGGGTGCGGGACAGGGGCATGGGCTTGCCGATGGATTCGGGATATTTCCAGCAGTCTTCGGTCTCCAGCAGAAAGCAGTTGGGTCCCACCTCGGTGAGGCCGAAGCCCTGCTTGAAGGGCACCCCCCGCTGGTGATAGGCCTGGATGAGGCTGAGGCTCAGGGGCGCCCCGCCGGACAGGCAGACCCGGACGTTGGCGAAGTCGGTGCGGTGGATGTCCGGGTGGTCGATCACCGCCTGGAACATGGTGGGTACCGCCCAGAAGATGGTAATGCCGTCCTCCCGCACGGACTGGAGCAGTTGCCCCGGATCGAACCCGCCGAACAGCACCAGGGTGCCGCCGATGGACAACAGGGGCAGCAGGAAGACATGATAGGCGCCGGTGTGGAAGAACGGGGTGTTGACCAGGGAGATGTCATCGGGTTGCAGCACATCGGTGCCGATGGTGTTCTGGATGTTGGCCATGATCATGCGGGCCGGAAACAGCACCCCCTTGGGTTGGCCGGTGGAGCCGCTGGTGAAGAGCATCATCATCACGTCCTCGGCGGCCACCTCGTGGGGCGGGGTCGGCGGGCGGGGGACGGTCGGATCGATGTCCTGCATCGCCACATAGGGAAAACGCTGGCCCTGGGGCGCGGGGATGTTGCCCAGGAACAGTTGCGGCTCCACCAGCTCCAGCAGACCGGCCAGCTCCAGGGGCGGGGTGCGGTGGTTGATGGGGGCCAGGATCGCCCCCACCCGGGCGCAGGCGAAGAACAGCAGGATATGCTCCATGCAGTTGCTGGCCAGGAACACCACCCGCTCTCCGACCCCGATGCCCCGCTCTCCCAGCACCCGGCCCCAGAGGTCCACGGTCCGCTCCAGGCTGCGATAGGTGTAGGTGCGGCCGGTGACGCGGTCGATGATGGCCGGCTTGTCCGGCTGGCTGGCGGCGAATTCCCCGATGAAATCATGCCACATGGTCTGGAACTCCTCCCCTGGCGAGGCAGGAATGCCCCGCCGGAATCATGGCGTGTCAAAGAAGAAGTCGGTCAGGGCCCCGGTCACGCCCGCCAGGTCTTCCAGGAAGAACAGATGATCGGTGACGGGCAGCACCGTCAGTCGCGCCCCGGGAATCCTGGCCGCCAGCAGGCGGCCGTTCTCCAGGGGCACCAGCAGATCCTGTTCACCGGCCAAAACCAGGGTGGGGCAGGCGATCCGCTCCAGGGGCAGGGGGTGTTGCAGGAATTCCGTCACCGCCCGGTACTGCAACAGGATCTGGTCCAGGGCTTCATCCCGGCCGGCCCGCCGCTCCAGCAGGTAATCGAACACCTCCGGATAATGGCTGTGCAGATAGGGCACCAGGGCCGGATCCAGGGCCGCCCGGGCCCGGGCGGCGGCCTTCATCTGGTAGATGCCCCGCAGCTGTTCCTCGCCCATGACCGGAAAATGCCGGGCGAATTCCGGCCCCCCCGAGGTGGTCCCCAGCAGGGCCATGGCGGTCACCCGCTGGGGGGCGTCCAGCACCAGGCGCTGGGCGATGAAGCCGCCCATGCTCAAGCCCACCAGCCCGAAACGCTCGAAGCCCAACCGGGTCATGACCTCCAGGGCATCCCGGGCCAGATCGCCGATGCCGTAGGGCGCCACCGCCGGGGGACTCCGCCCCATGCCCCGGTTGTCCGGCATCACCAGGGTGAAGCGGCGCTCCAGGGTCGGGATCCAGCGTTCGAAGATCCAATTGGCGCTGCCGAAACCGGGCAGGCAGAGCAGGGGCGGCCCATGCCCGGTCACATCCACCCTCTCCCCGCCACCGATGCAAGCCGCTTCGCGGCTTGCACGGTCATCGTTGGTCGCAGCCATGGCCATGGTTCTCCCTCATCAGAGCGTTGGAAAAGCCATCCATGGCTCTTTCAGCTGTCATGCCGTGTCTCCGACCGCAGCGCCATTGTGGGCCGGTCGCCGGCGGGTTTCAACCGTTGCCGCCGGCTGCGGCGGTCAGGGGAATGCGCCGTTGCCAGACCGGATAGTGGATCGGCGCGGTGTTCTGATAGGCAATGCGCCGCCGCCGGGCCTCGTCCAGCAGGTGATACCGCACCACCGCTTCCAGGGCCGCCGGGGCCGGGGAGCGGTTCGGGTCGAATTCGAAGTGGAACGCCCGCGGTTGCCGGGGCAGCAGGCGGGTGTCCCACAGATCGACGATGAACGGGCGCCACATCACGGAGCGGCGCATGACATGGAGGTCCTGGTCCAGCACGGTGCCATCGGCGGCCAGCAGTCTCAGCTCCAGGGTGAGATGCCGGTCCGGGGTGCCGGTGGGCAACCGATGGTCGGTGCCGACATTGGTCAGAGTGAAGGTGACCCGCTCCCGGTCGCCCAGCGACGCCCGCTCCACCGCCACCTCCAGGGCCTTGATGACCTGGGGCGGATGGTGGCCGCCCTGGAACAGATGTCGTCCCCCCTCACGCAGCGGCCCTCCCTCGGCCGAGGGTCGGGTGACCCGGGGCAGGTGGCAGCCGACGCAGTCGGGTTCCTTGCCGCCCTGGCGGATCTCGGCCACCGTGCCGCAGGGCGGCAGGCGGTAGAACATGTCCCAGCGCTGGCCGGATGCCACATGGCACATCCGGCAGGGGTCCATGCCGGACAGCAGCTCGGGTTTCACCGCCACCGGGTGGGGAGCGGTGTCCGAGGGGTGGAGGCCGATGACCCGACCCTCCCGCACATGGCAGACGGCGCAGGTGACGCCTTCCTTCTGGAGTTCCGGGTCGAAATCGGGATTGCGCTGCAGCACCGGCTCCAGCCGGTCGGCATCGCGGTAGGAGACGGCATCGAATTCCCGCTGGTTGCGCAACTGGATGTGGCAGTTGATGCAGACGTAGGGCCGGCCCTCGAAGGCGTAGTCGGCCTGGAAATACTCTTCGGTCCAGGCCCGGGCATGGATGGACTGGGACCATTCCCGGTAGATCTCCTGGTGGCATTGGCCGCATTCGGAGGCCCGCAGGGAAGTCAGTCCCTCGGGTACCGGGGTGCGGATGGACCAGGCGAACGTGTCGTCCACCACGAAGATGTTGAGGGGCCTGAGGAAGCGCCAGCCCAGGAACACCGCCAGCAGCGAGACCAGGGTGGCCGAGAGCAGCGTGCCGCGCCGCAGGACAGGGGAGGGGGCCACGACCCGGCGGCCCCGGCTATTTGGAGGTGTGGGTGAACACGCCGTCCCAGCCGTCTCCGGGAGGATGGCCGCGGAACTGGGCCAGGCGTTCCAGATAGATATCGTAGATCTTGCGGTCGGGATCGGTCGCCTTCAGTTCCTGGAGCAGTTTTTCCGCCGCGTCCCAATCCTGGCGCCGATAGTGATCCAGGGCCTCGTGATACCGGGCCACGGCGGTCTTGAGGTCGGCGGGTTGTTCCTCCTCCAGGCCCAGGGGTTCGAAGATGGCCACCGGTTCGAGCTTGCCCTTGACCCGGACCAGATCCAACTGCCGGCAGAGAAATTCCGGGGTCATCCGGCGGGTTTCCTCGCCGATGATGAAGCCCACGCCATACTGCTTGGTGAGGCTTTCCAGACGGCTGCCCAGATTGACCGCATCCCCCAGGACCGTGTAGGCCATGCGGAATTCCGATCCCATGTTGCCGACGTTCATCATGCCGCTGTTGACGCCCACGCCGATCTTCATCGGCGGCCAGCCCTTCTGGGCCAGCTCGTCCCGCAGGGTCTCCATGCCCTTGATCATGTCGAGGCCGGACTGGACGGCGTGGTAGGCATGGCGGGCATCCCGCAGGGGGGCGCCCCAGAAGGCCATGATGGCGTCGCCCATGTACTTGTCGATGGTGCCCCGGCGCTGGTGGATGATGTGGGTCATGGGGGTCAGGAAGAAATTCATCAACCGGGTCAGCTCGTCGGGCTTGAGGCCCTCGGAGATGGTGGTGAAACCGCGCACGTCGGAGAACAGGACGCTCATCTCCCGGCTTTCGCCGCCGATGGCGAATTCCTGCCCGGAGGCGCTCATTTCGTCCACCAGCTCCTTGGGGATGTACTGACCGAAGACCTTGGCGATCTGCCGCTTGCCCTGGGACTCCACGAAGAAGCCGTAGGACATGTGGAGGATGAACAGCCCGCCGGTCACCAGAAGCGGACTGGCCAGGAAGAAGAGGGTGCCATTGTGCCAGTTGTAGCGTTCCAGCCCGATCACCGCCGCCATCAGCCCCAGGGTCATCAGGGTGTTGTGCAGCGGGCTCAGACGGGGCAGCGTCATGGCCAGCACCAGGCCCAGGAACAGGATGGTCAATACCTCCAGACCGTTGAGATAGTCCGGCCTGGCCATGATCCGGCCGTCGAAGATGCCGCTGATGATGTTGGCGTGGACCTCCACCCCGGGGTAGACGTTCTGCATGGGAGTGGAGCGCAGATCCATCAGCCCGGGGGCGGTGGTGCCCACCAGGGCCACCTTGTCCAGCAGGTCGTCCTTGCCGACCTTGCGCTCCAGGATGTCGGCGGCGGAAATGTAGCGAAAGCTGGGGCTGGGGCCCCGGTAGGGCACCAGCACCGACATCAGGTCGTCCACCGGGATGTCCACCTTCTCTTCGGGGCCGGCGGTCCAACCCAGGGTATTGGGTCCGATGGTGAACGGCGGATTGCCCCACAGCAGGCGGGCCACCGCCACCGCCAGGGAGGGATAGATCTGCCCGCGGAATTCCTGGAGCAGGGGTACCCGGCGGAACACGCCGTCGCTGTCCACCCGGGGATTGTCGAAGAAGCCGCCCAGGTTGCCGACTTCCTGGAGGACCTTCAGATTGCCCCCGTAGCTGCGGGCCTTGAGAATCCGCTGCCCGGCCTCGCCGAGATCCTCGACCGTCATGAGTGGCGCGGGAAGAACACCAGAACTTTCAATTGTATCGGCGACGCTCTTGAAGTAAAATCCCATCACCACGGGCTTGTCCTTCAGGCTCTGGGCCATCAGGTTGTCCCGTTGCAGCACCGGGCGCAGGGCCACCACCTGATCGAGAAAGCGCGGGACATCCTTCAGGGCGCTGCGGGCCAGGCTTTCCAAGGTATCCAGGCCGGAGCTGTTGTCCGGTTCGGCGAAGACCATATCAAAACCCAGGGTGGAGACGCCGTATTCATCGAACAGGATGTCGATCAGGTCGGCCACCCGGTCCCGGCTCCAGGGCCAGCGTCCCACCTGGTTCAGGCTGGCCTCGTCGATGTCGATGATGACGACCCGCTGATCCACCCCCAGGGTGGCGGCCTGACGCACCCGCAGATCGTAGCTGAGGTTTTCCAGGGTCTCCAGCAGGGGCAGGTGGCCCAGGCCGCTGGTGTGGAGCAGCACCACGGCGATGACCACCGCGCTCAACAGATGGCGGATCAGGTTGTGCCTGAAATGGACATGGAAGAATTTGGCGAACACCTTCTGATCCCCTTCAGCTTCCAGTTACGGGCGCCTCCCGGCGGGCGGGGGGGAGGTAGCCGGGGATCTTGTCCAGGTTGACCTCGTCGATCTGCTCCGGTCCCAGGTATTCCTCGGCGTAGCGCATGTAGATTTCCTGGTCGATGAACACCTGGAACAGATCCGGATCGATGTGCTGGTCCTTTTTCATGAACCCCAGGATCTGGAGGGACTGGGAGAGGGTTTTGCCCGGCTTGTAGGGCCGGTCCCGGGCGGTCAGCGCCTCGAAGACATCGGCGATGGCCATGATGCGGGCCTGCACCGACATCTGGTCCTTGGTCAGTCCCTTGGGATAGCCGGTGCCGATCAGGGTTTCGTGATGGCCGCCGGCCATTTCCGGCACCCGGGTCATGTGCTTGGGGAAGGGGATGGCTTCCAGCATCTTGATGGTGGCCACCACATGGTTGTTGATGATCTGCCGCTCTTCCTTGTTGATGGTGCCCCGGGCGATGTTGAGGTTGTAGACCTCGTTTTCGGTGAGGAAATCCTCCTCTTCGCCCTTGGGACCCACCCAGCGTTGGCGGCCGATGGTCCGCACCCGCTCCTGACGCTGATCGGACATGAACTCGCCGCCGATGTTGGATTCCCGGATGAAGGCCCGGTCGTCGTCGATCTGTTGAAGTTCTTTCTCCAAAGTCGCGTCAACCTCTTGATTGAATGTTGAATCACCCCCTCCAGACGCCTGCAGCTTGCGCTCGAGGGCACGGATTTGGGCATCGCGCTTGAGGACCTCGAAGCGGACATCCACCATGTGGACCCGGTCGAAGATGGTTTCCAGCTTGGTGGCCTTGTCCACCACCTCGGTGGGGGTCACCACCTTGCCGCAGTCGTGCAGCCAGGCGGCGATCTTCAGCTCGTAGAGGTCCTCATCGGAGAGGGTGAAGGCCTTCAACTCTCCGACATCGGAATCGCTGGCCGCCCGGCCCAGCATTTCGGCCAGCACCGGCACCCGGTGGCAATGGCCGCCGGTGTAGGGGGATTTTTCGTCGATGGCCGTGGCGATGGACTGGATGAAGGATTCGAACAGCTGCTTGAGGTCGGAAATCAGCTTCTGGTTGGTCAGGGCGATGGCCGCTTGGCTGGCCAGGGACTCGGCCAGTTGCTGATCCTCCTTGGTGAAACGTTTGATCCGGCCGTCGGCGGGATCCTTGGCATTGATCAACTGCAGCACGCCGATGATCTCGTTCTCGTGGTTCTTCAACGGCACGGTGAGAAACGAGGTGGAGCGGTAGCCGGTGTTCTTGTCGAAGGCCCGGGTCCCCGAAAAATCGAAGCCTTCCGCCTCGTAGGCGTCGGGAATGTTGACGGTGGTGTCCTTCAGCACGCAGTAGGCCGCCACCATGGCCAGGTTGGGCTGGCCGTTCCGGTAGAGGGGCAGTTCGGGGAAATTGATCGCCACCCCGGTGGTGCCGCCCATGGCGATGTTCAGGCTGTCGGTGCGGATGATCTCGAACTTCAGCGTCTGGTGATCCGTGGCCGAATAGATGGTCCCGGCATCGGCGTTGGTCAGCTCCTTGGCCCCCAGCAGGATGTTTTCCAGCAGGCGGTTGGTATCCCGCTCCGAAGACAGGGCGATGCCCAGCTCGTTGAGCTTGTTGATGCGCCGCAGCAGGCTGGCGGTGGCTTCGGGAGACAGGGCTTCGGGCAGTCGTCCGATTCCGCCGGTGGCGTTGGTCTCGTTCGAGGCGTTGCCGCTTGCGTGGTCGCTCATGGTCGGTCTTTCCGTGTCTTCCGTTGGGCGGCCCATCCGGTGCCCGAAGGCCGCATGCTCCGAAGAAGGGGGACAAGCTCTATTTCTACCATTTCTACCATGCCGATCCGGCAATACAAACTGGATTTTTGTTCCGACCCGATCGCGGCCTGACGATTTGATATGCGATTTGACATAACATATCAAGCGATTCAAGCGATTATGGCCGGGGACCAGGCCGGCCGTCGCATAAGTCGCATAAGTGATATTATGTCAAATTGGCGCCAGCGCTTGCCCGACGCCGCCCCGGGGCCTAGAATCGCCATTTTCCCCTGCCACCCTTCGGAACATTCCGCCATGCGCCGCATCCTGGTCACCAGCGCTCTGCCCTATGCCAACGGCTCCATCCACCTGGGCCACCTGGTGGAATACATCCAGACCGACATCTGGGTCCGCCATCACAAGCTTCAGGGCCGCGACTGCATCTATATCTGCGCCGACGACACCCACGGCACCCCCATCATGCTCCGGGCCCAACGCGAAGGCATCACCCCGGACGCCCTGGTGGAACGCATGCATGGCGAGCATCTGCGGGATTTTTCAGGATTCTTCATCGAATTCGACCAGTTCCACAGCACCAACAGCCCGGAGAACCGGCGCCTGTCCGTGGAGGTCTACGAAAAGAACCGCGACGCCGGACATGTGACCCGGCGCAGCGTGCGCCAGGCCTTCTGCGCCAAGGACCGGATGTTCCTGCCCGACCGCTTCATCCGGGGCACCTGCCCCACCTGCGGCGCCCTGGACCAGTATGGCGACGCCTGCGAGGTCTGCTCCGCCACCTACGATCCCCTGAACCTCAAGGATTCGCGCTGCGCCCTGTGCGGCAGCACCCCGGAGGAACGGGAATCCGAACACCTGTTCTTCAGGCTGGCCGACTTCCACGACTTCCTCACCGGCTGGACCCGCTCCGGACGGCTCCAGGACGAAATGGCCAACAAGCTGGAAGAATGGTTCAAGGACGGACTCAAGGATTGGGACATCAGCCGGGACGGACCGTATTTCGGCTTCGAAATTCCCGACGCCCCGGGCAAGTTCTTCTACGTCTGGCTCGATGCCCCCATCGGCTACATGGCCTCCACCCTGGCCTGGTGCCAACGCACCGGCGCCGTCTTCGACGACTACTGGCGCCGGGAGGATCGGGCCGAGGTCTACCACTTCATCGGCAAGGATATCCTCTATTTCCACACCCTGTTCTGGCCCGCGCTGCTCCACGGCGCCGGCTTCCGCACCCCCAACGCGGTGTTCGCCCACGGCTTCCTCACCGTGGACGGGCTGAAGATGTCCAAATCGCGTGGTACATTCATCAATGCGCGCAACTATCTGGATTTCCTTGATCCAGAGGCCCTGCGTTACTACTACGCCGCCAAGCTGACCAGCCATGTTGACGACCTGGACCTGAGCCTGGACGACTTCGTGGCCCGGGTCAACAGCGACCTGGTGGGCAAGGTGGTCAACATCGCCTCCCGCACCGCCGGGTTCATCCACAAGCGGTTCAACGGCGCCCTGTCCCCCGGTTATCCGGAGGACAATGGGCTGCACCATAAGTTCATGGAAAACGTTAATATAATATCAGAACTTTATGAAAAAAGAGAATTTTCTCGTGCCATGCAGGCCATCATGCGCCTGGCCGAAGAGGCCAACCGC
This sequence comes from Magnetococcales bacterium DC0425bin3, assembly GCA_002753665.1. GTDB lineage: Bacteria > Pseudomonadota > Magnetococcia > Magnetococcales > DC0425bin3 > DC0425bin3. The sequence goes on from PEAP01000062.1 coordinate 19,585, forward strand.
TATGTGGAAGGTCAGGCCCCCTGGCTGTTGGCCAAGCAGCCCGACCAGGCCCGCCCGCTCCAGGATGCCTGCACCGTGGCCCTCAACCTGTTCCGCATCCTCATCACCCTCCTCGCCCCGGTCCTGCCCCGCATGGCCGAACGGGTGGCTGGATTCCTGAATTTGGAATCCCTGAAATGGGAGTCTCTGGCAGTCCCCCTGTGTGGACGGACCATCGAACCGTTCACCCACCTGATGGAACGGGTGGACCCCAAGAAGGTGGCCGCCCTGGTG